>CAJXMZ010000065.1 GCA_913056315.1 uncultured Ectothiorhodospiraceae bacterium
TGGTACCAGCCTGCCCGAACTGGCCGCGGCCATTGCCAGTGTGCGACGCGGGGACGATGACCTTGCGATCGGCAATATTATTGGCTCAAACCTGTTTAACTTGCTCGGCGTGCTGGGCATTGCCGCGGTTATTACGCCGTTTGCCGTGGATGGGATGAGTCTTGCCCGCGACTACGGCATTATGACGGCGTTTATGCTTGCCTTAGTCATCGTTGGTTTTGGCATAGGCCGTCGGGGTCACATCGCACGATTAGAAGGCGGGCTTTTATTCGCCGCATTTATTGCCTACCAAGGGCTGCTGTTTACGATGGGCCAATGAGCAAGGAGCGCGACATGCTAAGCGATCATGATTTTTGCCAGCTTGGCCGTGCGGTGATTACCACCGAGGCCAAAGCAGTTGCCGCGCTGAGTGAGCGCATTGGGCCTGAATTTGCCCAGGCCTGCCGGTATTTATTGGCTTGCCAAGGCCGCGTGGTGGTGCTGGGGATGGGTAAGTCTGGGCATATTGGCGGCAAGCTTGCCGCCACCCTGGCGAGCACGGGCACCCCTGCGTTTTTTGTCCACCCCGGCGAAGCCAGCCATGGCGATCTGGGCATGATCACCGGCGACGATGTCGTCATTGGTTTGTCGCACTCGGGCGAAACTGCCGAGATCAACCAAATCCTACCGCTACTCAAACGTCGCGGGGTCGACCTCATTGCAATCACTGGGGCTAGCGATTCAACGCTAGCCAAAACGGCCGATGTGCACCTGAACGTTGAGGTGAGCGAAGAAGCCTGCCCCCTGGGTCTTGCGCCAACAGCAAGCACAACGGCCAGCCTTGCCATGGGTGATGCCCTTGCGATTGCCCTGCTCGATGCCCGGGGCTTTACCGCCGATGATTTCGCCCGCTCCCATCCGGGCGGGCGCCTAGGACGGCGGTTGCTTATTTATATCGATGATTTAATGCACGGCGGCGATCAACTCCCCAATGTCAAACTGGGCACGCCGTTATCACAAGCTTTGCTTGAGATGACGCGCCAAGGGTTAGGCATGACCGCGGTGAGCGATGCGCAGGGTCAACTCGCTGGCGTGTTTACTGACGGCGATTTGCGCCGCGCCCTCGATCAAGGCGTAGACGTCCATACCACGCCCATCGAAGCAGTAATGACCGCCAACCCACGGCGCCTAACCACCGGGCAGCTTGCCGCCGAGGCACTGGCGTTGATGGAAGCACACAGTATTAATGCATTACTGGTCACCAACGGCGATGGCGAGCTCGTTGGCGCGGTGAATATGCACGACCTGCTGCGCGCTGGGGTCATGTGAGGCGGGGTTGCCATGCTTAAGTCACGCACTCTATGGATTGGCGGCTTAGCGCTTGTTGTCGGCGCACTCATTGCCTCGCGGTTTTTTGCGCAGCCGCCAGAGCCTACGCGCACCGATAATGAGACTGGCCCTTTATTAAGTGCCTATGCCCGCGATTTGGCAGTCTGGTCGATGAATGATCAAGGCGCGCTTGATTACCGTGCACAAGCACCCACGGCGCGCTACTTCGACAGCGCGGGGCTGTGGCAGTTTGATCAGCCACGCTGGCAGGTCAGCATGGAGTCAGCTGCGCCTTGGGTCGGCAAAGCCGATCAGGGGCGAACGTGGAACAACCAAGAGCAGGCGCGATTACAAGGCAATGTCGTGTTGTCACAAGCCCGCCCCGACGGTCGAGTGACGCTAAGCACTCAGGTTGTCGATTTAACCCTACCCACGCGTTACGCGCAGACTAACGCCCCGGTAACGCTCACCGGGCCAGGCTATGATATTGCCGCGATCGGTGCGCAAGCTTGGCTGGACGAACAACGCATCGAGCTCAACAGCGAGGTGACAGGACATTATGACCCGGCACAAACCCCACCATAAGCCGCGCATCGCCTTTGCGGCGATCGCGCTTTTCGTCGGCATTTTGGGCGTGATCTTAATAGCGCCGACAAAAAGCTGGGCGCAAAACCCATCCCCCATCGAACTCAGTGCCGATCGTGCCGAGGTCGATAACAACACCGGCGTGAGCCGCTATTTTGGCAACGTCGTCCTAACGCGCGGGCCGATGCGTTTAACCGGCGAGGTGATGCACGTTCATACCGATGCCAATCGCGAACTACAGCGCATAGAAATTGATGGCAGCCCAGCGACCTACCGTGAGCGCCAGCCCGAGGCGCCCACGCGGCATGCGCAAGCACCGCGCATGGAGTATTACGCAAGCGGGCCTGAGCGCATCATCCTGCTCAATGGCGGGCATTTATGGCAGGGCGACAACGACGTGCGCGGTCAAACCATCACCCATTACCCAGCGCAAGCGCGCACCATTGCCGATGGCGACGGTCAGGCCGACAATCGCGTCAATGTCACCGTTTATCCTGAAGACAGCGACAACCAATGAGTACCAGTGAGCTCAAAGCCAGCGGGCTATCAAAGCGTTTTTCCGGGCGCAATGTGGTTAGCGACGTGTCAATCAGTCTAAAAAGCGGTGAAATTGTTGGCTTACTCGGCCCCAATGGCGCCGGCAAAACCACGAGCTTTTACATGATCGTTGGTCTTGTGCGCGCCGATGCCGGGCGGATCGTTTTGGATGGTCAAGATATTACGCAAGCCCCCATGCATGCCCGAGCGCGACTGGGTATTGGCTATCTGCCACAAGAGGCCTCGGTGTTTCGACGTCTATCGGTTATCGATAACTTGCTGGCCATTCTTGAAACTCGCCCTGAGCTTGATAAGACCCAACGTGAAGACCAAGCCCACAGCCTGATGGAAGAATTTGGGGTTGGGCATTTGCGCGATCAAAAAGGCGCCAGCCTGTCGGGTGGCGAGCGCCGTCGTGTCGAAATTGCGCGCGCCCTCGCGGCCGCGCCGCGCTTTATCTTGCTGGATGAGCCATTTGCCGGCGTTGACCCCATCTCAGTGGGTGAGATTAAAGGGATTGTTCGCCATTTGGCACAACGCGACATCGGCGTGTTGATCACTGACCACAACGTTCGCGAAACCCTCGGCTTGGTTGATCGAGCTGCCATTCTCAACGCCGGGGAAGTCATTGCCGAAGGCCCGGCGCAAAGTATTCTTGATGACGCACAAGTCAAAGCCGTTTATCTCGGCGAAGACTTCCGCTTATAGAACTAGCGACAAGGCGGCTCTCAGCGTTACGCTGAACGGGTAATTAACCGCACGGATGGATATGAAGCAGTCCTTAAATCTTCGCTTGGGCCAACAGCTCACGATGACCCCGCAGCTACAGCAAGCAATTCGCCTGCTGCAGCTGCCAGCGGCTGAACTCAATATCGAAATTCGCGAAGCGCTTGAATCCAACTTAATGCTTGAAGCCGACGATGAAGCGGAGTCTTACGCCGAGTCACTCAGCGATGCGCCCACGCTCAACGATGAGCTCACCCGCGACCCCTCCGAGTCGCCGCTGGGCAGCGATGCCATTGATGCGGCGCGCTTGGGCGAAGATATCGGTGTCGATGAGCGCTGGGACGAAACCGCAGCCGGCCGCAATACCTTAAGCATGCCGCAGGCCGATGCGGCCATCGATACATTAGAAAATCATGCTGCTGACGAACCCTCACTGCAGGCGCACCTACGCTGGCAAATGGAGCTCTCGGCTCTGAGTGAGCGCGACCAACAGATTGCCGCGGCACTCATCGATAGTGTTGACGATAACGGTCACTTAGCCGATCCAACCCAGGCGATCCCGGGTGATCTGGAAGCCGATGAGGACGAAATAAAAGCCGTCCTGACGTTTATTCAACATCTCGATCCAATTGGCGTCGCCGCTGCTGATGCCCCCGAGGCGCTGCGCATTCAAATGGATGCGCTGCCTGAACACACACCACATCGCCGCCTGGCTCAACGCATTGTGCACACGCATTTCGAGGACCTCGGCCATAGCCAGCAAGCGGGTTTGCGGCGCGCACTGGGCGTTGATCAAGCCCAGTTAGAAGCAGCGATTGCCCTGATACGAACACTCAGCCCTCACCCAGGCGCGCAGTTTAGCCAGCCACGCATTGACTACATCGTGCCCGACTGTGTGGTTGAGCGCGTCAATGGCCGCTGGCAAGTGGATGTTAATCCGCAGGCCTCACCAAGCCTGCGCGTTAACGCCGCTTACGTTGGGTTGATTCAGCGCGGCGATGATAGCGCCGATAATCAACTCATGCGTCAGCACCTGCAGGAAGCGCGCTGGTTGATTAAAAGCTTAGAATCGCGCGAACAAACGCTGCGCAAGGTGGCTGAATGTATTGTCGAGCGCCAGCAAGCCTTTTTAGAACACGGTGAAGAGGCCATGCAGCCCCTTATTTTGCGCGAGGTCGCCGAGGCCATCGACATGCATGAATCCACGGTCTCACGCGTCACCAACCAAAAGTACATGCGCACGCCGCAGGGCACCCTTGAGTTTAAATATTTCTTCTCCAGTCACGTTCCAACCGCCGATGGCGGCGAGTGCTCGGCAACCGCGATTCGCGCGCGCATTCGCCGTCTCGTAGCCGCCGAGCAACCGGCTCGCCCATTCAGCGATGCCTATCTCACTGAGCAACTCCAAGCCCAGGGAATTCATGTCGCTCGCCGCACAGTAGCGAAATATCGTGAGACCATGGGGATTGCCTCATCAACTCAGCGCAAACGCATGGCATAAGCCATGGCTAGACAGCGCAGTGTATTAAAGGAGTGAATATGAAAATCGATATTACCGGACACCACGTCGACGTCAGCGATGCGCTTCGCGACTATGTCAATCAGAAGTTCGAGCGCCTCGAGCGGCACTTCGATAACGTGGTTGATGTTCATGTGATCTTGACCGTCGAGAAATCCACCCAAAAAGCCGAGGCAACAATGGCGCTTAGTGGTGCTCGCGTGTTTGCCGAAGCCAGCGCCGATGAAATGTATGCCGCCATCGATGCACTGGTGGACAAACTGGATCGCCAGGTGGTTAAACACAAAGAAAAGCGCAGCGATCATCACCGTCCCGAAGGCGGTGTTGGGTCAACGCTGGAGCCCTAAGGCATGAACATCTCCGCGTTGTTAACGCCGCAGCGAATTCGTTGCGGCGTTGCGGTATCAAGCAAAAAACGCGCCCTCGAGGCGGTGAGCAGCCTGCTGGTATCGGGCGATGATCAACATACGGAGCAGGCCATTTTTGAGGAGCTCACACAGCGTGAGCGCTTGGGAAGCACGGGTCTGGGTGCGGGCGTGGCCCTGCCGCATAGCCGTAGCCCAAAAATTTCGCAACCGCGCGCGGCAATAATGCATTTGCTCGAACCGGTAAAATTTGACGCAGCCGATCGCCAACCCGTCGATCTGCTAGTCGCCTTACTGGTGCCCAGCCAAGACAACGACGCCCATTTGCAAACGCTAGCCGCCTTGGCCGAGCAATTTCGTGACCCAGCACTTGGCCAGCGGCTGCGTGCTTGCACGAGCGATCAAGACCTCTATGCCGCGGTTTGTGAACAGCAAGGGCTAACCAATGACTAAGCCTTCCATGCGCTTAGTGATCGTCAGCGGCTTATCGGGCTCGGGCAAAAGCCTTGCCCTGGCAACGCTGGAGGATGCTGGGTTTTATTGCATCGACAACCTGCCCGTTGCATTGCTCGAAGCATTTGGCCAGCACATCGCCCAAACCGAGTTCACCACGCATTACGCCGTGGGTATCGATGCCCGCAACCGACCCGATGACTTGGCGCACTTCCCGGCGATTATCGCAAGCTTGGCAAGCCAAGGCTTAGCCACCGAAATTGTGTTTTTAGATGCCGACGATGCAACACTGCTCAAACGCTTTTCTGAGACCCGCCGGCGCCACCCCCTGAGCGGTCCCGAAAAACCGCTGTCTGAGGCCATTCGAGGCGAACGTGATCTGCTCATGCCACTGCATGAGCGCGCTGATTTGACGGTTGATACAACGCACACAACCTTGCATGAGCTGCGCGGCCTTATTCGAGCCCGGCTGACAGAAGATCGCGCCCAACTGTCCCTACAAATTGAATCTTTTGGCTACAAGCACGGCACCCCGGCCGATGCCGATTTTGTCTTTGATAGCCGCTGCCTACCCAATCCGCACTGGCAGCCCGAACTACGGCCCTTTACCGGTCTTGATCCGATTGTGGCCGAATACCTCGCCAACATTCCCACGGTTGAGCGCTATCGTAAGCAGCTTAGTCAATTTCTTGATGACTGGCTGCCCGTATTTGAAGCCGAAAACCGCAGCTACCTAACCGTTGCTATTGGCTGCACCGGCGGCCAACACCGCTCGGTGTATTTGGCAGAGGCCGTTGCTACCGCCCTGCGACAACGCTCAGCGGCGGTTACAGTGCGCCACCGCGAGCTATCGTAGATCGGCGTTACACCCCGCTGTCACAGCGTTAATGCTATTCTTCATGGGCGTCGGGAGTTAAGTGAGCCCGTTGCGAGGAATGGCCATGGTCGAAGAATTCGAGCAAAAACAAGGACGGCTTGCCGATACCGTTAGCGCGCTGTTGCAAGGCGGAACCGCGCCCGAAGCGCGGCGCATGCTCAACGCCCTCCACCCGGCTGAAATCGCTAACCTGCTCGAGTCATTCCCGGTACCGGAGCGCAAACTGCTTTGGGAACTGGTCGACGAAAAAAATGCCGGCGAGGTCTTGCTCGAGGTTCATGACGAAGTCCGTAGCGGCCTTATCCGCGATATGGACGAGGATGAACTGCTCGCCGCCACCTCGGGCATGGACATGGATGACCTTGCTGACTTTGTGCAAGACCTGCCCAAAACCCTCACTGGCGAAATTCTTCGCGCCATGGACAACCAAAACCGTCAACGACTCGAGGCGGTACTGGCCTACCCCGAAGATAGCGCTGGCGGCTTAATGAACACTGACACGGTCACGGTCCGGCCGGATGTCAGTCTGGATGTTGTCCTACGCTACTTGCGCATGCGCGGCGCATTGCCCGAACTCACCGACCACTTGTTTGTGGTCAGTCGCTTTGATCATTTCTTGGGCATATTGCGAGTGAGTGACCTACTCACCCATGACCCAGACGGGCGGGTCGCCGATCTACTCGACGCCGATGCAATTGCAATTACGGCTGATACCCCTGCGCGCGAAGTGGCCAAAATGTTTGAGGATCGCGACCTAATCTCCGCCCCAGTGCTCGATGCCCGCGGGCGGCTTGTAGGCCGTATCACCATTGATGATGTGGTGGATGTGATCCGTGAAGAGGCTGAACGCTCGATTTTAACAATGGCAGGCTTGGGCGAAGAAGAGGACCTATTTGCCCCGGTCTGGTCGAGCGCTCGCCGCCGGGCCTTATGGTTAGGCATTAACCTGCTCACCGCATTGCTCGCCGCCTACGTTATCGGTCTATTTGAAGGCACCATCGCCGAAATCGTTGCCCTTGCTGTGTTAATGCCGGTGGTTGCTAGCATGGGCGGTATTGCCGGCACCCAAACACTCACACTGGTTACCCGGGCCATCGCGCTGGGGCAAATTGCCTCGCGTAATACCCGCAAACTGCTGTTCAAAGAGCTCGGCGTGGGTGTGCTCAACGGATTGTTTTGGGCCGCGGTGTTGGCGGGCATTGCCACACTATGGTTCGGGCGTCCTGCGATTGGAGGGATTATTGCCGCGGCAATGACCATTAACCTAGCGGTTGCCGCGCTGACCGGCGTTGGCATTCCACTCATGCTCAAGCGCTTAGGCATTGACCCCGCCCTAGCTGGCGGCGTGGTGCTCACCACCGTGACGGATGTCATTGGCTTTGTGGCCTTCTTGGGCTTGGCTACGCTGTTTTTACTCTAGGACCAGGACCTTCTAGGCCTCAAGGCCAACAACGTCCGAGTAATGGTGGCTACGGGTGGATTCGAACCACCGACCCCATCATTATGAGTGATGTGCTCTAACCAGCTGAGCTACGTAGC
>CAJXMZ010000066.1 GCA_913056315.1 uncultured Ectothiorhodospiraceae bacterium
ACATCGTAACCCACGCTGCTTAAGAGATTCAGACCAACTTTCTGGCTGGCCGCACCCGCATACTTACCGATTTGCCGTCACCGCGGCCGACCATATTCTCATTAGCGTTCCCAGCGCTGGCTTTGCCGAGGTGGTCACACAGCTGGCCGATCACGCACCAGCCCAAGCTAACATCGTTTGGGCCACCAAAGGCTTGCAAGCCAACGGCAGCGGGCTATTACACGAGCTCGCCCAACACTGGCTGCCAAACCATCGGCTTGCGGTGTTATCCGGTCCAAGTTTTGCCAGCGAAGTGGCCCGCGGGTTACCGACGGCTGTGGCTCTGGCCAGCAGCGACGCCGACTGCGCACAAACACTAGCGGCGGCGTTTCATGACGCGCGTTTTCGTGTCTATACCAGTACCGATGTTGTTGGTGTCGAGGTGGGCGGGGCGGTGAAAAACGTCCTTGCCATCGCCACCGGCATTGCCGATGGGCTGGCCTTAGGCGCTAACGCCAGAGCCGGGCTTATTACCCGCGGCTTAGCCGAAATTCGCCGCCTCGGTGTTGCCTTAGGCGCCGCTGACACAACCCTCACTGGGCTTGCGGGCATGGGAGATTTAATTTTGACCTGCACCGATGACCAGTCACGCAACCGCCGCATGGGCTTAGCGCTTGGTCAAGGTCAGAGCATTACGGCCGCATGCGCACAAATCAATCAAGTGGTCGAAGGCCTGCGTACCGCGGGTGAGGTGGCCGTATTAGCGCAGCGGTTAGGCGTCGACATGCCCATTTGTCAGGCCGTCACAGCCGTCATTAATGCCGACCTCAGCCCCGCCCAAGCGGCCGAGTCGCTCATGCAGCGAACGCCGACCGCTGAGTTTTAAGCCCCGCCAACATAGCCAAGCTGGCGCCACACTTCGTAGACACCCACCGCCACGCTATTGGATAGATTTAAACTGCGATTGCCTTCGCGCATCGGTAAGCGCACACGCTGATCAGGCGACAAGGTATTTAAGACCGAGCTGGGTAACCCCGCGGTCTCGCTGCCAAATAGCAAAGCGTCGTTCGCCCGATAACGCGGTGTTTGAAAGCCACGCGTCGCGCGCGTGGTAAAAGCCCAAACGCGCGCAGGGGCCACAGCGGCAAGAAAAGCCGCATAATCATCATGCACCTGCATGCTCGCAAACTCGTGATAATCCAGCCCCGCTCGACGTAAGCGGCGGTCATCGAGAATAAACCCCAGCGGCCGAATTAAATGCAGTTGCGCGCCACTATTGGCACACAATCGAATGACATTGCCGGTATTAGGCGGAATTTCCGGTGAATGCAAAGCAACATGAATGGGCATGCGCTCATCATACCTGCATCTGCAGATCCCGAATCTTGCGGGTTAACGTATTACGCCCCCAGCCCAGTAAGCGCGCAGCATCTTGGCGGCGGCCGCCTGTTCGACGCAGGGCCGCTTCAATCAATATGCGCTCTAAGCGTTGCTGGGCTTCACCCAAAACCCCCTCGGTGCGGCTTTCGGCTTGTTGGTCGGCCCAGTCAGCCAAGGCGCGTTCCCAATCCACGCCAACCGCTGACACGGCCTCACCGCTGCTCAGTTCAGGCGGTAAATCATCTAACTGAACATCACGGCCGCTGGCCATAACGGTTAACCAACGGCAGGTGTTTTCAAGCTCACGCACATTACCGGGCCAAGGCAAATGCTGCAGATGCCGCGCCACCTCGGTGCTTAGTTGTTTGGGCTCGACATTCAGTTCGGTCGCCGCACGCTGCAAAAAATGCGCAGCCAATTCCGGAATATCGGCTTGGCGCTCACGCAGTGCGGGGCAGTGAATGCGAATCACGTTAAGCCGATGAAATAAGTCCTCACGAAAGCGGCCTTGTTCAACCAGCCGCTCTAAATTTTGGTGGGTGGCGGCAATAATGCGGACATCCACGCGCATGGGCATATGCGCGCCCACCCGATAAAATTCGCCATCAGCCAATACCCGCAACAACCGGGTCTGCAGCTCGGCGGGCATATCACCAATTTCATCGAGAAAAAGCGTGCCGCCATCGGCCTGCTCAAAGCGTCCGCGGCGGACTTGATGCGCGCCGGTGAAGGCGCCTTTTTCGTGACCAAATAACTCGGATTCCATTAAATCGCGCGGAATCGCCGCCATATTCAGCGCGATAAACGGCTGACCCGCACGCGGGCTATGGCGGTGGAGCGACCCGGCAACAAGCTCTTTACCCGTACCCGATTCCCCATTAATCAGCACGGTAATGTTTGAGCGCGATAATCGGCCAATCGCTCGAAAAACCTCCTGCATAGCCGGCGCTTCGCCAATAATTTCGGGCATGTCACCGCGCCGAGTACTAGCAGGGGACTGGCTCTGAGCGGCGGCGGCGGCGGCACGACGAACCAAGTCCACCGCATCATCCACATCGAAGGGCTTGGGCAGATACTCAAATGCACCGCCTTCGTAGGCAGACACCGCGGCGTCTAAATCTGAATGCGCAGTAATCACTATCACCGGCAAATCGGGGGCATGGTCATGCACCCGGCTCATTAACGTCAGCCCATCCAGCGCTGGCATACGAATATCGGTAATGAGCACATCCGGGCGTTGCCGGCCCAGCGCGGCCAATGCCTCTTCGCCCGTCTCAAAGTCAGCAACCTGCATGCCATCACGCTCAAGCGCTTTTTTTAAAACCCAACGAATCGAGCGATCATCATCAACAATCCAAACCGCTGTTGTCTCACTCATCACAATCCTCCAACGGCAGCCAGACGGTAAACACCGTGCAACCGGGCTCGCTGCTGCATTCAATTAATCCGCCGTGCTGGTTGACCAAGGTTTGTGCCATCGGTAATCCAATACCACTGCCCTCGGCACGGCCGGTGACCATGGGATAGAAGATTTGGTCATAAAGCGCAGGCGGGATACCCGGGCCATCATCGGTAATATCGATGCGCGCCACTAATCGGTGTTGTTTTTCGCCAATGGTAAAACGGCGCTGGCTGCGGGTTTGCAAATGAATCGTGCCGCGATCACCGAGCGCCTGCAGCGCATTGCGCACAACATTTAACAGCGCCTGAATTAACTGATCTTCAACCGCGGGGAGTAGCGGCAGGCTGGGGTCGTAATCGCGCTCAATGGTTATGCCCTCGGGCGATTCGGCCATGGCCAAGTAGCGCACTCGCTCGATGACCTCATGCAAATTGGTGGGCTTTTTTTCAAACCGACTGGCTGGACCCAACAGCCCATCCACAAGCGCGCGCAAGCGATCGGCTTCAGAAATAATAATGCGCGTGTATTCATGCTGCTCGGCGTCTTTTAAGTCCGACTCCAGAAGCTGTGCTGCCCCTCGCAAGCCACCCAGCGGGTTCTTAATTTCGTGTGCCAACCCGCGTGTTAGCTCGCGAATCGCATGGCTTTGGGCAATTAACTGGTTTTCGCGCGAAATGCGTAGGTGCCTGTCCAGTTGCTCAAATTCAAGCAGCAGACTCGAACTCGACATGGGGGTAATCGCGCAGTCTAAGGTCACGGTGCGTTCTGCAGCCAGCATCACGCGAATCTCGCGCTCGGTGTAACTGGCACCCTGATCGAGCGCTTGGCCGATCGCCTCGTCAAGCACGGCAAAGCCTGGAAATAAGTGCATCAATGACTCGCCCACCGCTTGCCGAGAACTAATCTGCAGCAAGGTTTGCGCGGCTGAATTCAACCATTGCACCCGGCACTGTGCATCAGTCACCAGCACCGCGCGGGTGAGGTGATCGAGCACATCATTGGCCATATCATCCGGGCTTTGGGTCATGGGTACACTCATCACAGATTTTGCAGCCACCATTAAAAACCCCCGCCGCAGCGGGGGTTGGTGTTGCGGCGATCGGTATAAACCGCCGATCAGACGCTGTAGTACATGTCGAACTCGATGGGGTGCGTGGTCATGCGCAGTTGCAGAACCTCTTCACGTTTGAGATCGATATAGCCATCAATCGCATCGTCGGTAAACACACCGCCCACTTTTAAGAACTCACGATCAGCATCGAGTGCATCCAGTGCCTCTTCCAATGAGAAGGCGACTTTTGGAATCTCAGCCTCTTCTTCAGGCGGCAAGTCGTAGAGATCTTTGTCCATGGCATCGCCGGGATGAATTTTGTTCTGAATGCCATCCAGGCCCGCCATGAGCATGGCCGCAAAGCAAAGGTAAGGGTTTGCCGTGCTATCCGGGAAGCGCACCTCAACCCGACGGGCCTTAGGATTGGACACCCATGGAATCCGCACCGACGCCGAGCGGTTACGCGCGGAATAGGCCAGTAGCACCGGTGCCTCAAAGCCTGGCACCAAGCGCTTATAGGAGTTGGTCGACGCATTAGCAAAGGCGTTAATGGCCTTGGCATGCTTCACAATGCCGCCAATGTAGTACAGCGCTGTTTCGGATAATCCGCCGTACTGGTCACCCGCAAACAGCATTTCGCCGGTTTTACCAATCGACTGGTGGACGTGCATCCCACTGCCGTTATCGCCAACAACGGGTTTGGGCATAAACGTGGCGGTCTTGCCATAGGCCGCGGCCACGTTGTGGATGACGTACTTGAGGGTTTGGACTTCGTCTGCTTTTTTCACCAGCGTGTTAAAGCCCACGCCAATTTCACACTGTCCGGCGGTCGCCACCTCGTGATGGTGCACCTCGGTTTCCATACCCATGTCAGTGAGACACTCACACATTGCTGAGCGCATATCGTGCAAGCTATCCACCGGTGGCACAGGGAAGTAGCCGCCTTTAACCCCAGGCCGATGGCCCATGTTGCCGTCGGGGTAGACCCGCTCGGTGTTCCAGTCAGCTTCTTCAGAATCAATGCTGTAGAACGACCCCTTCATGGTGGTGCCCCAGCGCACGTCATCAAACACAAAGAATTCATTCTCAGGCCCAAAGTAGGCGACATCGCCGATCCCGGTGGATTGCAAATACGCCTCGGCGCGCTCAGCGATCGAGCGCGGATCACGGCCGTAACCCTGCATGGTATTGGGCTCGATAATGTTACATAGCAGCAGCAAAGTCGCATCATCAAAAAACGGATCAAGCACGGCCGAGGTGGGATCGGGCATGAGGATCATGTCGGACTCGTTAATGCCCTTCCAGCCTTCGATGGACGAGCCATCAAACATTTTGCCCTCGGTAAAGGCGTCCGCATCGATGGCGTGCGCCGGCAGCGTGACATGCTGTTGTTTACCCTTCGGGTCAGTGAAACGCAGGTCGACAAAGCGAACCTCGTTGTCTTGAATCATTTTTAGTACGTCTTCAGGCGTTTGTGCCATCGTCTCGGCCTCCAAATTAAATCCTAGCGAATTGTTTGCTCTCGGATAGAAGCATTAATCGTGCCAACTTAACCGAAACGCACCAAAAAGGGCCGTCTATTGGCTGCTATTGCTCACTACACCCCTACAATGCACCGATGCAGTGCAAAAACCAACCGGGGCGCACCAAATAAGCGCATTTCACCCAACCGCTTGGCCTGACAGCCACCGTTGACGCGGGCTATACTGCGACGTTTCGGGGTTTCGGCGGAGAACCAATGACCTTTCAAGAGCTTATCCTCGCGCTGCAAAACTACTGGGCAGAACGCGGCTGTGTGCTCATGCAGCCACTTGATATGGAAGTCGGCGCAGGGACATTTCACCCAGCGACGTTTTTGCGCGCTATTGGTCCTGAGCCTTGGCGGGCCGCCTATGTGCAACCATCGCGACGCCCCACCGATGGCCGCTATGGCGAAAACCCCAATCGGCTGCAGCACTATTATCAGTTTCAAGTGGTTCTCAAACCGTCCCCCGCTGACTTTCAAGAACAATATCTTGGCTCGCTTAAAGCGCTTGGCATTGATCCGTTGGTGCACGATATTCGTTTTGTCGAAGACAACTGGGAATCCCCGACACTCGGCGCTTGGGGCCTAGGCTGGGAGATTTGGCTCAATGGGATGGAGGTCACGCAATTTACCTACTTCCAACAAGCCGGCGGCATTAACTGCCACCCAGTGATGGGCGAGCTAACCTACGGCTTAGAGCGCATCGCGATGTATTTACAAGAGGTTGAAAGCGTCTACGACCTGGTCTGGACCCACGGCCCCGATGGCCCCATCACCTACGGCGATGTTTACCTACAAAACGAGCGCGAGCAGTCGAAGTACAACTTTGAGCTCGCGGATGTGGACAGTCTGCTGGGGTGGTTTGATACCTGTGAGCGCGAAGCCTTGCGCCTAGTCGATGAGGGGCTTTCGCTACCCGCCTATGAGATGACCATGAAGGCCTCACACACATTCAATTTGCTCGATGCCCGTCATGCCATTTCGGTGACTGAGCGACAGGGTTACATATTGCGCGTGCGCACCATGGCGCGTGCCGTGGCGACTGGCTATTACGAAGCCCGCGAAGCGCTCGGCTTTCCGCTATGTCGCGATGATGACACCGGCCGGAGTGTGGCATGACCCAAGCAACCACCGCGCCGCTATTATTTGAGTTGGGCATGGAAGAGCTGCCACCCACCGCGCTCGATCCACTGGCTGATGCGCTTTGCGAAGGATTGCTAGCCGGGCTTAAAAAAGCCGGTGTTGATCACGGCCCAGCCCGCGCATTAGGCGCGCCGCGGCGATTAGCAGTCATTATTGAAGACCTAAGCACTCGCCAACCCGATCGATCGTTTGAGCGTCGAGGCCCGGCCGTGAACGTCGCCTATGACGACAACGGCCAGCCAACGCGCGCGGCCGAGGGCTTTGCCGCCTCCTGCAACGTGCCTGTCCACGACTTAAACACGATCGAAACCGATCAAGGCACCTATTTGGTGCACAAGGGCATACAAGCGGGTCAGCCGAGCGCAGATTTATTGCCAAGCATTATTGCGACCGCGCTGGCCCAACTGCCGATTCCAAAACGCATGCGCTGGGGTGCCCACACCACCGAATTTGTGCGCCCGGTGCACTGGGCGGTCTTAATGTTAGGTGATGCCGTGGTGCCAGCGAGCATTATGGGTGTTGAAACCGGCCAACATAGCCGTGGGCATCGTTTTCACCATCCCGACCCGGTACGCATTAATGGGGCGGATCACTACGAATCCGCCCTGCGCGCCGCCCATGTGCTGGTGAACCGACAAGACCGACATGATCATATCTTCCAGGGTGTGCGTGCTGAGGGCGAGCGTCTCGGCGGTCAGGCGGTAATGGAAGCCGCGCTGCTTGATGAGGTGAATGCCCTAGTCGAATGGCCAGCGGTGGTCTCAGGCAGCTTTGATGCAGACTTTTTGCGCGTACCGGCTGAGGCGTTGATTTCGAGCATGCAAGAGCATCAGCGTTATTTTCCGGTACGCGATGCCAACGGGGCGCTTATGCCGCGCTTTATTACTGTCGCGAATATCGACAGCCAAGACCCCCAGCGCGTTATCGCAGGTAACGAGCGTGTCATTCGTCCGCGGCTTGCAGATGCGGCGTTTTTTTGGGATCAAGACCGCTCGCAAACGCTGGCCGAGCGCTTGCCGGCGCTCGAGCACGTGGTGTTTCAAAAAGCGCTTGGCAGTCTTAAAGATAAAGGCGATCGAGTAGCAAGCCTCGCGCAGCAGTATGCAAACGCGTTTAGCACTGATTCCGCTTTGACACACCGCGCGGCATTACTGGCGCGCGCCGATTTGCTAACTGAAATGGTCGGCGAATTCCCTGATCTGCAAGGAGTTATGGGGCGCTATTACGCCGCCGAAGACGGCGAGCCTCAAGCACTGGCAAATGCACTCGATGAGATTTACCAGCCCCGATTCGGCGGTGATCAAATTGCCGCT
>CAJXMZ010000067.1 GCA_913056315.1 uncultured Ectothiorhodospiraceae bacterium
ATCGCGATCATGTGGAAACGGCCTATCCAGGCGATATTATTGGTTTGCACAACCACGGCACGATTCAAATTGGTGATACGTTTAGCCAAGGCGAGGCCCTGAAGTTTGCCGGCATTCCCAATTTTGCGCCGGAGCTTTTTCGCCGCGCAGTATTGCGCGATCCCATGCGCATGAAAGCCCTGCAAAAAGGTTTGGTTGAACTGTGCGAGGAGGGCGCATCGCAACTGTTTCGCCCGCTAATTAACAATGACCTTATTGTTGGGGCGGTTGGGGCGCTACAGTTTGATGTAGTGGCGTTTCGGTTGAAACATGAGTACGGCGTTGATTGTCTATTTGAACCAGTAGGCGTGGCAACGGCGCGTTGGGTGTATGCCAGCGATGCCAAGTTGCTCGAAAAGCTCAAAGACCGGCAGCAAGAGCATCTCGCCACCGATGTCTCGGGCGCACTGGCCTACATCGCGCCCACACGGGTGAATTTGCAGCTAACCCAAGAGCGCTGGCCGGAGATTGAATTTAGGGCTACCCGCGAGCATTAAACGCTGCAGCAAATAGCTTAGGAGGTTTGTCATCATGTCTCAGGCATGGTTTGCAACGTTGTTTCAACGCCGGGTTTTGGTCGCTTTGCTTGTCGGTTGGTTATTGGGTGTTGGCAGTAGTCAGGCGCAAATTGTTAATCCGGATGGCAGCATGCCTAGCCTTGCGCCCTTGGTTGAGCAAGTCTCTCCCGCGGTGGTTAACATTGCCACGCAAGGCACGGTCGAGGCCGAAGCCAATCCGCTGCTAAACGACCCGTTTTTTCGTCGCTTTTTTGATGTCCCCGAGCAACAACGCCAGCGCCAAGTCCAGTCACTGGGTTCTGGGGTGATCGTGGATGCCGACAACGGGTACATATTGACCAATCACCATGTCATCGCCAACGCCGATCGAATTCGCGTGGCGTTAAACGACGGTCGTGAACTGGATGCGCAAATCATTGGCTCCGACCCAGAAACCGATATAGCCGTTATTCAAGTCAGCGCTGAGGGCCTAGACGCACTGGCCATGGCGAATTCTGATGCGCTGCGCGTGGGTGATTACACCATGGCCATCGGCAATCCGTTTGGGCTGGATCACACCGTCACCACGGGGGTTGTGAGTGGGCTTAATCGCACCCTGCCCGGTAATGGGGGAGCGCGGCTACAGAGCTTTATTCAAACCGATGCATCGATTAACCCGGGTAACTCCGGCGGTGCGCTGGTTAATTTAAAGGGTGAGCTGGTGGGTGTGAATACCGCCATTTTATCGCGCAGCGGCGGCAATATCGGTATTGGGTTTGCTGTGCCGATTAATATGGCAGCCCAAGTGATGAACCAAATTATTGAGTACGGTGAAGTGCGCCGCGGCGTGCTGGGCGTTCGGGTACAAGATCTTAGTCAAGAAATGGCCGAGGCCTTTGAGATTGAGAGAAACGATGGGGCATTGATCGCCCAAGTCACGCCGAATTCGCCAGCGGCTGAGGCCGGTCTGGCGCCCGGCGATATTATTATCGAGATTAACGGCAAGACCATTGACGATGCCAACGCGATGGCCAATGTCATTGGGCTATTAGAAATTGGTGATGAAGTGCGCATGCGCTATGTGCGCAATGGCCAAACGCGCCAAACCACCGCCGTGGTCGCTGACCCGCAAACTCGTGAAGTCGGCGCTGACAATTTGCATCCGGCCCTGTCCGGGGCGCGCTTTAGTGAGCTTGATGAGCGCTCGCCGTTGTTCGGTCAAGTCAGTGGCGTGCTCGTCGCCGATGTGGCCGCGTCCAGCCGCGCGGCTGAGTACCTGCAATCAGGCGATGTGATCACCTCGGTTAACCGGCGCAACGTGGAATCCCTTGAGAGCTTCCGTGCGCAGATGCAAGGAGCTGAGCAATTGCTGCTGAATGTCCGCCGCGGTGGACGGGCGTTTTTCGTCCTTGTGCGCTAGTGGTAAGTCGCTTACTTAGTCGGTCGTTTCGAGCTCGGTGCGGTATTGCCCTTGGCGAGCAAGCGAGTTAAGGCGTGCGCGCTTGAGAAACGCTTGCTCCGCTGCGGCTTTATTGGCGTTATCACCGGCCCAAGCGGCTTGAACGGGGTTTTGTAGCGCGCGGCTATACGAAAAGCTCAGCACCCAAGGCTTGCTCACGCTCGCCTGATTCATGGCATTGAGATTAGCGGTGGCCTCTTCGCAGGTCTGGCCGCCCGATAAGAAGTTAATCGACGGCACAGCGGCGGGAACGGTGCGACGCAGCACGCGCAACGTGGCCTGTGCGCAAACCTCGGCGGATGGCCGTGGTTGAACGTCTTTGCCGGGCAAAACCATGTTGGGTTTGAGGATCACGGCTTCGAGTATCACTTGATGGCGGCGTAGCGCGGCAAACAATGCACTTTGCGCCGCTTCAGTCACCTCAGCACAGCGCTCTAGGCTATGGCTGCCATCCATGAGTACTTCGGGCTCGACGATGGGCACCATGCCTCGCGATTGAACGATTGCCGCATAGCGCGCTAGCACTTCGGCATTGGCTTCGATGGCCTGACGGCTCGGCGTGTCGGCGGAGATCGCGTAGACATTACGCCACTTGGTAAATAGCGCGCCTTGCTCGAGGTAGCCATCAAGGCGGTCGCCAAGGTTGTCTAAACCTTGGGTGATTTTATCGCCGGGGCTGCCGGGCAAGTCGGTTAAGCCTTTGTCGACTTTAATCCCTGGAACAATGTCTTGCTGCTCACAGGCCTGCGGGATGCGCACGCCGTCGTCATTCTTTTGCCCGAGGGTTTCTTCAAAAAAGATAATGCCTGAGACGTACTCGCCAATGCCGGGTGTGTTGGCCAGTAAGCTGCGGTAAAACCGCCGGGTCTCCTCGGTCGACTCAATATTGTGGTCGGCAAGACGCTTGGTAATGGTCGGGTAGCTTTCGTCAGCGGCAAGAATGCCCCGTCCTGGGCTGGTTAACCGCTCAATGGTCTGCTGCATTTGCCCGACTTTATCCATGGTCGCTACCCTCCAAAATAATGTGATTTTGGCGCTGGAGTTTAAAGTGTTTTGCGCATCCAGACTACTATTTTGTATCGCTAGGCATGATCGGCCGGGGTGGTATAGCGCCGCATCCATGCCCGCAGCGTGTACATAATCACAAGGCTCAACGCGCCTAAGAGGCCTAACACCACCAACCCGCGCGCATCGGGATTGAGCACAAAGCGTTTGGCCTGAGTGCTCACAGCAGCCAGTGCGGCAATACCTGGCACCGTGCCCAGCCAGGTGCCCAATAAATAGGGCATAAAACGAATATTGGATGCACCAGCCAGCAGGCTAACAGCATGAAAATGCGCGACCGGCATAATACGCAAGGCGGTGATCAGCATCATGCCGTGATCTCCCGCACGGGCATTGAGCCGGCTCAGCGTTGGGCCGGCCAGTCGGCGTACCGGTTCGGCACCGAGTACGTAACCCAGCGCAAAGCTTGCGATAGCACTCAGCGTTGTGCCGGTGGTGGCCAAGGTCAACCCGGTTAACGGGCCGTAAACCAATAGGGTGGCCACCACCATGAGCGTGAGCGGCAAAAAAGCAAAGCCTGCGGCAACATAGGCCAAAATGAGTGCAGGCGCTGCCCACGGTTGTTCGCGCAGCGCAATGCCTAAGTCGAGTAACGCGCTTAGGCTCGTGTAGTTATCAAGCTGTGACAGCTGCCAAAGCGCGACCACCCCAAACATCAGCGCAAGGGTAACGACTGCGCGCCATAGCAGCGGCCAACGCCGATGCAGCGCAGCGCGCCATTCAGCCCGCGTTGGCATCAGAGCGAATAACGCGACCTCGAACCACCCGAACGCCGACGGCGACGGCAACCACCACAACCGGAATACTCAATGCCGTGGCGATATCGGCGTTGGGCATAAAGCCAATGCGCTCGAGGCCTTGCATGGCATAGCCCACCAGTGAGACGACGTAGTAGCTCAAGATCACCACCGACAATCCTTCAACCGTTTCTTGCAGGCGTAGCTGAAGACTGGCGCGGCGGTTCATAGAATCGAGTAGATCCCGGTTTTGCGCCTCTAGAGCCACGTCCACACGGGTGCGCAACAAATTGGCAGCCCGACTGACCCGCTGGGATAAGCGTTGGAGGCGATCGCCCATGTGCACACAAGTATCCAGTGCCGGGGCTAAGCGTCGTTCCATAAACTCATCCAGCGTACTCACCCCCTCAATCCGGTGTTCGCGCAACGCGTTCAGACGGCGTCGAACCAGCGTGCCGTAGGCAGCCGTTGCACTAAACCGAAAGTTGGTTTGCGCCATTTGCCGTTCGACGCGCGCGGATAGATCGGACAGCGCGGTAAGCAGGTCACGCTCGTCGGCGAGCTCAGCCACCGTGGCCAATCGGTCCATTAACGTGCCCAGTTGCGTTTCCATATCGGTAATATCAGCGGATCGCTCTCGCGCTAGCGGAAAGCTCAGGAGCGCCATAAATCGATAGGTCTCGATTTCTAACAGCCGTTGCACCAAGCGGCCGGCCTGCATGGCGTTGAGGCTGTCGTCGATAACCAAAAAGCGCAAAAAGCCTGACTGATCGGCAAGAAAGTCTGTCCACACACTCGCCGCTCGCCCGGCGCACTCACTGCCAGCCAAGCTATCGGCGTGAAAATACCGACCCAATGAGTCAATGCTCGCCTCAACGCTGGCTGCCGGTACCAGGCTGACATGCATGGCCGCCAGCAGCTCACCCGGTAGCCCAGGCAGCCAGCTACTGGGCAGTGACTGAATGGCGGTATCGGCAAATGGCTCTGGCTCTGCACCGTTGACAAAAATGGTGTAGGTCGAAAACTCGGTATGCCGCTCCCAACGCAGGCGAAACTGCGCGGTCTCCAGCACAAAGTGGCCAGCCTCAGCGTTGGGCGGGTCGACTTGTAAGCGCTCACATAACGCGCTCATATGCTCGACTTCATCGCGCCGGCCGCTGGTGCCGGTGTGCATCACTAAGTGCGAGACCCGCAGGGGCGCGGAAAGGCTTTCAAAAGGCCGTGCGTGTGCTTCGTTGAGCAGTGTGTTGCGCAGCGGATGCGCGGCAATTCCGGTTTGGTCGGCCATGGTTGGGCAGTCCTTATCTCGAGTAGCCCGCAACCTATCGTTCGCGAACGCTTAGAACAAGTGGCATAAGCCGGTGTTGGACCCGTATTATGACGGCTATGGGACCAACCAATCTAAATGATACGCCGGTCGTGTTCACAATGCTCATTGCCAATGCGCTTGGCTTTGCCGCCTATGCCTGGCTTGGGCCGTCAATGGTGGTGAATTTTGGGTTATGGCCATTGGGTACGGCCGAGATGGGCACCCAATTTGTTGGCGGTATCCCCGCGTTTGAATTCTGGCAGCTGCTTACCTACGGGTTTTTGCACGGCGGATTTTTTCATCTGTTCGTGAATATGTTCGCGTTGTGGATGTTTGGCACCGCGCTAGAGAGCCTGTGGGGGTCACGCCCGTTTTTAACCTTTTATTTGGTTTGCTTAATCGGGGCGGGGCTGATTCAGCTGGTCGTGGCCACGATGGCCGTGAGCGCGGGCAGCATTTATCCCACCATTGGTGCCTCTGGCGCGGTATTTGGCATATTGCTTGGCTTTGCCATGATGTTTCCCAACCAGCGATTGGTCCTCATCTTTCCGCCCATTCCCATTCGGGCAAAATACTTCGTGCTGTTGTATGGCGCTTTTGAGCTGTATGCCGGCGTTACCGGGTCGATGTCAGGGGTTGCGCATTTTGCGCATCTGGGTGGCATGGCCTTTGGATTGGTCATGATTTTGTACTGGCGGGGCAATTTACCGATTAAGCCAGCGCGCAAACTGATGCGCTAGACGTGGGGTTTGAGCGATGCGCAGCCAGAATGGCCGCCTTGGCCGCGCGAAGTTGCTCGTTGGCCTCGTTAATTGCCACTAACTGCGCTCGCCATGCCTCGCCGCCGGGCAATCCTTGCAGATACCAACCAATGTGTTTGCGCGCAATACGCACACCTTGTACCTCGCCATAAAAGGCATGGAGTGCGCGCAGATGGCTCAGCATCCACTGGCAAACCGCCTCGCTAGAAGGTGGCGCTAAGTGCTCACCGGTGTCGAGATAGTGTTGAATTTCGCGAAAGATCCACGGCCGTCCTTGCGCGGCACGACCAATCATCACTGCATCACAGCCGGTTTGATCAATTAGCCAACGGGCTTGTTCAGGTGTGTGTATATCGCCATTGCCGATTAAGGGAATATCAATGGCCTGTCGAACCGCGGCAAGTGTGTGGTGTTCGGCTTGCCCTTTATAAAGCTGGTCACGGGTGCGGCCGTGCAGCGCCAACGCTGAAATGCCAGCTGATTGAGCGCATTGTGCGATGCGAACGGCATTGCGTTGATCCGCACTGGGGCCGGTGCGAATTTTTAGCGTTACCGGCACATCCACGGCATTCACTACGGTATGGAGTATGGCCTCGACGAGTGGCTCGTCAGCCAGCAGCGCCGATCCAGCTAGGCGCTGACAGACCTTTTTTGCAGGACAGCCCATGTTGATATCAATAATTTGCGCGCCTTGGGCGACGTTAAAGCGCGCTGCATCAGCCATGGTGTGCGGGTCGGCGCCAGCAATTTGCACCACGCGCGGCGAGGGCTCGCCGGTGTGATCCCGTTTAAGGCGAGATTTTCGGGTATCACGCAAGGCAGGGTTTGAGGCGACCATTTCTGAGGCCGCCAGCGCAGCGCCCAGTTCTCGCGCTAATAGCCGAAACGGCCGATCAGTCACGCCGGCCATGGGGGCGAGCAAGACTTGTCCGGTGATGGGGTACTCGCCAATTTGCATACCCCATATTATAGCGCCTGCGCCCATCGCGCCCAACTGATAACACGCTTTTCACCCACCGATTATGTTGTCCACAAAAGTTGTGGATAACTTTGTGGATGATAATCCGATCAATGGCCTTAGACCCTTTCATTATGGGGTTTGCTGTTAGATTGACGGAACTTTCACCACATTCATAAAACACTAACTTTTACAATAAGTTAGCGTAATGTCATAAGACTTATTTGTGTAATAATGCGGCAAATGCCTCTAACCATGGGGTCGCCATGAATCACGAAAAGTCTTTGCACTGAAACTGTGCATAATTCAGTCGCCTGCGCTAGGCTAGAGCGCAATTGTCAATAGGGTAAACGCGTTATGAGCGATATTGTTTTTCTTGACCGAGAAACCCTCGATCAGGGTGATTTAGACTTAACGGCTATCGAGTCGCTGCCCGGAGGGTACCGGGATTATGCGCAAACTCATCCCGATCAGGCGGCTGAGCGTATCGCTCAAGCCTCGATTGTCATCGTTAATAAGGTCTTGCTCAGCGCCAAAACTCTAGCCCAGTGCCCCAATCTCAAGCTGATCTGCGTCATTGCCACCGGTGTTAATAATATCGACACCCAAGCGGCTGCCGCGCAGGGCATTCGCGTGGTTAATTGTCAGGGCTATGGAACGGCCTCGGTGAGTCAGCACGTGATGGCACTTATGTTTGCGCTTTCCACGCGTTTGGTCTCGTATGTCGATGCGGTTAGGGCAGGGCGGTGGCAGCAAG
>CAJXMZ010000068.1 GCA_913056315.1 uncultured Ectothiorhodospiraceae bacterium
AGGCGAAATCGTCGCTATGCTCAGCGCCGGTGCAGCTGACGCGAGCAGTGCACAAGCGGCTGAAACGCCCGCGGCAACCAACGCGGCTAGCGCAGCAGAGTCAGTGCCAACGGCGGCGCCAAGCGGTGAGGAGCCCACCTTAAGTCCAGCCGTTCGTCACCTAGTTGAAGAGCATAGCTTGGATGCCAGCGCGATCCCGGCCACCGGTCGTGGTGGGCGTTTGTTAAAAGAAGACGTGCTGCGTTTTATCGAGCAAGGCGGTAGCGCCCAGGCATCGACATCAGCGCCGGCGCCCGCAACGCCAGCACCCAACCCGGCCCCAGCAGCGGCGGCAACCCCCGCCGCCGCGACTGGCGAGCGCGAAGAGCGTCGCGTGCCTATGACGCGTTTGCGCCAGCGTATCGCCGAGCGCTTGGTTTCAGCCCAGCAAGAGGCGGCCATGCTAACCACCTTTAACGAGGTGAACATGCAGCCGGTCATGGACTTGCGCGCCCGTTACAAAGACACCTTCTTAAAATCGCACGATATTAAGCTTGGCTTTATGTCGTTTTTTGTTAAAGCCACGGTTGAGGCGCTCAAGCGCTTCCCCGCCGTGAATGCGTCTATCGATGGCACCGATATTCTTTATCACGGCTATTTTGATATCGGTATCGCCGTGTCCACCGAGCGCGGTTTGATGGTGCCGGTGCTACGCGATGCCGATCAGCGCTCATTTGCTGAAATTGAGGGCGGCATTGCCGACTTTGGTCAGCGGGCCCAAGCCGGCAAAATTGATATCGAAGAGCTCACCGGCGGCACCTTTACCATTACCAACGGCGGTACGTTTGGTTCGCTGGTGTCGACGCCGATCTTAAACCCGCCGCAAAGCGGCATTTTGGGCATGCATAAAATCCAAGAACGCCCGGTTGCCGAGAACGGTCAGGTTGTGGTGCGGCCAATGATGTATTTGGCGCACTCCTACGACCATCGCATTATCGATGGCAAAGAAGCGGTGCAGTTTCTGGTCACGATAAAAGACATGCTTGAAGACCCAGCACGTTTGCTGCTTGAGGTCTAAGTCCACCGAATTCGGGAGTCATTCAATGGCGAATTCTTATGATGTGATTGTGATTGGTGCCGGTCCGGCCGGCTATGTCGGCGCGATTCGCTGTGCCCAGTTGGGTATGAACGTTGCCGTGATTGATGAATTTAAGCGCAAAGACGGCGAGCCGGCCTTGGGCGGGACTTGCCTGAATGTTGGTTGTATCCCCTCGAAATCACTGCTTGATTCATCTGAGCACTATCACCGCGTCCAACACGAGCTCTCCGGCCACGGTATTCATGTGCAAGGGGCAACGCTTGATGTCCCGCAGATGATTAAGCGCAAAGATAAAGTGGTCTCTGATCTGACTGGCGGGATTAAACAGCTGTTTAAAACCAACCAAATCGAGTGGCTGCAAGGTCATGGCAAGCTATTGGCCGATCGCCAAGTGCAATTCACTCCGCACAAAGGCAAAGCCAAAACCCTCAGCGCCGATCATGTGATGTTGGCCACTGGATCACGGCCAATTGATATTGGTGCGGCTCCCCTTGATGGCGATCGCATTGTCGATTCCGCGGGCGCGCAGGATTTTCAAGATGTGCCTAAGCGCTTAGGCGTGATTGGCGCCGGCGTCATCGGCCTTGAGATGGGCAGCGTCTGGAATCGTCTGGGGTCTAAAGTTGTACTGCTAGAGGCGCAAGACAGCTTTTTGTCAGCGGTCGATGCGCAAGTGGCTCGCGAGGCGCGCAAACTTTTCGAAAAGCAGGGCCTAGAAATTAAGCTTGGCTGCCGGGTCACCGATACGCGCAAAGGCAAAACGGTGAGCGTTCACTATGAAGATAGTGAGGGTAAGCAAAACCTGCAGGTCGATAAACTGGTGGTATCGGTTGGCCGGCGTCCGCATACCGAGGATTTGGCCTCGGAAGATGCCAACCTCATCACTGATGAGCGCGGCTTTGTGAATGTGGATGATCACTGCCAAACCAATATCCCAGGCGTGTATGCCGTGGGTGATGTGGTGCGCGGGCCGATGCTGGCACACAAAGGCTCCGAAGAAGGCGTCATGGTGGCCGAGCGCATCGCCGGTCATGCGGGGCACGTCAATTACGACACCATTCCGTGGGTTATTTATACCGACCCAGAAATCGCTTGGGTGGGTCGGACCGAGGCGCAATTAAAAGCTGCGGGTATTCCCCATCGCAGCGGGACCTTTGGCTTTGCCGCCACCGGTCGCGCCCGCGCCATGGATCGCGCGGATGGCATGGTAAAAATTCTGGCGCATGCTGAAACCGACCGCATTTTGGGCGTGCATATGGTGGGCCCACAAACCAGTGAATTAATTGCCGAGGCCACTTTGGCCATGGAATACGAGGCAAGCGCTGAAGATTTAGCGCGCACCATTCATGCGCATCCAACCTTGTCCGAGGCTGTCCATGAGGCAGCGCTCGCGGTGGGCAAGCGCGCGATCCATAAGGCCAATTAACTGGCCGCGTTTGGGGAGAAGGCAGATGGCTGAAAATACGGCGGGGCTGCGTGGCGTTAGCGCAGGCGAGACGGCTTTGTGCACCGTGGGTCAATCCGGTACTGGACTGACCTATCGCGGATATGACATTCATGACTTGGCGGAAAAGGCTGAGTTTGAGGAAGTCGCTCACTTACTGGTGTATGGCCATTTGCCAACCCAAGCCGAGCTCGATGCCTATCGTGAGCGCCTGCAGGGTCTGCGCGAATTACCCGTGGCGCTGCGCGAAGTCCTCGAGCGCATTCCGGCCAGCGCCCACCCAATGGATGTGATGCGCACCGGTTGCTCGATGTTGGGCAATTTAGAAACCGAAGCCGACTTTAGCGAGCAGGATTGGCATATTGATCGGATGCTGGCTGCCTTTCCGGCCATCATTACCTACTGGTATCGCTATAGCCACCAGGGCGAGCGGATTGATACCCGCAGCGATGAACCCAGTACCGGCGGGCACTTTTTGCGTTTACTCCACGGCGCCACGCCTGATCCTACGCATGTTGCGGTAATGCAGGCATCGCTCATTTTATATGCCGAGCATGAATTTAATGCCTCAACCTTTACCGCGCGCACCTGTGCTTCCACGTTATCGGATTTGCACTCTTGCATTGCCGGGGCGATTGGCACATTACGAGGTCCTTTGCATGGCGGTGCCAATGAGGCCGCGATGGCCATGATTGAAAACTGGCAAACCCCGGATGAGGCTGAGCGTGAGCTGTTGGGCATGTTAGAGCGCAAGGAAAAGGTCATGGGCTTTGGCCATGCCATTTATCGCAAAAGTGATCCGCGCAACGCCATCATTAAAGCCTGGTCGAAGCGCTTGGCCAAGGAAGTGGGTGACGATCGGCTCTATCCGGTTTCAGAGCGGGTTGAGACAGTCATGGCGCGTGAGAAAGGGCTGTTTTGTAACGCCGATTTCTTTCACGCCAGTGCCTATCACTTTATGGGCATTCCCACCGCCTTGTTTACGCCGATCTTTGTGATCTCGCGACTCACGGGTTGGGCGGCGCATGTTAAAGAACAGCGGGCTAATAACCGCATCATCCGGCCAAGCGCCGATTATACTGGTCCGGAGCTGCAGGCTTGGACGCCCATCGACCAGCGGGGTTAAAAACAATGAGTGATGTCAAAGTACGGCGTGCCGAGCGCCCAGAGCCTGATGCCTTATTAGGCGAGCTGGCCGACTACGTAACCCAAACCCAAATTGACTCAAGCGAGGCCTACAGCACAGCGCGCTATTGCCTAATGGATACCCTGGCCTGTGGAATGCTTGCGCTGGAGTATCCAGCCTGCACCAAACTGCTAGGCCCGGTTGTGCCAGGCGCGGATATGCCCGCCGGCGCTCGAGTGCCGGGTACGCCTTGGCGGCTCGACCCTGTGCAGGCCGCTTTTAACATTGGCGCCATGGTGCGGTGGTTAGACTTTAACGACACCTGGCTTGCTGCTGAGTGGGGGCACCCTTCCGATAATTTGGGCGCGATCTTAGCGCTTGCCGACTATCAAGCACGCCGTGCCATTGCGGAAGGCCGCGAGCCCGCCACCATGCGTACGGTGCTGACGGCTATGATTCAGGCCCATGAAATTCAGGGTGTCATTGCGCTGGAGAATAGTTTTAACCGGGTTGGCCTTGATCACGTTTTGCTGGTGCGTTTGGCCTCGGCATGCGTTAGCACGGGGATGCTGGGTGGCAGTCGTGATGATGTCATGACCGTGGCAAGCCATGCCTTACTCGATGGCGGTGCATTGCGGGCCTATCGCCATGCGCCTCAAGCCGGTCCACGTAAGAGCTGGGCCGCAGGCGATGCCTCGGCGCGGGGTTTGCGTTTGGCGTTGATTACGCAGACCGGCGAACTTGGCTACCCCGCAGCGTTGTCGGCGCCAACCTGGGGCTTTCAAGACGTGCTCTTCGATGGCAAGGCGGTCAATCTTGCCCAGCCGCTTAGCAGCTACGTAATGGAAAATATCCTCTTTAAGATTAGCTTCCCGGCTGAATTCCATGCGCAAACCGCCGCCGAAGCGGCGATGACGCTGCATCCGCAAGTGGCTGGGCGAATTGATGAAATCGATCGCGTGGTGATTGAAACCCAAGAAGCCGGCGTTCGTATTATTGATAAGACCGGCCCATTGGGTAACCCCGCTGATCGTGATCACTGTATTCAATACATGGTGGCGATTCCGCTGATTTTTGGTCGTCTGACGGCGGCTGATTATGAGGATGATGTTGCCGCTGACCCACGGGTTGATCGCTTGCGCGATTGCATGGAAGTCACCGAAAACAAGGCGTTTTCAACGGACTACTTGGATGCGGATAAGCGTGCCATTGGTAATGCTGTGCAGGTGTTCTTTAAAGATGGCAGTCATACCGATCGTATTGCGGTGGATTATCCAATCGGCCATCGGCGCCGGCGTGATGAAGGCATCCCCGAGCTGGTGAAAAAGTTTGAAAGTGCCCTAGCCACGCGATTTGCCCCGCGTCAGGCCGCTGCGATTAAGGCTGCGTGCGCTGATCAGGCAACGCTTGAAGCCATGCCGGTGAATGAGTTTATGGACCTCTGGGCTCAGTAACGGCATCCTTGCCGACATGAGGTTGGGTATCGGCAAAATTTTGGGCGCGCTATTTGGCGGTCTACTCGGCGGCTGGGTTGGCGCGCTCATTGGCTTTTTTGTAGGCAATGCGTTTGACCGTGGTCTCGCCCGCGGCGCATTCGGTCGCCTCGGTGGTGCTGCGGGTGGGGCTCACCGGCAAATGGTGCATGCGGCGTTTTTTCGCAGTGCCTTTGTGGTCATGGGCCATGTCTGCAAGGCCGATGGCCGAGTAACCAACGCCGAGATTCGGGTCGCCGAGCAGGTCATGGACCGCATGGACCTCAACGCGACTCAGCGCCAAGAGGCGGTCAGCTATTTCCGCGCCGGTCGCGATGGCGAAGCCGACTTAGACCAAACCCTCACGGAGTTTCGTCGTTATTGCCGCGGCCACGCCCAGCTGGTGCGGATGTTTTTGGAAATTCAAATTCAGGCCGCGCTCGCTGATGGGGCTTTTGACGACGCTGAGCGTAATATCTTGCGCCGTATTGCCCTGGGTTTGGGATTATCCGAAGCCGACTACGCTCGCCTTGAGACCATGATGGGCGCGCGGACTGCCAACCAAAGCGGTGGCGAATCGGCTTTGGCCTCGGCCTATGACACGCTGGGTGTTGCTGCCGATGCCAGTGACGCTGAAGTCAAAAAAGCTTGGCGTAAGCTCATGAGCGAGCATCACCCCGATAAGCTGGTCGCCAAAGGCCTGCCTGAAGAGATGATGCGCATCGCCAAAGAGCGCGCCCAAGACATTCAGGCGGCCTACGACACGATTAAGCAATCGCGCGGTATGCGCTAAGTCCAACTGAACCCCTTCTCACTCGGCAAGGTCTGAGTATTCATGGCGAGTTTTAAAAACAGCAACGATCGCTGGGGTAGTGGTGCGCAGTTGTTGCACTGGCTGATCGCCGCGGGTATCGCAACGGCCATGGTTATGGGCTGGGTGATGGTCTATCTGCCCGTGAGCGCGTTTAAGTTTGAACTCTATGCGCTACACAAAAGCCTAGGCATGACGCTACTGGCATTGGTTGTGCTGCGGGTGCTATGGCGCTGGATTAATATTACGCCCGCGCTGCCCCAACACTTACCCCGGCATGAAGTGCTGTTGGCAAAAACCACCCATCGGTTGCTCTATGCCCTCATGCTGGTCATGCCGTTGTCAGGCTATGTCATTAATTCGGCGGCGAACTTTCCGCTCAATGTGTTCGGCATCGTGCAAATTCCCAATGTTGTCCCCGAAAGCCAAGTCATTGGTGATTGGGCCAGTCTGGTGCATTTAACCGTGTTTTGGGGCTTTGTGATTTTGCTGATCGGCCATATTGGCGGTGCGCTGCGACATCATTTTGTGCTTCGCGATAATGTTTTGCGTCGCATGTTGCCCACGATTGATCGTGAGCCCTAAGTCACTGTAGGAGAGCCTAATGCGCAGTCTGTTATTTGCCCTACTGCTCGTGCTTGGTGTACCCAACCAAGCAGCCGCAGCCAGTCAGTGGCAGGTCGACCACAAGGCCAGTCGGTTAGGTTTTGTGGCCACGCAAAGCGGTCGGTTTGAGGGTCAATTTAACCGCTTTACGGCCGATATGCGCTTTGCCAGCGATGACTTAGCGAATAGCGGGTTTGCGGTTGAAATTGATGTCACCAGCATTGATACCGGCAGTCAAAAACGCGATCGCGAGTTGCCAAAGTCGTCTTGGTTTAATTTTGATGCCTTTCCTAAGGCTTACTACCGAGCAGAGACCATTCGGCAAACTAACGCAGGCTACGAAGCCGTGGGTGAGCTCACCATTCGTGATAACACCCACCCCGTGACACTGCCGTTTACCTGGGAAACAACGGGCGATACCGCGCGAATGAATGGCGAAGTCGTTATTGATCGTATTCGCTACGACATTGGTCAAGGCGATTGGGCCGACCCGTCGGTGGTCGCGCATGATGTCCGGGTGGTGGTGGACCTAACGCTCACCCGCTAAGCGACGAGCCAAACCAGCAAAGGCACAAGCAAAGCCGTGAGGACAGCATTTAGGCCCATGCCCAAGCCCGCATAGGCGCCGGCCCGTTCGCTATGTTGAAACGCCCGTGCCGTGGCAATGCCATGGGCGGCTACGCCAGTAGCAAAACCTTTAATGTCCGGGTCGCGCTCGCCCAATGCTTTGAGCATGGGGACCCCGGCAACGGCACCGGTAATGCCGGTGAGAATGACAAACACCGCAGTCAGTGACGGCTCGCCTCCCACTTGTTCTGCCACGCCCATGGCCACAGGCGTAGTTGCTGATTTAGGCAGGAGTGAGGCAACAACCTCGGCATCCAGGCCAAGCAAGCGGCCGATGACTAAGGCGCTTACAATCGCGCTCGCTGACCCAATCACCAACGCAATGCTCAGCGGCAACCACTGTCGGCGCAAGCGCTTG
>CAJXMZ010000069.1 GCA_913056315.1 uncultured Ectothiorhodospiraceae bacterium
GCTCCCGTCATCGAGCAAGCCGATATCGACCCAAGCATTCGGCCTGAGCAAATTGATTTAGCCGGTTTTGTCCGGTTGGCCCAGCAACTCGAGGCGATGGAGCCAAATACCCATGGCTGACTACGCGATCGGCGATGTGCACGCCTGCCGCTGCGCCTTAGAAGCCTTGCTCGAGCGGCTAGCGTTTGACCCCAGTCAAGATCGCCTTTGGCTAACCGGTGATGTCATTGGCCGCGGCCCCGAACCGGTTGCCACATTGCGCTTATTGCGCTCGCTTGGCTCAGCCGTGGAATCGGTGCTGGGCAATCACGACTTACACTGCTTGGCGCTCGCGGCGGGGGCGGGTCAGCCTCGTGCTGATGATGGATTGGATGCGCTTTGGCAGGCCCCAGATTGCGATGAACTCATTCATTGGCTACGCCAGCGCCCGTTAATGTGCGAATGCCCCGGGCTGGGCTATACGCTGGTTCATGCGGGCATTCCGCCGCAGTGGAATATTGATAGCGCGCTGGCGCATGCCGCCCAAGCACAAGCCCTGATTCAAGGCCCTGAGTTCGACACCTTAATGGCCAACCTCTATGGCAATCAGCCCGACCAATGGCAAGACCAGCTTTCGGGGTGGCAACGCCAGCGCTTTATTATTAATGCGCTCACGCGAATGCGCTTTTGTTACGCCGATGGCCGCTTAGACTTTACCCACAACGGCCCACCCGAGAGCGCACCCGATTATCTCTTTGCCTGGTACAACGCGCCCGGCAATCAACTCAACCCGCAGCGCTCAACGCTCATCACCGGTCATTGGTCGCGTTTAGGTCAGCGTCAGGGCCCCGGCTTTATCACCTTGGATACCGGCTGTCTGTGGGGCGGGCAGCTCACCGCGGTGCGCTTAGATTGCGCAACCCCGCAGTTCACCGTGGCGGATTGTGTTTAATGTCGGTGGCGAAGAACCGGAAAACGCTCGCGCAATGCTGGCAGACTTGACCGGTCAATCGCCGCCATAGCCACTCCCTCGCCACCACCGACTGGGCAATGCCCCAGTGTCTCCCCCCACGGGCTGATAATTAAACTCTCACCGTGTGTATGGCGGCCACTGGCGTGCTCACCGCCCTGACCCGGGGCAATCATATAGCACAGGTTTTCAATCGCCCGCGCGCGGGTTAGGACCGACCAATGCGCCGCGCCGGTTTGTGCGGTAAACGCCGCCGGCGCGAGTAATATTTCTGCGCCTTGATCCGCTAATGCACGGTAGTGCTCGGGAAAGCGTAAGTCGTAACAAATCGACAGACCCAGTCGGCCGGCGGGCGTATCCGCGACAATGCAGGACTGACCGGCCGCAAAGGTGGCCGATTCTTGATAGCCCTCTCCATTGGCAAGCGCAACGTCAAACAAATGCCGCTTGTCGTACCGAGCGATACGCTCACCCTGCGGTCCGTAAACCAAACAAGCCGCACGCACTCGATCGGGCTCCGGCCCGCGCAAGGGCACACTCCCGGCGACCAGGGTAATGCCCAGCCGTTGTGCCCATGCGCTTAACGCCGCTTGGATGGGGCCATCGCCATCCGCTTCGCCAATCGCTAAAACAGCCCGTTCATGGGCGCCCATAAAGGCAAAATTCTCAGGCAATGTGACTAATGAGGCGCCTTGATTCACGGCCGTTGTCGTTAGGCGCTCAGCGGTTGCTAAATTATCGGCAACTTGATCGCTTGAGACCATTTGCACCGCCGCCACCCATTGCTCAGTCATTGTTGCTGTCTCGCGTGTCGTTATTGGTATTTAGCGGGGTTAGCAATTCAAAGCGTGGATCAGACCACGGCCCAACAATTCGGTATTCAAGCTCGGTCAACCGCTCAACGCCTGGCTCGATAATGTCGCGACTAAAAAATAACACCACCGCGGCGACAGGCCCGCCAGCCAGCCCACCTAAAAAACTCAATGCCGAGGATAAGCGCGGCGTGACGGTTACATCCTGATCATAGCGTCGGCGCACCAAATCGGTCTGGCCAACAACATCTAAGTTAAGCGACGGCCCATCAAGGGTTAGATCATCGGTTTGCATCACACCCGCATCAATGGCCCATGACCCGGTTAGCGAGTCAAAGCTCAACCCCTCACCCACCACATCCGAAAAATCTAAACCAATCCGGCGAGGCAACACACTCAAGCTAAATAAACCCAGCGCCCGCCCAGGCCCGGGCTCAATGGCCAGCAACGCACCTTTACGAAAATCAATGGTAACCTCGCCATCCAAACTCTCCAGCGTCGGTGAGAGCAACGGACCCACCCAAGTCAGCTCACCACTGGCCTCGCCCATGCCATCGCGCATCGCGCGCGGCAAGCCAAAACCCCGCAACAGCGCACCGGCATCATCGGTAAACAAATCAAACTGCAACTGCTTGGCCTCAGCGGTTTGGCTAACGGGTTGCGCGACCACATTGAGATCGAGCTGATCGCCTAGAATACGTATCTCAGCCTGCTCGGCTTGGCTATCACCGCCGCTTAGCGAGAAGTCGAGTTGTCCTAAGGTCGAGCCCGCAGCCACTAGCGTATCGGCCTGCAAATCTATGCGGGGTCGCTGGCTGGCAGGAGTCGGCGTCGATGGCTGTGTCGCGCTAGCTTGCGCTTCTGGCTCGGCTAGATCCGGGCGCCGGTCAACGACTAAGCGGGTTAAATCAAGCGTGAGTTGCTGCGGCGATGACCCGCGCCACTGTCCTTGCCCGGCCGCCGCGCCATCTAAACGCAAACGCCAAATCTCGTCGACCACCTCGGCGCGCACTTGGGTTGCCGGAATACGCCAACGCGCGACATCAATCCCCGCGAGCTCAACATCCAGACCCGCCAACGGCGGGAGTCGCTGCGCCCAAGACGACTCGACCGGATTTTGGTCACCAGTCAGCCCATCCAAAGCGACCACGGGCAACGTACCACTGATTTGCGTAACCGCCTGCGTTGGCAACACCGCCGGATCAGCCCCAAAATTCACGCCCAAACGGCCCTGCCCATCCGCCGGCCAGCGCCCATGCGCATGCAACTGATCACCATACGCAAGTCGCACATCTTGTGATTGATCAGCTCCCCAAGCCCAACGAATTTGCGTATCGCGTGTCACCGAGGCGTCCTTACTCAAACCTAAGGGCAGACTAAGGGCTGTGCCCGCAAGATCAGAACGCAGGGTTAGCGACGATTGCCGAGACTGCGCAGACTCACGCGGCATCCAGCCCGGACGCTCCCACACCGCTCGCCATTGCGCGGGCCCTTCGGCAACACTTGCTAACCCGGACAAGGCTGGAAGCCGGGTGACATCGAGTGTTGCGGTGGCATCGACACGAATGCGCGCCGCATCGCCTTGACCTTGGGTCGTGGCCTGCGCAATAACCGGCACGCCGGCAAATTGCGCGCGTAGGCCTTGGCTATTCAATCCGGCTTGGTCAAAATTAATCACGCCACGAACCGCTTCAAACGGCTGATCGAGCGCATCGAGCGCGAATTCCGCGCCATTGACCTGTAACGCGCCGCTCACCTGGGGTGGACGCTGTTGAAAGGGAAAAAAGACCGCTAAATCGAGCGTCCCTTCGCCCGCCATGCGCAAAGCATTGAGCCCCTTGGCGGCCGGTAGGGGTGTGGCCTGCAAATACGCCTGCATTTGCTCGAGCTCGCCTGAAAACTGCCCCTCAACACGAAGCTCGGGCGCCCAAAGATCGTCGATACGCGCTTGGGCGCTGGTTAGGGCCAATCCACCAATGTCTGCACCCGCCACATCGATACGCATACCGCGATTGCGAAAACGCAATTGCGCATCTGCATCACTAAACCCACCCCATTGCGGGTTAAAGCGAAAATCCACACCGTCTATCGCGGTGCGCAAATCAAACAACCCACGACCTTGATCAAACGGAAAGTCGGCCAATGGGCCAAATAAACGCAGGCTTGCCGCGCTTAGCGAACCGCCCTCAATGGCCCGATCCAGCCAACCGGGCAGGTTCGGATGCATAATACCGACCGGTAAATGCCCTAGCACCGCGGCAGTGGTTGCGCCCGCATAGTCGGCTTGAATATCGACCCAATCCGTTTGCTCGGGCCGGCGCCAAAACTGCCCCGAGGCATTCACTGCTGACCCCAGCCATTGCGCGCTAATGCGCGGGGCTGACAGCCGTAAACCCCCGTTAGACGGCTGCCACCAGGATAGCGTTGCGTTGAGGTGGGTTAAATCAATGGGAGCGCGCAGCAAATCGCGTTCAGGTATGCCCGCTTGCCAATTTTGCGTGGTTAACTGCCCCCCACGCGGGCCCAACGCAAGCTCAGCGCTCGGGCCAGTCAGCGCGGGCCAAGATCGACTCGCGGGTAAATCAAAGTCTCGCAACTGGGCTCGGGCCTGCCATTGCTGGTTGCTTTGCCAGACCACATCCAAGGTCTCAAATTGACCACTCACCTGATCAAAGGCGGCGTCGTTCATCAGGGCTAGGTCCGCCATTAAGGCCAGCGGCAAGTCTTGCAACCGAGCCCGCCATGGCGCGCTTGTATCACTGGCGCGGCCGAATCCAATCGGGCTGAGCGCGTAACGACGACCCGGCGCTGTGCCCACCGCGGTGGGCTCAATCACCCCGGCCCAGCCGGTTGCATCACGCGATAGCCAAAGATCAGCCTGAAGCGCGTTTAAGCCATGAAAGCCATCGAGTTGCTCAGCGCTTAAATTCGCGCTGACTTGCTCGATGCCGGTGGCGCCCATTTGCAACCACATTTGCCCATCAAGGCGACTTTGCGCGGGCAGGCTTGGCGCTTGTGGCATCGCTTGAGCAAGCAGCGGCGCCAACGAATTACCGCGCCAATTGGCAAAATCAACATAACCACGGGCCTGATCAATCTGATTGGCATCAAGCTGAACCCGCCCACGCACGCGCTGCTCACCGTCACGCGCATCAAGGGCAAAACGCCACTCACCGCTGTCTTTTCGCTGCCAGCGCAACGCCACCGGCTGTAATTGCCAACGCTCGCCACTGAGCGCATCGCGCAGCCGCAGCGTCGAGTCGCTAATGAGCAATCGATCCACAGGCAGTGCGCGTAATGACTGCACTAGCCCCCCATTGCGCGTGGGCGCCACGGCCGACAATAATCCCGAGGTTTGCCACTGCCCGGTTTCTAGCCGCGCCACCTCAACGTCGAGCCCCGTCACACTCAGCGCATGCAAACGCAGCGCACCGGCTTGCAACGAGCGCCAAGGCGCAATCGCGACACTCAATGACTCAAGCGATAACGCCGTTTGCCCGTCATCGCCAATTTTCACTGTGTCTAAAATAATGCTCGGGCGCAGACCATCGATCCGGGCATCAAACCCCGCCATTCGCACCGGCACGCCCAACGCCGCGCTCACCCGAGATTCCACCGTTGTCACCAATGAAGGCGCCAGCGCCGCGGCCAAACGCAGCGCACTCAAAACCAACGCAGCAGCCACCACGATCGTGACGAGCGTATACAAAATGCCGGCTTTAACGCGCTCGCCGCGTTGCGGCCAACGCCATCCTTTCCACCACTGACTCATCACCATGCTTACATTAGCACCACATCAAACTGCTCGGCGTGGTAGAGCGGCTCGGCCTGAAAAGCGATGGGTTTGCCAATAAATGCCTCAAGCTCGGCAAAACTATCTCCCTCCTCACCCAGGGCGCGATCAACCACTTCTTGCGGGGCAAGAACCAGCAACCGTGTGGTCTCAAATTGTCGGGCTTCGCGCAAAATGGCGCGCGCGATTTCATGCACCACTGTTTCAGCACTTTTAAGATAACCGCGTCCAGTGCAGGTTGGACACGGGCTGCAGAGTAAATGCTCGAGCGACTCGCGGGTGCGCTTACGGGTCATCTCAACCAAACCTAGCGCCGAGACCCCACTAATCTGCGTGCGGGCATAATCCTGCTCAAAGCCTTTCTCCAGCGCGCGTAATACTTGTCGCTGATGCTCGGTGTCTTCCATGTCGATAAAATCGACAATAATAATGCCACCAAGGTTGCGTAGCCGCAGTTGACGCACAATGGCCTGAGCGGCCTCAAGATTGGTTTTAAAGATCGTCTCTTCCAGCGTGCGATGCCCCACATAGCCACCGGTATTCACGTCGATCGTGGTCATGGCCTCGGTTTGATCGATCATTAAATAACCGCCCGATTTTAATGTCACGCGCCGCTGCAGCGCGCGCTGAATCTCATCCTCGACGGCATAAAGATCAAATATCGGCCGCTCACCGGGGTAGTGTTCAAGACAGTCAACGGCATCGGGTAAAAAGGCTTGAGCAAATTCACGCATGCCCGCAAGCGCTTCATTGGAGTCAACCCGCACACGTTCGACTGATGCGCTCATTAAATCACGCAGAACACGCAAATTAAGCGGCAAATCCGCGTGTAATAGGGTGGCTGGCTGGGCGGTTTGGCTGCGCTTATCAATATCCTGCCAAAGCCGTTGTAAAAACGCCCAATCACGCGCCAATGCCTTTTCATCAACGCCTTCAGCCGCGGTGCGCAATATACAACCATGCGGGCTTGATTCGCCGAGCAGTCCGGTTGCGATGGCTTTCAGCCGCTCACGTTCAGCCACGCCCTCGATGCGCGCGGATAGCCCCACGCCCGGCGCATCCACCATGAGCACCATGTAACGAGACGGAATGGTAACTTGTGTTGTCAGTCGCGCACCCTTGCCCCCGATCGGGTCTTTGAGTACTTGCACGCGTAGACGCTGTTGCTCGCGTAAACACTGCTGAATGAGCGCCGCGTCAGCTTGCGACCCACCCGAAACTTGTCGGCCCGCGGTTATATCCGAGGCATGCAAAAACGCCGTGCGCGCCAGCCCCGCCTCGATAAAAGCCGCCTGCATGCCCGGCAACACGCGTACCACTTCGCCTTGATAAATATTGCCAACCAACCCGCGACTGCGACTGCGCTCGAGGTGCATCTCTTGAAGACTCCCGTTATCCAGCACGGCCACCCGCGTTTCCTGCGGGGTGATGTTAACGAGAATTTCTTGTGTCACTGCCCCGCCGGCGCAGACAAGGCACTCGCCACCCCGAATGAGCGCAGCAAATCGTCGGTCTCAAACATCGGTAACCCCATCACACCGGAGTAGCTGCCCTCGAGGTGCTCGGCAAACACACCGCCCAAGCCTTGAATGGCATAACCGCCAGCTTTGCCATCGGGCTCACCGCTGCGCCAATAGGCTTGGCGCTCGGCTAGGGATATATCTCGAAACGTCACACTACTCACCGATAAACGGGTCGCTTCACCGGCCTCGTCCACCAACGCAACGCCGGTGAGTACACGATGGGTTTGGCCGCTAAGCCGCTCGAGCATCGCCAAGGCGTCGGCCTGGTCGGCAGGCTTGCCCAGAATGTCATCCTCGATGACCACCGCGGTATCCGCACCCAGCACCGGAGCCATGGCACCGGCTGGCCGATTGGCAAAACCCGCACGCGCTTTCTCCAAAGCCAGCCGAATGACAAACACCTCGGGGGGTT
>CAJXMZ010000070.1 GCA_913056315.1 uncultured Ectothiorhodospiraceae bacterium
ACGATTCCGAGCCGATAGCTTAGTGGCCGTTAGCTGCCTTAATTTGGCGATGGGGCGGGGCTTGGGTCAACCGTCATAGTCGTGTCACATTTCTCCTCTAGCCTCCTCATTGAGCATTAACCTAAAGCACTAAGAGGAGTTACCTCATGCAGACCTGGAAGACGACAGCCCTTGCCATTGCCGCGGCTGCAAGCATGACCACCGTTGCCGTTGCGCAAGAGCGTGAACAGATTCGTATTGTTGGTTCAAGCACGGTTTATCCGTTCGCCAGCTACGTAGTCGAAGAATTCGGCGCCACCACCAATTACCCAACCCCCGTGATCGAGTCCACCGGTTCTGGCGGCGGTATGCGCCTGTTCTGTGAGGGCGTCGGCGTGAGCACCCCCGATATTTCCAACGCTTCACGTCGCATGAAGCCAAGCGAGTTTGATCGCTGCATGGAAAATGGCGTGACCGACATTACCGAGGCAAAAATCGGATCGGACGGCATCGTGCTAGCGCAAAGCAACGATAACGCTAAGCTTGATCTCACGCGAGAGCACATTTTGATGGCGGTAGCTGCTCAGGTGCCACAGAACGGCAGCATGGTGGATAATCCGTACACCAACTGGAATCAAATCGACTCCAGCCTGCCGGATCGTGAGATCGAAATACTGGGCCCACCGACCACCTCAGGCACGCGGGATGCGTTCGAGGAGCTGGCCATGGAAGAAGTGTCAGCTGAATTCGGTTTTCCTGAAGAATACACCGACATCCGCACGGATGGGGTTTTTGTCGACTCTGGCGAAAACGACAACTTGATCGTTCAACGAATTCGCGAGAACAAAGATGCCATGGGTATTTTTGGCTATAGCTTCCTAGTGGAAAATGCCGATTCGCTCAATGCAGCTTCAATTGATGGCGTAGAGCCAACCGTGGACAATATTTCCGAAGGCTCCTATCCGGTTGCCCGCAGCCTGTGGTTCTACATCAAAGAAGCCCACGAAGGCGTTGTTCCTGGCATCGAAGAATATGTCAGTCTGTTTATGGATGACATTATGATCGGCGAAGATGGCCTGCTGATCGAAGAGGGTCTCATCCCGCTGCCTAGTTCGGAAAGCGCTGAGTGGCGTGATCGCATTGAGAATCGCGTTAATTTAGAGCGCAGCGACCTCGAAGGCTAAATTGACTTTAGATTCCACTTTACGTGGTTAAAGTCGGTAGACTATCGCCGCTTCACCAAAGCGGCGATACTTTTTTCAGGCTAAGAACACTAAGTTGAGGTAGCGTTTTGGGTATTGGGCTCACTACATTACTGCTGATCGCGGCATTGACGCCGCTGGGATTCTTGGCCTATCGGCTGGGTCGCGGCAAAGCGCTGGCCACAGTCGCCTCGGGTGTGCGAATGCACTCGCGCCCGCAACAGTACGGTTGGTATTCTGTTGTTTGGATGGGCATTCCCGCACTGGGTATTGCGATCGCCGCGGCTTTGTTAAGTCTGCTCGGCGTGATCGCACCGGCGCGCGAGCTGGTGCTCATTGTCTCCATCGCGGTCGGGTTATTGGGGTTTGCGTATGGCCTAAAAGCAATCCGCCCTGAGGTGCGTGCGCGTAACGCGCTCGACAATGTGGTGCGCTACTTGCTGCTGAGCGCCGCCCTTATTTCCATCATCACCACCGTGTCGATTGTTTTATCCATTTTGTTTGAATCGATGCGCTTCTTTCGAGAAGTCAGCGTTTGGGAGTTTGTTACCGGAACGGTTTGGTCGCCGGGGGATACCTTTTTAGAGGCTGCCGGGCGCGGTGACGAAGTGGGCGAGGGCACGTCATTTTTTGGCACGGTGCCCTTATTCGCTGGCACCTTTATGGTCACCGCAATCGCAATGGCTACGGCCCTGCCGATTGGGCTGCTGTCGGCCATTTTTATGTCTGAGTACGCCACACCCCGCCAGCGTGGTATCGCCAAGCCGATCCTAGAAATTCTTGCGGGTATTCCAACGGTGGTCTATGGCTTTTTTGCTGCGGTCACGGTGACCCCCATTATCGTTGATATTGCGAGCTTCTTTGGGTTGGATGCCTCCTACAGCAACATCCTCTCGCCCGGCATCGTCATGGGCATCATGATTATTCCGTTCATCTCTTCTTTATCGGATGATGTGATCAACAGCATTCCGCAAAGCCTGCGTGAGGGAGCCTATGCCCTAGGCACCACTCACTCTGAAACAATTAAGCAGGTGATTTTGCCCGCCTCGTTGCCGGGAGTGATTTCGGCCTTTTTGCTTGGCGTTTCGCGCGCACTGGGCGAAACCATGATCGTGGTAATGGCAGCAGGCGTTCGCCCCAATCTGACCTGGAACCCACTTGAGGATATGACCACGGTGACGGTGAGTATTGTTTATTCGCTGACCGGTGATCTCGCGTTCGATAGCCCCATGACCCTGTCGGCATTTGCCCTAGGCTTGGTGCTCTTTACTGTCACACTCTTGCTTAACCTGGTGTCGACCTATTTGGTCCGCCGGTTTAAGCAGAAATACGATTAAGCGGGGCGCCGATCATGGAGCGACGATTAACCGGTTCTGCCAACAACGCGATGATTCGCAAGCGCTATCGGCGCGAAGCTCGCTTTAAGGCTTACACCATCACCGCGTTGTTTGTGGCCTTTGGCATTATTGCGGCGTTTTTCACCGATATTATCGGCCAAGGCCATAGCGCCTTTTGGCGTACCGAGGTTCAGGTAACCCTGGATTACAATGAGCGCGCTGAGCGCATTGGCCGCTTTGCCTTGGCAGAAGATATGCGTGAGATTGTTTCACGCGGTGCGGTTCGGTCAATTCCGTTGGAAATTCGCAATAACCCTGAGCTGGCCGGTATTCAGCGCGAAATTTGGGCGCCGGCCTACAGTCGCATCGATCAATATCGCAAGGGTAATGAAGCGCTCAGCCCCGAACTCGCCGCTCAAGTCGAGCAGCTAGAGCGTGAAGGGCGCATTCGCACCACCTTTAACTGGGCATTTTTTACCTCGGGCGACTCAAAACTCCCCGAGTTAGCCGGCATCTTCTCAGCGGCTGTGGGCTCGTTGATGGTGCTGGCGGTCACGCTGGCCTTTGCTTTTCCCATTGGTGTGATGGCGGCGATTTACCTAGAAGAATTCGCCCCCGATAACAAGCTCACCCAGGCCATTGAGGTCAATATCAATAACCTGGCTGCCGTGCCATCGATTATTTTTGGTTTGCTTGGCTTGGCGGTATTTATTAATACCTTCGGTGTCCCGCGCTCTTCAGCGCTGGTGGGTGGGCTGACCTTAGGCCTGATGACGTTGCCGATTATTATCATTAGCACGCGCGCTGCCCTGCGCTCGGTACCCGATCCCATTCGCTTAGGTGGGTTTGCCATGGGCTGTTCGCGTTGGCAGGTGGTGCGTGACCATGTCATGCCGCTGTCCCTGCCGGGTATTTTAACCGGCACAATCATTGGCCTAGCGCAGGCGATGGGTGAGACGGCACCGCTGATTATCGTGGGCATGATTGCCTATATTCCGGAGGCGCCGAGCAGTATTTTTGAATCGGCCACGGTGCTTCCTGCGCAGGTCTTCACTTGGGCTAGTGAGCCACGTAAGGCCTTTGTCGAGAAAACCGGCGCGGGCATTATGGTGTTGTTGGCCATTTTGCTCACACTCAACGCGACGGCCGTGCTTTTACGGCGCAAGTTTGAACGTCGCTGGTAGCGGCAGACGGGGGATTCATGGAAACTCAATCAACTGATGTAACGGCAACCGGGTCGCAAACTATGGCGCAAAACCAGGACACCAGCCCTGTCGCGAATGAGCAGGCAACGCCTGAGGTAAAGATGAGTGCCCGAGATTTGAATCTTTGGTACGGCGATACACAGGCGCTCTACGATATTAATCTGGACATGTACAACCGCGAAGTGACCGCGCTGATCGGTCCTTCGGGTTGTGGTAAGTCAACGTTCTTACGCTGTCTTAATCGCATGAACGACTTAATCCCCCAAGTGCGTATGAAAGGGCAGGTGTCGTTGGAAGGCGAAGATATTTATGACTCGAGCGTTGATGTTGTGCAGTTGCGCACGTTTGTGGGCATGGTGTTTCAAAAGCCCAATCCCTTTCCTAAGAGTATTTACGAAAACATCGCTTACGCACCGCGTTTGCATGGTACGGGCACGTCGCGCTCTGAGCTTGATGACTTAGTTGAGTCCTCGCTCAAGCGCGCCGGTCTGTGGAACGAGGTGGCCGATCGATTGGATACCGCGGGCACTGAGCTATCCGGTGGCCAGCAGCAGCGGCTTTGCATTGCGCGCGCGATTGCGGTTAACCCCGAAGTGATTTTAATGGATGAGCCGGCCTCAGCGCTCGACCCGTTGGCTACAGCCACTGTTGAGGAACTGATCCATGAGCTCAAAGATAATTACACCATCGTGATTGTCACCCATAACTTGCAGCAAGCCGCGCGTGTTGCTGGCTACACGGCATTTTTCCATATGGGCAAAGTCATTGAGTTCAATGACACCGACACGCTGTTCACCAATCCGGCCGAGCAGCGTACCGAGGACTACATTACGGGCCGATTCGGCTAAGTCGCTAGGAGCGCAGCACGACATGGATAAAAAAGGTTTTTCGCAGCATATTTCGCGCCAGTACAACGAAGACCTCGAGCAGATCATCACCCGAGTGATGACCATGGGGGGGTTGGTTGAACAGCAGCTCGAAAGCGCCATGGATGCGCTCGTTAATGGGGATCAGGCAAAAGGTGAAGAGGTGATTACCTCGGATTACCGCATTAACGCCATGGAAGTCGAACTCGATGATGCCTGTACCAATGTGTTGGCTCGCCGGCAACCGGCTGCTAGCGATTTGCGTTTAATCGTGGCGGTCATTAAGGCCATTACTGACCTTGAGCGGATTGGCGATGAGGCTGAACGTGTCGGCCGCATGGCGTTGCACTTACTTGAAGAAGACCGTCGCCGCAGTCCAATGGCCGAAATCGCCGCTTTAGGCAATCAGGTTAAAGGCATGGTGCATGGCGCGCTCGATGCGTTTGCGCGCATGGATGCTGAACAGGCGGTGCGCGTGGCGCAAGAAGATATTAAAGCCGACGCCCAATACGATGCGATTATTCGGCACTTGGTTAAATACCTTGAGGACAATCCCAAGTCGGTGCCGCCGGTGCTGGATATCGTCTGGGCAACCCGCTCACTTGAGCGCATCGGTGATCGCTCGCGCAACATTTGTGAGTACGTCATTTACTTTGTTAAGGGTAAAGACGTCCGCCACACCAGCTTTGAGCAAATGGCCGAAGAGGCGACCGGCGATCGGCGCTAGCCAACGAGCCACTCGAGCAGGGCTTTTTGCGCGTGCAGCCGATTTTCGGCCTCTTCCCACACCACACTTTGCGGGCCATCAATCACCTCAGCGCTGACCTCTTCGCCCCGGTGGGCGGGCAGGCAGTGCATAAACAAGGCTTGCGCTTGGGCGCAGGCCATTAGCTCAGCATTAACCTGATAGGGCGCGAAAGCCGCATTGCGCGCTTTAGCCTCATCTTCCATCCCCATGCTAGCCCAGACATCGGTAACGACGAGATCAACCCCGGCAACGGCTTGCTGTGGGCTGGCGTGATGTTGGGTGTTGGCAAAGTCATTGAGGTCATGCGGTGCATAGTCATCTGGACAACCGATGCGCAGGGTAAAGCCCATGAGTTCAGCGGCTTGCATCCAAGACCGACACATATTGTTGCCATCGCCCAGCCAAGCCGCGCTCAAACCGGTGAGGTCGCCGCGATGGGCCTGCCAGGTTTGTAAATCGGCGAGTAATTGGCAGGGATGATGATCATCGGTGAGACCATTAATCACCGGTATGGAAGCGGCTTGGGCAAAGCGGGTGACGTTTTCATGCGCAAACGTGCGAATCATAACCGCATCCAGCATGCCTGAGAGCACCCGCGCGGTATCCTCAATGGGTTCACCGCGACCCAGCTGGGTATCGCGCGGCGACAGAAATATCGCATTGCCACCGAGTTGGGACATGCCCGCTTCAAACGATACGCGTGTGCGGGTCGATGATTTTTCAAAGATCATCCCCAATACGCGACCGCGCAACGGTTCATGTAATGCGCCTGACTCATGGACGGCGCGTAGTTGCTCGGCACGCCGAAGCAGATTGTGCAGTTCGGCGGCTGATAGGTCAGCCAGCGTAAGGAAATGACGTATGGGCATAATCCCTCCCGTTCGATCGTCAGTGGCTGACTTTAGCGGCGGCGGCGGTGTTTTGAGTGGCCGTTTGCGCAATCAGCGGGGCGAGAATACGGACCAATTGGTCGGCTTCCTCGTCAGTAAAAATGAGTGGGGGTAGTAAGCGCACCACACACCCAGCAGTGACATTAATGAGTAGGCCCGCGGCGAGGGCCTGATTAACCAAGTCGGGGCAGGGTTGGGCTAGCTCGATGCCGATCATGAGCCCGCGCCCACGAATGTCAGTAATTCCTTCGATGCCATGGAGGGCTTTGCGAAAGCCTTCAAGAATACGTGTACCCAGAGCGTCGGCGCGCGCTAGCAGGGCTTCAGACTCGATCACATCAAGCACGCTTAAGGCCGCACGGGTCGCCAGGGGATTGCCGCCAAAGGTGGTGCCGTGGCTGCCTGGGCCAAGCACCCCATGGGCTTTGCCGCCGGCTAGGCAGGCACCGATGGGCACACCGTTGGCTAGGGCTTTAGCAATGGTGATGACATCAGGGCGAATCTCAGCGTGCTGATGTCCAAACCACCGGCCGGTCCGACCCACGCCGGCTTGCACTTCATCGGCCATTAAAAGCCAACCATGGGTATCGGCTAAGCGACGCAGCGCGGGCAGGTAATCATCGTTGGGAACAACGATGCCGCCCTCGCCTTGAACGGGTTCCACCAGTATCGCAACGGTGCGCTCGGTCGCGGCATCAGCAATGGCTTGGGCATCGTTATAGGGCACGCGCACAAAACCGGCCGGCAGCGGTCCAAAGCCAGTCTGTGCTTTGCGATTGCCGGTGGCCGCGAGAGCGCCGAGGGTGCGGCCATGGAAGGCATTATCCGTGACAATAATTTCCGGTGCTTCAATACCTTGGTTATAACCATAAAGCCGCGCGAGTTTAATGGCGGCCTCATTGGCTTCGGCGCCGCTATTGGCAAAAAACACTTGGTCAAGGCCGCTGAGCGCGCATAAGCGCTCGCCCAAGGCATCTTGATGGGGAATGCCGTAGAGGTTCGATGTATGAATCAGCGTATGCGCCTGTCCGCTGAGCGCGGCTGCCACCGCCGGGTGCGCGTGACCCAAACCACAAACCGCAATGCCCGATAGCGCATCCAGATACCAGCGGCCATCAGTATCTTGCAGCCACGCGCCCTTACCTTGCTGAAAAGCAACTGGTAGTCGCGAATAGGTAGGCATCACGGCCGTTGATGTCACGCTGACCTCCGAAAAACAAACGGCAGCCTGCGG
>CAJXMZ010000071.1 GCA_913056315.1 uncultured Ectothiorhodospiraceae bacterium
ACCTGCTGCCGCTCGACTTGCATGTGTTAGGCATGCCGCCAGCGTTCAATCTGAGCCAGGATCAAACTCTTCAGTTTCAAGAGTAGTAGTCGGTTAAGCCGACAAATCTTGGCTCGACATAAGGCACACTCAATTACGAGGTTGCTCTACATCGATATCTCTGCGTTAACAGTGATGCCGACACGAGCACCCACACAAGTTGTCTGGTCCATCTTGTTAAAGAGCGTCAGGAATCCCTGACTGCGGGCCGCGTATTCTATTGAATTGCGTCGCCGCGTCAACTTCTTTTTTTGTTTGGAAATTGACCTCGCCGAAGCGAGAAAGGGAAGTCTACAGCATCGCGGATGACTGTCAACGTTCTGTCACACACTTTTTTCTAGGGTCACCCGGGCAAAGCGACGTTTACCGACCTGCAAGACATATTCAGCCCCCGCATAGAGCAGCGTCTCCGCGGCTTCGATGCGCTCACCATCAATGCGTACCGCGCGTTGTTTAATCATACGCAGCGCATCCGAGGTGCTGGGCACCAAGGCCACGGCTTTTAGTAGCGGCACAATATTAATGCCCGCTTCATCTACCGCGACGGTATGGGTGGCGATGTCTTCAGGCAACGCGCCGCGCTGGAATTGCGCGACAAAGCCTTCGTGTGCGGCGCGCGCACTATCGGCATCGTGGAAACGCGTCACCAACTCATCGGCGAGCTCAAACTTGGCATCGCGCGGGTTCATCCCTTGGTCAACACGCTCGCGAAGCGCGGCAATATCGGCCAGCGCACGAAAACTCAGCAATTCAAAGTAGCGCCACATCAAATCATCCGAAATCGACATTAGCTTGCCGTACATCGACCCAGCCGGCTCACGGATACCGACATAGTTATCCAGTGACTTCGACATCTTTTGCACGCCATCCAAGCCCTCGAGCACCGGGGTGGTAATCAGCACTTGAGGGGCTTGGCCGTATTCGCGCTGGAGCTCGCGGCCCACTAAGAGGTTAAATTTTTGATCTGTACCGCCGAGTTCGACGTCCGCACGCAAGGCCACCGAGTCGTAACCTTGAACCAACGGGTAGAGAAATTCGTGGATGGCGATAGGCTGATTACCGCTGTAGCGCTTATGAAAATCATCGCGCTCGAGCATGCGGGCCACCGTGTGGTGGGAGGCCAGCTCAATCATATCGGTGGCGCTCATTTGCCCCATCCACGTGGAGTTAAACGCAATTTCCGTGCGCTCAGGGTCGAGGATGCGAAAGATTTGTTCGCGGTAGGTCTGCGCGTTACGCGCGACATCATCAGCGGTCAGCGGTTTGCGCGTGGCACTACGCCCACTGGGGTCACCGATCATGCCGGTGAAATCACCAATTAAAAACACCACCTGATGACCGAGTTCTTGAAACTGGCGCAGCTTATTAATCAAAACCGTATGGCCAAGATGCAAATCCGGTGCGGTGGGATCAAACCCGGCTTTAATACGCAGCACACCCCCTTTTTCAAGGCGTGCTTTGAGTTCGTCTTCGCGCAAAATCTCATCGGCACCGCGCTGAAGGGTGGCTAATGCGCTATCCACGCTACTGGTCATGTCTTTTCGGCCCCGCCCGGTTGTCGCTGTAAAACCCCCAGTTTACCGAAAAATTCGTAGCCATCGCGCGCTATTGCCCGTTGACCCACTCACAGCGCCCGGCTATCGTTCGATCGCATGATCAAACCGGCAACCATTTTCACTGCATTATCCCGCTATCGGGCGCTTTTACCCCGTCGTCTGAGCGTGCGCGGCGGACTGCTCGCGCTGGGCGGTGTGCTCATTATTAGCGGACTGATTTGGCCCTTTAATAACGCCACGCCCGTGATTGGCGAAATCAGCCAACCCACCACGCTGACCCTGCCGGCTGCCAACACTACACCCCAGGCCGACTTACAGCCCGCGCCCGACGCCAATGCACTGCGCGCCGCCGCCCTGGATGATTCGTTGTTGCCGCCCTCGCCTGCGAACAACGCCGCACCAGCCGCGCCCGAGCTGGGCGAGGCGCGCTGGCAAATTGAAACCGTGGGTAGCGGGGATAACTTAGCCGCGGTGTTTAACCGGGCGGGGCTAACCGCCCGTGATGTCTATGAGGTGGTCAATACCAATGAAACCACCCAAGCACTAACGCGAATTTACCCCGGCGATGCCATTCACCTGCAAGTCACCGAGCGCGGGCAGCTCAGCGCCCTGCGCTATCGCTTGGACGAAACCCGCACCCTGAATTTAATGCGCACCGCCGAAGGTGACTACGAAAGCCGCATCACCGCCCGCCCACTCACGCGGGTGATCAGCGAAGCCTCGGGCACCATTAACAGCTCGCTGTATAACGCCGCCTTAAACGCCGGGCTGGATGATCGGCTGGTCATGGAACTGGCGGGCATTTTTGGCTGGGATATCGACTTTGCTTTGGATATTCGCCAAGGGGATCGCTTTACGGTGATTTTTGAAACCCTTTATCGCGACGGCGAAAAAGTGCGCACTGGCAATATTTTGGCCGCTGAATTTGTTAACCGCGGCGATCGCTTTCGCGCCCTGCGCTATGCCAAAGCGGATGGCCGCAGCGATTACTACTCGCCCGATGGCCGCAGCATGCGCAAGGCGTTTTTGCGCACGCCCACCGATTTCACTCGGGTGAGTTCAGAATTTAACCCCAACCGTGTTCACCCCATTTATGGCACAACCCGCCCGCACCAAGGCACCGACTACGCAGCCCCACCGGGTACGCCGATTAAAGCCGCGGGCGATGGCAAAATTACCCATCGCGGTAGCAAAGGCGGCTATGGCAAGACCGTGGTTCTAAGCCACGGCACGCGCTACACCACGCTGTATGCGCATATGCGCAGCTATGCCAAAGGCCAGCGCACGGGCGATCGGGTCAAACAAGGCGAAATCATTGGCTATGTGGGCAGCACCGGCGCTTCGACCGGGCCGCACCTGCACTACGAGTTTCGCGTGGATGGCGTGCACCGCAACCCCCGCACGGTGGATCTGCCCACCGCGGAACCCATTGATGAGCGCTACCGCGCTGACTTTGAGCGCAGCACAGCCGATTGGCTCGCCCAACTCGATCGGCTCCACCGCACGCGTCTTGCGCAGGCGAACGACTGAATACCTCGCCGTCAGTGATGCGCATTATTGGCGTCATGTCGGGCACCAGCCTTGATGGCATTGATGCCGCGTTAGTTGAATTTGATCACGCCGGCACCCCGCAACTGCTGGGGTTTCATCACAGCGCCTACCCCGGCGAGCTGCTCACGACGTTACGCACGATCAACGCCGATACGCCATTAGGACACGTGCTGGCCCTAGATGCCGAGCTCAGCACGCATTACGCCCAGGCCGTAACCGCCGTGTGCGAGCAAACCCACACCCCACCCGATCAGGTGGATGCCATTGGCTTGCATGGCCAAACCGTTTTGCATGCCCCCCGCGCTAAGCCAGCGGTGACTTGCCAGCTGGGTGACCCCAGCCGCTTGGCCCAGCAAACCGGCATTTGTGTGGTGGCGGATTTTCGCCAACGCGATTTAGCCGGCGGTGGCGAAGGTGCGCCACTGGCGCCGTTATTTCATGCCGCATTGTTTGCAGCTCAATCACCCCGCGCGGTTGTCAATTTAGGCGGCATTGCCAACGTAAGTGTGCTCAGCGACCGCGGCGAGGTGGTGTGCGGGTTTGATTGCGGACCGGCCAATACGCTGTTGGATGGCTGGATCCAGCGCCACCACCATCAAGCCTTTGATGCCGCCGGCGCCTGGGCGGCCGGCGGTCAAGTCGATGACGCGCTGCTGGAGCGACTACAAAGCGATGCGTTTTTTGCCCGCCGACCGCCCAAAAGCACGGGGACTGAGTATTTTAATGCGGCTTGGCTTGATGCGCAGTTAACCGGCACCGAAGCCCCCGCCGACGTGCAGGCGACGCTGGCTGCACTCAGCGCCTGGGCGATTGCGCAAGCGCTTAGTGCGGTAAGCGCGGGCGTCACCGACCTTATTGTCACGGGTGGCGGTGCGCACAACACCGATTTAATCGGCCGCATTGCCGCGGCCTTGCCTGACGTGAGAATCCGCGATAGCGCGGCCGAGGGCCTGCCGGCCGAGGCCATTGAAGCGATTGGATTTGCTTGGCTTGCCCGCGCCACCTTACGTGGCCAGGCGCTTGATTTAACAAAGATTACCGGCGCGAAAGCGCCAGCGATACTAGGCGGAATCTATCCGGCGTAACCGTTGGCGCGGTTACACCCCAAAGGAGGACCCACAGCCACAGGTGGTGGTGGCGTTGGGGTTGCGAATCACAAACTGCGCGCCCTCAATCCCTTCGACATAGTCGATTTCAGCGCCTTCTAAATAGGCGCCACTCATGGGATCAACCAACAGTGTCACGCCATGATTTTCAACCACGGCGTCACCTGGCTCTTCGCTTTCATCAAACATAAAGCCGTATTGAAAACCCGAACACCCGCCGCCGGAGATATACACCCGAAGCTTGAGATCATGATTGTCTTCGTCTTCGAGAAGCTGGCGGACCTTGGTGGCCGCGTTGTCGGTGAAGATCAGGAAGTCTTCGCGCTCAGCCACTTCTGTCATTGCGTCTTACCTCGGCTGATGGGAATCATTGAGCATTCATTCTCTGCCTATCACGCGCGTTTCGTCAATTGCTCAGGGCAATACCGGCGTGTGCATCAGCCCCCGCGTTTCGGTTAGCCCAAACATTAAGTTCATGTTTTGCACCGCTTGGCCGGCCGCGCCTTTAACCAAATTGTCTTCCACTACCAAGACAAGCGCCATATCACCGCCCTCGGGCCGGTGAACGGCAATACGCGCGCAGTTACTGCCGCGTACGGTGCGGGTCTGGGGGTGGCTACCCGGCGGTAGCACATCAACAAAAGGCTCATCGGCATAACGCTGCTCGAATAACGCCTGTAAATCCACCGTCGAATCGCTTAATGGCGCGTAAAGCGTGGCGTGAATGCCGCGAATCATCGGCACCAAATGCGGCACAAAAGTTAAACCCACCGGTTCACCGGCAGCTTCGACTAGGCCCTGGCGAATTTCTGGCAAATGCCGATGGCCGCTCGCGCCATAGGCGTGAAAATTCTCCGCCGCCTCACCCAACAAGGTGTGTTGCTTAGGTTGACGCCCCGCGCCACTGACACCGGATTTGGCATCAGCAATAAGCGCACCGGTGTTCACTACCCCGGCTTCAAGCAGCGGAATAAGCCCCAACTGCACCGCGGTTGGGTAGCAACCCGGGTTGGCGACAAGACGGGCGGCGGCAATGGCCTTACGATTGCGCTCGGGCAGCCCGTACACCGCCGTGGCCGCCAGCTCGGGACAGGCATGCGTCAGGCCATACCACTGCGACCACACCGCTAGGTCACGAATACGAAAATCCGCGCCCAAATCAATCACCCGCACGCCTTGCTCGATAAGCGCCGGCGCCATCGTCATGGCGGTGCCATTGGGCGTGGCAAAAAACACCACATCGCATTCGGCCAACGCCGCTGGGTCGGGCTGACTAAACGTTAAATCCAGCACACCGCGCAGATTCGGAAACACCTCGCTAACCGGCGTGCCCGCTTGCGCGCGTGAGGTGATGATATCGAGCGACACCTCGGGGTGAGCGGCCAGCAAACGCAGCAGCTCCACACCGGTGTAGCCGGTTCCCCCCACAATCGCGACCTTAATCATCATTTTGCTCCCTTCGGATTGTCCTTACCCCTTGTATAATGCCAGATTGGCAACGCCCAGACGCGCTAGACTGCACGAATGGGTTACGGAGGTGGGTATGCCGCGCAAAGAATGGTTTATTGGTGTGTTTATTTTGCTCATGCTCGGTGGGTTAAGCCTCATTTGGCTCGCACCACCAGCCGGTGAGCCTGCGCCCAACGTGCGCTTTCCCGTCTTAGATGATCAGCCCATCGCGCTGGACGCGATGCGCGGTGAACCGGTGCTGATTCAGTTTTGGGCCACCGACTGCACGACCTGTGTGAGCGAAATGCCAGATTTGGTGGCCTTACATAATGCCCTGCAGGCCGACGGGCTGAATCTCATTGGGGTGGCCATGGACTATGATCCAGCCGAGCGCGTGCGCCGGTTGGTCGAGCGCAAAGCCCTGCCTTACACCATTGCGCTGGATGACGGCGGGCTGATTGCCAATGCGTTTAATAATGTTCGCGTTACCCCGACCACCGTGCTGATCGATGGCGATGGCCGCGTAGTCTGGCAGCGCATTGGCAAACTCGATTTTGAGCGGCTTGAGCAAGAAATTCAGCGCGAGCTGGCCAAGGAGCGCTCGGCATGACGGTGTTGTGGGTGAAGTCCTTTCACATTATTAGCGTGATCACCTGGTTTGCCGCGTTGTTTTATTTGCCGCGTTTGTTTGTCTATCACGCCATGGCCGAGGATACGATTAGCCGCGAGCGCTTTAAGGTCATGGAGCGCAAGCTCTACCGCGGCATTATGAATCCCAGCGCGATCGTGGCAGTGGGCCTAGGCATTGTGCTGCTGGTGTTGCAGCCCTTTTGGCTTCAACAAGGCTGGCTGCATATTAAGCTAGCCCTGGTGGCGGCGCTGGTGGGCTATCACCTGTATTGCGGGCACTTGCTGCGCGCGTTTGCCCAAGACCGCAATCACCGTGGCCATGTTTGGTATCGCTGGTTTAACGAGCTACCGGTTATTTTGCTCATTGCCATTGTGCTCTTGGTTGAGTTCAAGCCATGGGCCTAGGCCAAGACCGGCGCTCGGGGCTTACCCGCTCGTGTGTTTCATGCTAGTTTAATGTGTACGAATTGAGTCCAGTATAGGAAATGCCATGAACACGCACGCCAAGCGCAATGATGCGTATCTTCGCGACTTACTCCAGCAAGCGGGGCTGCGCGCCACGCGCCAACGCTTGGGCTTAGCGGAGCTCATTTTTGGTCATGGCGAGCGCCATCTCACCGCTGAAGGCCTATACGCCGACGCCACGAAAGCGGGATTGCGCATTTCGCAAACCACCGTTTACAACACCTTGCACCAATTCACCGAAGCGGGATTGTTGCGCGAAATTCTAGCCGACCCTCGGCGCATTTATTTCGACACCAATGTCCACCCGCATCACCACTTTCTCGATGAAGAAACCGGCGATATGGAAGATATTCCAGCCGATGGGGTTGCCGTTAGCGCGCTACCCACACCGCCGCCGGGCAAAACCATTGAAGGGGTGGATGTGATTGTGCGCGTTCGCCGACCCGCACCGGCTTAACGGCGTTGTTGAATCACCGGCGGTAAGCCCGCGCCCAAATCGGTCGGCCGCGCCGGCGGACCATTCGGAAACAACAACGGCGCCAGCTGCTCAAGCGCGCGCTCATAGACATTGCGCTTAAACGACACCACCTGCCCAAGCGGATGCCAATACGACACCCAG
>CAJXMZ010000072.1 GCA_913056315.1 uncultured Ectothiorhodospiraceae bacterium
TGCTCGGCCTCGTCTTCTTGCTGCGGGGCCACAAAGACTTGATCAAAATGCCCCTGCGCGCGCCGACGCCAGTCATCGAGCCGGGTACGCAACGCTGACCAATCGGTCTCGCCCATGGCCAAAAGGAGCCTTGCCTGATCAAGCGGATCCGTTGGTAAATCATGGGCTTGGCGGTCATGCATGGCTTGAATGCGATTTTCTATCACCCGTAAATAGCGATACGCCTGGCTGAGGTCTTGCTGGGCATGCGCTGGAATTAATGCCTGCTCGCCTAAATAGGCAATCACCGGCTGCAACGCACGCTCACGCAAAGCGGGTTCTTGGCCACCACGAATGAGCTGAAAGGCCTGAGCAATAAACTCAACTTCTCGAATACCACCGCGGCCAAGCTTCACGTTGTCGGCCAGTCGGCGACGCCGGACCTCGCGAGCGATCATGGCTTTCATGTCGCGCAACGACTCAAGCGCGCCGTAATCGAGGTATTTGCGATAGACAAATGGCGACAAGGCCTCGAGCAGGGCGTTGCCTGCGACCTGATCGCCGCCCACCACCCGCGCTTTAATGAGCGCATAACGCTCCCATTCGCGGCCTTGCTCTAGGAAGTACAACTCCATCGCCGGCACGCTCATCGCCAGCGGACCGCTATCCCCATAGGGGCGCAGGCGCATATCCACCCGAAAACACTGCCCATCGGCCGTTTGTTGATCCAGCGCAGCAATCAGTGAACGGCCTAAACGCAGAAAAAACTGCTCATTAGGCTTGGGCGGTTCGGCATCAGTAAACCCAGGCTCGGGAAAGGCAAAAATCAAATCAATATCGGATGAAAAATTTAACTCACCACCACCCAACTTCCCCATACCCAGCACAATCATGCGCTCAGCGTTGCCCTGGCTATCGCGCGGCGTGCCCATTTGCTGACACAGATTTTGGTAAAGCCACTCAAGCGCGGTGTCGATCATGACGTCAGCGAGCGTGGACAAATCAGCAAGGGTTTCATCCAAGTCAGCGCGGCCAGATAAGTCGCGCCAAGCAATTCGCAGCATTTCGCGCGAGCGAAAGCGCCGCAGCGTTGACTGCAGCTGTGCTTCGTCTTGAACACCCGTTAGCTGTTTGGCCAGCCGTTGCTGGTAGCCATCCGGCGCATAGGCGCCAGCCAAATCACCCGAGTTGACCAAATCCGGCAATACCTGGGGATCACGCAAACACACCCGGCTGGTGAACTCACTCATTGCCCAAACGCCCGGTAGCTCGGCTTGAACGGCGATGTCATTGGGCAAGGCCGTGTCACCCGGTAGGCGCTCAAGGGCGACCGCAACAGGGGCTTGCAGCGGGCTCGGTAGGGCAGAAAAGGCCGAGCGCAGGGCCTCGGGCGCGGTTTCAATATCCATGAATGCAGCTTAGCGAGCGCAATCCATGCCGACAATCAGCAGGCATAAAAAAAGCCCCGCCAAATGACGGGGCTTTTGCCTAACCGGTCAGTGATTTAAAGACCGGTGGCTGCATTGGGGCTGATTACATCATGCCGCCCATGCCGCCCATTCCGTCCATACCACCCATGCCGCCGGCACCGCCGTCATCCTTTTCTTCAGGATGCTCAGCAATCATGCACTCGGTGGTAATCATCAGCCCAGCGACCGATGCAGCATTCTGCAACGCCGTCCGGGTCACCTTGGTTGGATCAAGAATACCCATTTCAACCAAGTCGCCGTACTCTTCGGCCTGCGCGTTATAGCCGAAGTTGCCTTCGCCAGCGCTCACCTTATTGACCACGACTGAGGCATCTTCGCCACAGTTGAACACGATCTGGCGCAGCGGCTCTTCAAGCGCCCGACGCACGATATTCACGCCAACATCTTGGTCGTGGTTATCGCCAGTCAGATCGACAAGGCCTTTGAGTGCACGCAGCAGCGCGACGCCACCACCGGGCACGATGCCTTCTTCAACGGCAGCACGCGTGGCGTGCAGCGCGTCTTCAACGCGTGCCTTTTTCTCTTTCATTTCGATCTCGGACCCAGCACCGACCTTAATCACGGCCACACCGCCAGCAAGCTTAGCGACCCGCTCTTGGAGTTTTTCGCGATCGTAGTCAGACGAGCTTTCCTCAATCTGCGCCCGAATCTGGTCGACCCGGCTCTTAATGGCATCGGCACTGCCGCCGCCATTGACCACGGTGGACTCTTCTTTGGTGACATTGACCTTTTTGGCCTCACCCAAATCTTCGAGCGTGGCTTTCTCCAAGGTCAGGCCCACTTCCTCAGAAATGACCGTACCACCGGTGAGTACCGCAATGTCTTCGAGCATGGCTTTACGCCGATCACCAAAGCCGGGGGCCTTAACGGCAGCCACTTTAACGATGCCGCGCATGCTGTTGACCACGAGTGTCGCCAGCGCCTCGCCTTCGATATCTTCAGCCACGATTAACAGCGGACGACTGGACTTGGCCACGCTCTCAAGCAGGGGCAGCAGATCACGAATGTTCGAGATCTTCTTATCGCAGAGCAAGATGTAGGGGTCTTCAAGCTCAGCCGACATGCTCTGCTGATTGTTAATGAAGTAAGGGCTGAGGTAGCCGCGGTCAAACTGCATGCCCTCGACAACGTCGAGTTCATTTTCTAGACCACTGCCTTCTTCAACCGTAATAACGCCTTCTTTACCGACCTTCTTCATGGCATCAGCGATAATCTCGCCGATGGCCTTATCCGAGTTGGCCGAAATCGAGCCGACCTGCGCAATGGCGGTATCGGTCTCACAAGGCTTGGACAGGTTGTGGAGCTCAGCGACAGCGGCTGTCACGGCTGCGTCCACACCGCGCTTGAGATCCATGGGGTTCATACCCGCGGCAACAGCCTTCATGCCCTCACGCAGGATGCCCTGGGCGAGAACGGTGGCCGTTGTGGTGCCATCACCAGCGGCGTCTGAGGTCTGCGAAGCAACCTCTTTAACCATCTGCGCGCCCATGTTCTCGAACTTGTCTTTAATTTCAATTTCTTTGGCGACGGAAACCCCGTCTTTGGTGACGGTTGGGGCCCCGAAGGACTTATCCAGCACCACATTGCGACCGCGCGGGCCCAAGGTGACCTTGACCGCGTTGGCCAGGGTGTTCACGCCAGCGACCATGCGGTGCCGAGCGTCATCACCGAAGCGTACGTCTTTGGCTGCCATTGTCTTAATTCCTCTCGATTCTGTTGTTCCTAGGAAAGGGTTTGTGCAGTGCGCGGGCGCTTTAGCCCTCGATCACTGCCATGACGTCGTCCTCACGCATAACGAGGACATCGTCCTCACCGACTTTGACTTCGGTGCCAGAGAACTTGCCAAATAGGACCTTGTCTCCGACTTTAACGTCGAGGGCACGGACCTCACCGTTGTCGAGGCGCTTGCCATTGCCAACGGCAACAACCTCGCCACGAATGGGTTTTTCTGCAGCGCTGTCAGGAATCACGATGCCACCTGGGGTGGTCCGCTCTTCTTCCATGCGCTTAACGACGACTCGATCGTGTAGCGGGCGAAGATTCATCTTTTTGTATCTCCCTCAATAAAAGTGGAATAAACCTCGTGGTGCTTTTGTTAGCACTCGCACTTGGTGAGTGCTAATGATAGGGATGAAACCTTTCACGTCAACACCTAGTCGGTTAAATGGGGGTAGCGATGATAGAATTCAAGACTGCACAGCCCGCATGATCGGAGATACCCGCAATGGCAACACACTCAGGCGCCCAGCCATGAGCCCAACTGCCAGTCGTCTGGCACGACTTGGTCTGGCGCTTGCGTTGGCGTTTGTTGGCACAGCGGGTTATGCGCAAACCAGTCTAAGCAACCTGTTCGGCAGCGCCGAGCCAGACATTCTGCCGGTTGAGCAGGCGTTTGCTATTTCGACCAGCCAGCCCGACGCCGACACGCTGGCGATCCATATTGATGTCCAAAGCGGCTACTACGTCTACCAGGGCAGTTTGGACTTTGCCCTAGCTCAACCCGCGCCGGCCATTACGGGTGTGGATTACCCGAATGCCAAGATCAAAGTCGATGAATTTTTTGGCGAACAGTCGGTCTACACCGAGCCGGCAACCCTTGGACTGAACTTAGCGGCACCACTCACCCAGCCCGTTGAAGCGACCGTGTTGTTGCAAGGCTGCGCTGATGCCGGCGTTTGCTACCCGCCTTATGAAGTGCGCGTGAGTAGCGCTGAGGGCAGCCCAACCTGGACCATCAACCCAACCGCCCCCCGGCTGGCCCTGGGTGAGTCACCCAGCCCATCGGCCAATGCGGTTGAACAACCTGCCGTTCGTCAAAGCCCAGTCAATCAGACTGGCCGGCTTGAGCAACTGCTCACCCGCGCGAGCTTACCGACCATCTTAGGCGGCTTTTTTGTGGCTGGCATTTTGTTGGCATTTACCGCCTGCCTCTACCCAATGATTCCGATTCTCTCGGGGCTAATCGCCGGTGATCCGCATCGCAGCGGCAGCGCTCGCGCTTTGGGTTTATCGTTGATTTATGTCGAATCCACTGCCGTGACCTACGCGCTGGCTGGCGTGGCCGCGGGCATGACCGGTGCTGCGGTTCAAGCCGATTTGCAGTCGCCCTGGGTACTGGGCAGCTTTGCCGGTGTTTTTGTTGTGCTTGCACTGGGGATGTTGGGCGTTTTTGAGCTCCGTTTGCCCAGCGCCCTCCAAACCCGCCTGGCTGCGCTGGCCAACCGCCAACGCGGCGGCACGCTGATTGGGGTTGCGCTCATGGGCGTGCTTTCCACGTTAATTGTGGGCGCATGCTCTGGACCCGCTTTAATTGCCGCGCTGGTGTTTATCGGTAGCACCGGAGATGCCTGGCTGGGCGGGCTGGCTTTGTTTGCGCTTGCCAATGGCATGGGGTTACCCCTGCTGCTTATTGGCACGGCGGCCGGGCGCTGGTTACCGCGCAGTGGGCCGTGGATGAACGCGGTACGCGCACTCTTTGGGCTGGGCTTTTTAGCGGTCGCTTTATGGATGCTCGAGCGCTTTTTACTCGGCCCGATTACGCTGAGCTTATGGGGGCTACTGCTGATTGGAACGGGGGTTTGGCTCGGGTTATTTGACCGCAGCACGATAAGTGCCATCACTTTGCGCCGCGCCCGCATAACCGTGGCTATCGCGCTACTCATTTGGGGTGCCGCCAGTTTAGTCGGCGCGGCAAGTGGCGGGCGTAGCGTCCTCCAGCCCTTGGCTGAACTCAGCCTGGGTCAAACCCAACAGGCCACGCAAAAGCTCGCCTTTCGCGATATTAATAACGTCGCCGAGCTCAACACCGCACTGGCCGATGCACGCAACGCGGGGCGTCCCGTTATGGTCGATATCTACGCTGATTGGTGTATTTATTGTATTCAGCTCGAGCAGCGCACATTGACCGATCCAGGGGTACAGCAAGCGCTGGCCAGTGCGCTTTTGCTGCGCGCGGACATTACCGATATGAATGCCGAGCACCGGGCATTAATTCGTGAACTCGGTGTCTACCTGCCCCCCGCGATTTTATTTTATGGCCCCAACGGCCAAGAAAATCGCAGCCTCAGGGTGGTGAGCTTTATTCGCGCGCCTGAATTTATCCAACGCGCGCAGGCAGGCCTTGGCACGGGGTCGCCATGAGCGGCGGGCTGCGCACCGCCTTAACCATCCTGCTGGCCGCCGTTATTGGCGCGGGTGGGGGCATTGTTGCCGTGAGTTGGCTACAACAAGGGCCGCAACAAGTTGTCCAGCGCCCGGGGTTTTCACTGCCTGAGCTTGACGGGCCAGTTCGTGACATTAACGAATGGGACGACAAGGTCGTTGTGCTTAATTTTTGGGCGACTTGGTGCACGCCTTGCCGCGAAGAAATTCCGTTGTTTACCCAGCTGCAGAATGACTTTTACGCCCAAGGTGTGCGTTTTTTGGGCGTCGCCATTGATGATCCTGAACCCATTCGAGGCTTTTTGGCGCAGGTTGAAATGGGCTATCCAACGCTTTATGGCATGCAGTCAGCCCTGGATGTAGCGGCCGACTACGGCAACGATCGTGGCACATTGCCCTACACCGTGGTGATCGATCGCGACGGTGAGATCGTGATGCGCGCAAGTGGCCAATTGCACGAACCCGACCTACGCCCAATTCTTCGCGATCTTACCGACGGATAGCGCGTATCTGCGCCGATCTGGTAGGTAACGGCTGCGAGAATGGACAACAAAGCATATTTTCCGCAAAATTCGATTTTGGTTTGAATTACGCGGTCAATCATGTCGCACATATTGGTCTTGCACGGACCCAACCTCAATCTGCTTGGTCAACGTGAGCCCAGTGTTTACGGCCACACCGATCTTACCAGCATCAACGCGCGGCTAACCGCTCAAGGCCAAGCCCAGCAAGCGCAAATCGAATGCTTTCAGAGCAACGCTGAGCACGAGTTGGTCGATCGCATTCAACGCGCCGCCGACCAGGGGGTTGATGCCATCATCATTAACCCGGCGGCGTTTACGCATACGAGTGTGGCACTGCGTGACGCGCTTACCGGCGTCGCCATCCCATTTATTGAGGTGCATCTATCCAACATCCACGCCCGCGAGCCCTTTCGCCAGCATTCTTACTTTTCGGATGCCGCGCGCGGGGTGATTGCTGGGCTTGGGCCGCTCGGTTACGAATTGGCGCTACAGGCGCTGCTATCAACTCCTGACGGGAATTAAGCATTTATGGACATTCGCAAAATTAAGCGCCTGATCGAGCTACTCGACGAATCCGGCGTGAACGAAATTGAAATTGCCGAAGGCGAAGAAAGCGTACGCATTAGCCGCGGCCCGACCGCCAGCGCGCCTGCGCCAGTGGCCGCACCCGCCCCGGTGGCTGCGCCAGCAGCTCCCGTTGTTGCCGCGGCGCCCGCCGAACCCGCCGCGGCGCCAGAGCCAAGCGGGCACACCGTTCGCTCACCCATGGTCGGCACGTTTTATCGCGCGCCCTCACCCGATGACTCAGCTTTTGTTGAAGAGGGTCAAAGCGTGAGCGCCGGTGAGACGCTTTGCATTATTGAAGCAATGAAAATGCTCAACCAAATCGAAGCCGACCGCAGCGGTGTTGTTCGCAGCATCCTGCTTGAAAACGGCCAGCCGGTGGAGTTTGATCAGCCGCTGTTTGTCATCGAGTAGGGGGCGGACATGATCGATAAGGTACTCATCGCCAACCGCGGCGAAATTGCGCTGCGCATATTGCGCGCCTGTCACAGCCTTGGCATTGGCACGGTGGCGGTTCATTCAACCGCTGATCGCGACCTCAAACACGTTCGTCTTGCCGATGAGTCGGTTTGTATTGGCGGGG
>CAJXMZ010000073.1 GCA_913056315.1 uncultured Ectothiorhodospiraceae bacterium
TGGATCGGTCACGGTGTTGGGTGTGTCTGCCAGCGCGCCCAGCGCCTCGGCCAATGCAGCCACATCGCGCACCGCCAAATTAAAGCCTTGACCGGCAACGGGGTGGAGGGCGTGGGCGGCGTTACCCAAAATAACCGCGCGCTCAACGGCAAATTGCTCGGCACTCACGGCCGTGAGCGGATAGACCGAGCGCTCGCCCACGGCGCTCAACTGGCCTAAGCGCCAGCCAAAGTCGGCCTGTAAGCGCGCTAAAAACGCCGCATCGGTCACCTCATGGGCGAATTGCTGCGCGGTATCAGGATCAAGCGTCCACACCAAGGACATGGAATGGGTGTCGATGGGTAGCAGGGCCAGCGGGCCGTGCGGGGTAAAGCGCTCATAGGCCACACCACCGTGGGGTTTGCTCACGCGCAAGTTGGCAATAATGGCGCTTTGCCCGTAATCGCGCTCATCAAGGCCCACCCCCAGCGCCTCGCGCGTGGCTGAGCGCATGCCATCAGCGACCACCAGCAACGCGGTGGTTAGGGTCTCTTCGCCGTTATGGGTGCGCAGGTGGACTTTGCGCCCGGTGGCCGTGGCGGTGGTGGTGCCATCCGCGCTGGGCGCGGCATCGCCGGCATAAATCAGCTGGGTGTCAGTAATTTCCGCTGGGCAAAACACCGCCGCGGCTTTGGCCATCGCGGGCCGTAAGACCTGACCCAGTACCCGATTGGCCACCACATGCCCGAGCGCATCCAGGCCCTCTTCATCCGCGTCGAGCCGACTAACCCCGCCGTGGCCTTGGTCTGAGACATGAATACGCCGAATCGGTGCGGCCTGCTCGGCGATCGCTGGCCATAGCCCCAGCTGGCTAAAAAAGCGCTGCGAGGTGGGCGCCAGCGCGGTGTGGCGCTCATCAAAGCTTGGCTGTTGGTCAGCGGCGGCGGCAACTGGCTCGACCACCGCCACAGCTAACCCACTGCCGCGTAGGGCCACAGCGAGACTCGCCCCGACCAGGCCGCCCCCGGCGATAATCACATCAAAGTGCTTGGTCTCGGCCTGCTGTGCCATCGTCAGTGCCTCGCCGCCTGCATCGCCGACTCGATGGCGTCGATGGTCTTGGGCGCCGCCGCCGTCAGATTGTCATAGCCCTCGCGGGTGACGAGGCAGTTATCCTCAATGCGCACGCCAATGCCCTGCCAGCGCGCGTCAACCGCGCTGCCCGGCGGAATATAAAGCCCCGGCTCCACGGTCAACACCATGCCGGGTTCAAGCTCGCGCCAATGCCCGTCCACTTTGTAATCCCCCACGTCATGGACATCCATACCCAGCCAATGCCCGGTGCGGTGCATAAAAAACGCCCGATAATCGCCTGATTCAATCAGCCCATCGACATCACCGCTTAACCAGCCCAAATCCACCATGCCTTGGGTGAGCACGCGGGTAGCCGCTTCATGGCCGGCGTTCCAATGCTGCCCCGGGCGCACTTCATCCAGGGCGGCCTGCTGGGCGGCCAGCACAATCTCGTAGACCGCACGCTGCTCACCGGTAAAACGACCGTTCACTGGCAAGGTTCGGGTGATATCGGCCGCGTAGCCGGCGTGCTCGATGCCGGCATCAATGAGGACTAAATCGCCATCGCGCAGCACCGCTTGGTTGGCAATATAGTGCAGTACACAGCCATTCGCGCCGCCGCCCACAATCGTGGGGTAGGCCGGCTCGCCGTTATGGCGGTTAAAGTCGTAGTGCAGCTCGGCGGCAATTTCGTATTCATAAAGCCCTGGCCGTATTACCCCCAACAAGCGCTCATGGGCGCTGGCGGTAATGCGAGCGGCTTCGCGCATGCAGGCCATTTCAGCTTTGGATTTAAGCAAACGCAGCTCGTGGACAATATGCTCTAACGAGACATACTCAAGCGGGGCTTTGACACCGGCCCGGGCACGCTCGCGCAAGGCATTCACCCAACCGATCAGGCGTTGATCAAAATCCGGGTCCGCGCCCATGGCGCAAAACAGCTTTTCGCGGCCTTCCATCAGCCCGGGCAAAATCTCGTCGATATCATCAATGGGAAAGGCATCATCGGCACCGTACGCATCGACTGCGCCTTCTTGGCCAATCGTGCGGCCTTCCCACGTCTCGCGCTGCGGGTCGCGTTCACGCGAGAAGATAATAAATGCCCCTTGCGCGCGGCCAGGGACCATCACCGCGATGGCATCGGGCTCGTTAAACCCGGTGATATAGCGAAAATCGCTGTCTTGTCGGTAGGGGTAATGGACATCGCGATTGCGCGGGCGCTCCGGCGCGGCGGCCAAAACGGCAATGCCATTCTCACCAATGTGGTTCATTAAGGTGGCACGGCGCTGGGCGTATTCTTGGGCACGCATTAGTGCAAAAACCCGGTATCGCGCGGCGCGCCGGTCTCAGCCGGTTGGCTGGATGAGGGCAGGGCGGTGTGCTCGCGCACCAATAGGGTGGCTGCGCGCAGGTATTCCACCAACTCGGTATACGCGATTTCGCTATCCTCATCGGATTGCGCATCCGTATCGATGCGCGCAATTTCGGTCAGGTCATTAATCACTTCGTTGGCTTCGCGCGGTAGTTTGGCCGGATCATGGCTTTCGGCCATGCCTACCCCATACAAAAACCCCTCGCACCATTGCCCCAGCGCTTTGGCCCGGTCGCCCAGCGGCGCTTCGTCATCGGGCAGCAACGGCTCAAAGGTTAGGCTGTCGTTTTGTAGCCGGTCTTGGGTGTCGTGATACAGCTGGGTGAGCGCTTCGAGCACCTCGCGGGCCGGCTCGCCTTTGGGCGATAAGCCATCGAGCACTTGCGCCACCCAGCGCGCCGCAGACGGCTCGTTCGGGCTGCAAAAAAGCCCACATAGCATGCCTTGGGCTTCGGCCGCGGTGACATCGGCATCCACCCCGGCCAGCGCCGCGGCCACTTCGTTGTAGTGTTCAGCATTGTTCATAGGGCAATATTCTAGCATTCGTGCTAGTCTGCGTTCGATTCGATAGAGGTGTTGCAAGTGACTGATTCCCCTACACAAGCGTTCAGCGAGCTGGAACAGCGGGTCGCCCGACTGATCGAGCTGTGTGATCAGTTGCGCGACGAAAACCGGGTGTTGTTGCAGTCGCAAGAGTCACTGAACGCCGAGCGTGCAGCCTTGCTTGAGAAAAACGATACCGCACGCGCGCGCATCGAAGCGATGATTAGTCGCTTAAAAGCCTTGGAGCAAAGCTAGTGAGCGAACCGGTTAAAGTCACCATTCTCGATCGTGAGTTTATGGTCGCCGCCCCGGCCGACGAGCGTGAGGGCTTGCTGGAATCGGCCCGGCAGCTTGATGCGCGGATGCGCGAGATTCGCTCGGCCGGCAAGATTGTGGGCCTTGAGCGTATCGCCATTATGGCCGCGCTCAATATCACGCATGAAATGCTACAAGCCCGCGACCAAGCCGCCGGTAGTGACGCCACGTCGGATCGGGTGAGCGCGTTGAACCAGCAGATTGATGACTACTTAGCGCATGTTGAAATTCCAGCCGAACTGCGCCGGCGCTAATTCAGGGCTGGACGCCGACAACCCCGGTATGCACACTGTTGATGGGTTTCCTGCGACGTTCGATCACGGACATATAGCTTTCTTGACCCTACAATCATGCGCCTCAGGGGAGATGGCGGTAACAGCGTTGGTGTGCAAGTCCGCCCCGAGCGGAAAGCCTAAGACGCGGTTCTCCCTCCCCGACCTGAACCGAAGGGTTCAAGGGCGTTGTCCGAACGGCGTTGCGGGACCCACTTTTTGAACACGCAATCCAAAGCGGCACTGCGCCGTGCGTTGCGCGCCGCGCGACGTAGTATTAAGCCAAGTCAAGCGCGCCAAGCCGCGCTCGCGGCGACCGATGCCCTCACCTCGACTCGCCGATGGCGCCAGGCCCGAACGGTGGCGCTGTTTTTATCCGGCGATGGCGAAATCCATACCGATGAACTCATTGCGCGCGCCCAAGCCGCTGGCAAACGCGTGTATTTGCCGGTCATTCGTCCGCCGCGCGGGCGGGCCGGACGCCGAGCCGCCCTTGCAGGCGGTACGTTGGTGTTTCGGCGGTTCACACCAACCACGCCACTACGCCGTGGCTTGCTGGGCATTGATGAGCCGGTTGCCACGCCAGCCGCCGGACGGCGAGCGCAGGCTATCTGTTCGCTAGCGCATTTGGATTTAATGGTCATGCCGCTGGTGGGGTTTGATCACGCCGGTAATCGCTTGGGCATGGGCGCGGGGTTTTATGACCGGACATTGGGGCAGCGTCGTGGCTTTCGCGGCCCTTACCGGGTGGGGCTCGCGCACGAGTGCCAGCGGGTTGAGGCCCTGCCACACGATCCGTGGGATTGGCAGCTTGATGCCTGTGTCACAGATCAGCACATCTACACATGGTAGACTACCTAACTAATAGCATTTAAGGCGCGCTGTTAGGAGTTGCCATGGCTTATTGGCTCATGAAATCAGAACCCGATGTCTACGGCATCGATCATCTGGCCGCCGAGCCCGATGGCATTGAGCACTGGGATGGCATTCGTAACTACCAAGTGCGCAATATGTTCCGGGATCAGTTCAAACCCGGTGATCAAGCCTTTTTCTACCACTCCAATACCAAAGTCCCCGGCATTGTTGGGTTGATGGAAGTGGTCAGCGAGGCCTATCCCGACCACACCGCGTTCGACCCCGAGTCGCATTACTACGACCCCAAAAGCGATCCCGATAACCCGCGCTGGTTAATGGTGGATGTGCGCTATATCCGTCATCTCAACCGGGTCATTACGCTCACGGAACTTAAAGCCGATCCGGCGCTGTCTGATATGGCACTTGTGCGGCGGGGTAATCGCCTGTCGGTGATGCCCGTGAGTGAGGCGCAATGGGCGCATATTCTTGAACAGGAGTAAGTCAATGGATCGCTCTACGCAGGCATCGCCAGCGCACTCGACATCGAGCGCGTCGTCCAGCGCATCAGCAGCTGGACCAACGCCGCCGCATCGACTCAGCGCGATCATTGACGCCCTTCCACTCACCGTTTTAACACTTGTGCTCGCCATTTGGTGGTTAGGCTGGCCAGGCATTGCCAATAGTGACGGCGAGGTGCCGCCGCTAACCCAAGTGGACGCGGCCAGCGCCGAGCAACTTGAAGGGGTTTTTACCCAAGCCGGCTATTTTTGGCCATCGCGCGAGATTCCCCCGCTCGCTTTGCAGGATTTACCCGCTGATTTAGCGACAATCGCAGCCGATCAGCGCAAATCGCTGTTTTTTCGGGCGCTATTGCCTATGGTGTTGGCCGAAAACGAACGCATTAGCGAACAACGCAATCGCTTGATGAATGCGCTTGATGCCAATACGCCCACACCGCGGCATGAGATTGTACTGCGCCGACTGACTCAAGCCTATGGCATTGATGGCGACCCATTGGATGCGCAAACCCAAGCCGCGCTCAAAGACGCGGTGGACGAAGTGCCGGTTGCGCTGGCACTGGCCCAAGCCGCCAAAGAAAGCGGTTGGGGCACATCGCGCTTTGCCATCGAGGGCAATAATCTTTTTGGGCAATGGACCTGGACGGCTAGCCGCGGGCTGAAACCCAAAGACCGCGCCGAAGACGCCACCCACTATGTGCGGGTGTTTAAGAATTTGCGCCAATCGGTTCGCAGCTATATGCACAACCTCAATAGCCACGATGCCTACGCTGAGTTTCGTGCGTTACGCGCGCAGGCCCGGGCTGAGGGTGAGCGGCTGTCGCCCGAGCTCATGACCACCGGCTTAGATCGGTATTCAGAGCGAGGCGAGGCGTATGTCGAAGAAATTCAAGCCATGATTCACAACAACCGCCTGCACTGGTTGGTGGTTGGCGCCCAGCTGGTGCGCGATTCCGGCCGTCTGGCGGCGCAGTAGGCTGCTTGAGCAGTCGGCTGCTTGGCGTTAACGCAACGCGATGGCGTGATGCTTACAGGGCTTTAACAAACACCTTGGACTGGCGTTGCTGGTTGTAAAACGCCTGGCGGCTGACCGGCAAATCATCGACGGCCGCGGGCACAAACCCTTGTTCTTGAAACCAATGCGCGGTGCGCGTGGTGAGCACAAACATGCGACGCGCGCCCAACGCTCTGGCGCGTGACTCCATGTGGCGCAGCAAGAGTTCACCCTCGCCAGCCCCTTGCCAATCATTGTGCACAATCAAGCAACCCATCTCAGCCATTTTTTGTTCGGGGTAGTTGTAGAGTGTTGCACAACCAAAAATCACCCCATCGTGCTCCAAGACGGAGAAGTTCTCGACTTCGCGTTCAATGGAAGCGGTGCCCCTTGTGGTCAGCGTGCCATCGCTCTCTAGTGGTTCAATGAGTCGCATGATCGCGCCCACGTCATCGATGGTGGCCGATCTGAGGTCATCTAGCGTGTCTTCAACCACCATTGTGCCAACGCCGTCGTGGGTGAAAATTTCCAAGAGAACAACGCCATCCAGGCCAAAGGGAATCATGTGCGCCCGCGCAACGCCCCGTTTGACGGCTTTGGATGCGTAATGCAGGTAGAACGCTGTGTTTTCATCGAGTTGATTGGAAGCCAAAAGCGCATCGGCATCAAGGCGAGCTAATTCCGTGTCGACGTCACCATCAGCACCGATGACACCTGGGGTCTCGGTCAAAAAGATGAGTTTTTCTGCACGTAAGGCAACCGCCACGCTGGTTGCCAAATCCTCCATGGCGAGATTGAACGCTTCACCCGTTGGGGAAAAGCCGAGCGGTGAGAGCACAATAATCGAACCACTCTCAATGGCCACTCTCATGGCTTCGGTATCGATTTTTCGGACTTGGCCTGTGTGACGGTAATCGACACCATCGATGACGCCGGTGGGGCGAGCCGTGACAAAGTTGCCAGAAATGACGCGAATTTGCGCGTGCGACATGGGGGTGTTGGGTAATCCTTGGCTAAAGGCCGCCTCAATGTCGAGTCGAATTTCACCAGCCGCCTCTTTGGCGCACTCGAGGGCTGCGTCATCTGTGGGTTGGATGCCGCGACCGAATTGTTGATCAAACCCCTTCAAGCGCAATTGCTCGTTGACCT
>CAJXMZ010000074.1 GCA_913056315.1 uncultured Ectothiorhodospiraceae bacterium
TGTGGATGGCGCTACCATTGATCGGGGCGAAGCCAAGCACTGGTCGGCCGAGCAAGCGCTAAACACCGCCGATGCGGGTGGGTTTTTGCAGGCAAGTGGTGATTTGCTGCGCACCGGCGCCACGGGCACCAATGTCATGGACATTGTCATTGGGCTAAAGCCCCACTAGATACCGATGTGGTTTAAACGTCATTCAACGCCCGATATTAATGCAGCCGACCCGAGTCGGCGGTGCGCAGCCATTGATGCCGGCGCGGTCGGGCAAAATGCCCTGCGACGGCTACTGACCCATGACGCTGAGGCCAGTGTGCGGCGGGCAGCGGCAAAGCGCCTTAATGATTTAGTGCTACTGCGCGCCACGTTTGAAAGCGACCGTGATCATTCCGTACGTGAATCGGCTCGTGCGCGCTATCGCCAATTATTGGCCGGTGGTGATGGGCTGGATATGGCTTATCGACACGCCGCACTGCAGGCCTGCCAAGACGGGCAAATCATTGCCCATGTCGCGCGTAGTGCCCGCGAACCTGAGCTTCGAGCGCTCGCGATTGAGCGGGTTAATGAAACCCGCTTGCTGCATGAGGTGGCCGAGCATGACCCGGATCGCCATATTGCCGATAAGGCGCGCGCCCGGCTAGCCTGGCTTAGCGATCAGCGGCAGTGATTGAAGCTGCCAGTCCCCATGGTCAATGACTAAAACACTGCCTTGCTCAAACCAGTCACCCAGCACGAAGCGTTGGGCAGTGGCGGCCTCGAGGGTCAGCGTGTGCACCCCGGGTCGATGGGTATGCCCATGAACCAGGTGGGTGACCGCGTGGTCGCTGATTCGCTGCTGCACTGCATCGTGGTTTACATCCATAATCGTCGCGGTTTTGCCGGCCATATCCTCACCGCTACGGGTGCGCGCCGCCTGTGCTTGGGCAATGCGCTGCGTGATTGGCAGTGCTAAGAATTGCGCCTGCCATCCCGGATCTCTGACTTGGGCACGAAACGCTTGATAGGCATGATCATCGGTGCAAAGCGCATCACCATGCTCAACGAGCACAGCGCGACCATCGATATTGATGCGCGCGGGTTCGGCAAGCAAAGTCGCACCAGCGGCCTGGGCGAAAGCCTCGCCCATTAGAAAGTCGCGGTTGCCATGCATTAGCCAAATGTCAGTGCCGTGATCGGCAAGTGCTTTGAGTGCTGGGGCAATTGGATCAGCGCTGGGGTAGGCATCATCACCAATCCAGGCTTCGAATAAATCCCCCACAATAAATAAAGCCGCTGCTTGGTGGGCGTGGGTTTGCAGATAGTCCAAGAAGGTCGCAATGGCCTCGGGACGGCTGGCATCGAGGTGCAAATCGGCGATAAATAACACCGGCGCAACGTCGCTGTTGTAGGTAATCGGTTTCATGGGAGGGAAAGATGACGCGCAATGCGGCTGCACGCAAGTGGGGCTTGCATTACCATACGCGCAATGAGCAACATAACTGTTAAAACCCGTTTCGCCCCCAGTCCCAGTGGCGCACTGCATGCCGGTAATTTGCGCACTGCGCTATTTAGCTGGTTATTGGCTCGCCACAAAGGTGGGAAGTTTGTCTTGCGCATTGAAGATAGTGACAGTGCGCGCTTGGATAGTGCAGCCATTGAAGGCATTCAGGCCGATCTGCGCTGGCTTGGGCTGGATTGGGATGAGGGCCCAGGCGAGGCCACTGATCCGGTTCACTGGCGGCAGTCGGCCCGTACTGAGATTTATGCCCAAGCGGCTGAGACCTTGCTGCAACAAGGCGATGCTTACTTATGCTTTTGCAGCGCGGAGCGATTAGCAGCGCTACGTGCCCAACAGCAGGCGGCCGGCAAACCCCCACGATACGATGGGTGTTGCAGTGGTTTGGCGACGAGCGAGGCTAAACAGCGTCAGCAGGGTGGTGAGCCGGCGGTGGTGCGCTTGCGTATGCCGGATCGGGGCGCGCTTGGATTTAAGGATTTGGTTCGGGGATCGCAGTCGGTGGCGGCCGCAGCGTTGGGAGACCCGATCATTCAGCGCGCAGATGGCAGTGCCGCGTTTTTGTTTGCTAACGCGTTGGATGACGCCAAGATGGGCATTACCCATGTGCTACGGGGTGAGGATCACCTATCCAACACCCCGCGCCAGCAAATCTTACTGGCACGCTTGGGCTACGAACCGCCCCATTACGGGCATGTCTCGTTGGTGGTTGGCGCCGACGGCGCGCCGCTGTCAAAGCGCTCAGGCGCAGTGGGCATTGCCAGCTTGCGTGAGGCGGGTTACCGACCCGAAGCCATTGTTAATTACTTAGCCCGGCTGGGTAATCCGGTTGCCGATGAGCAGTTGCTCGATCTTAATGGCCTGGCTGAGCATTTTGACCCAAGCCGGTTGAGCCGCAGTCCAGCGCGCTTTGACTTTGCGCAGCTTGATCATTGGCAGTCAGAAGCGATGAGCGCATTGCCGCAATCGACTTTGTTGTCTTATTTGCACTTTCCGGGTGTGCCTGTCGATCAGCGCGGGGCGTTGGCTGATTTGGTACAGCCTAATCTAAGCCGCGCCGATGAAATTGAAGCCTGGGCCGTGCGCTTATTTGACCCGGCCCTGATTCCCATCGCGGATGAAAAACCCCTGCAAAAAGCCGGTGCGACATTTTTTGAGCAGGTCGATGGCGTTTTAAACGACAGTGGTGATGCTGATTGGTCGGTGTTGCGTCCATTACTTGAATCCACCACGGGTCAGCGCGGGGGTGCCATGATGAAGCCGTTGCGATTAGCGCTGACGGGGCTGTCGCATGGGCCTGCTTTGGGTGAGGTCATTCGTGTAATGCCAGCAACGATTCGCCAAGCCCGATTGCAGCGCGCGCTCGCCATCGCGGCGGCGGGAGACTCGGCTTAATGCTGGCGATCACCAATAGTTTGACGGGCCAAAAAGCGGTTTTTAAACCGCTCAATCCACCCCATGTTGGTCTGTACGTATGCGGTATGACGGTCTATGACTACTGTCATTTGGGCCATGCGCGGGCAATGGTCGCTTTCGATGTGGTTGTTCGCTATCTGCGTGCGAGCGGCTATATCGTTCGCTACATCCGCAATATCACCGACGTTGACGATAAAATTATTAATCGCGCCGCCGAGTTGGGCGAGTCCATTGCAACGCTGACCGAGCGCTTTACCGTGGCAATGCACGAGGATGCCGATGCGCTCAATTGTTTGCGTCCTGACCAAGAGCCGCGTGCGACTGGGCATATGGACCAAATCATCGCCATGATTGAGCGTTTAATTGAGCGAGGCTATGCCTATGTTTGCGACGGTGATGTGTATTACGCGGTGAGTGAATTTGCTGACTATGGTGCGCTGTCAGGCAAGCGCCTTGACGAACTGCGTGTGGGTGCGCGTGTGGAGCCGGATGCGCGCAAACGCGATCCGGCCGATTTTACCCTTTGGAAGGCCGTTGCGGATGGCTCGCCCAGTTGGCCATCACCCTGGGGGCAGGGCCGACCCGGCTGGCATATTGAGTGCTCAGCTATGTCGTGTCATTGCTTGGGCGCGCAGTTTGACATTCACGGCGGGGGGCTCGATTTAAAGTTTCCCCATCATGAAAACGAAATTGCCCAATCGCAGGCAGCGACCGGTCAAGCGTTTGCCAATGTTTGGATGCACAACGGCCATGTGCGTATCGATGACGAAAAAATGGCCAAATCACTGGGTAATTTCACCACCATTCGCCAAATTTTAGCTGACTACGATGCTGAAACGGTGCGCTATTTTTTGCTTTCAAGCCATTACCGCAGCCCGCTTAATTACTCTGACGAGGCGCTTGGCAATGCGCGCGCGGGCCTTGAGCGGCTGTATTTGGCGCTGCGCGGGTTGCCTCAGGCAAGCCAAGGCGGTGGCAAAGAGTGGGCACAGCGCTTTTATGCCGCGATGGATGACGATTTCAATACACCGCTAGCCTTATCCGTGTTGTTTGACTTAGCTCGTGCGATTAATCGCGCTCGTGAGCAGCAGCAAATCGCTCAAGCCGCCGAGATGGCAGAGCAAATGCGCGGTTTAGCCGCCATTCTTGGTTTGCTTGGCAGCGATCCCGAGGCCTTCCTTAAAGCGACTACGCGCTCGGATGAAGCCGACGATGCGCGCATTAATCAGCTGGTGGGTGAGCGTGATGCAGCGCGGGCGGGTAGGGATTTTGCTCGGGCTGATGCGATTCGCGATGCGTTAGAGCGTGAAGGCGTTGTGCTTGAAGATAACCCGCAAGGCACACGCTGGCGACGCGATCGTTAGTGAGACGCCGGATTAGTCGTTGCTATTGAGCGTTTTGCGCAATTGCACTCGACGCTCGAGTTTGGCGACTTTGACGCGGTTTTCTTCGGTTTGTAAAACGGTCACCGGATGGTGGTCGATGAGCAAACTCGTGCCGGGCTCGGGAATGGTTTCTAAATGCTCAAGAATTAATCCATTCAGTGTTTTCGGGCCATCGGCTGGGAGTTCCCAGTCTAGTAGGCGTTTTAATTCGCGCACGCTGGCGCTGCCTTCAGCCAGGTAGCTGCCATCGGGCTGTAAGTGGATATCACGAATTGATTCTGCCGGGTCGGTGGTAAATTCCCCAACGATTTCTTCGAGGATATCCTCCAGGGTAACCAATCCGCGAAACTCGCCATATTCATCGACCACTAAGCCGATACGCCGGCGCTCTGCTTGAAATTTCAGCATTTGCACCTGCAGGCGTGTGCCTTCAGGCACGAAGTAGGGTTCGCGAATATGCTCCACGAGTCGCTCGCGGGTGAGATCACCGCCGAGCATGGCGGTGAGTACCCGGCGGACATGCAAAACGCCGCGGATGTTATCAATACCCCCTTCAAAGACGGGCAAGCGGGTATATTCCGACTCGGCAATTTGTGCGTGAATGCGCGACCAGTCATCGTTTAGGTCAATGCCAATGACTTCGTTGCGCGGGACCATAATGTCATCAACCGTCGCTTGATCGAGGTCAAGAATGCTAATGAGCATGCGTTGGTGGCGCTGCGGAATCATCGCACCCGCTTCATTCACCACGGTACGCAGCTCTTCGCGGCTCAGCGCTGAATCACCACTCTCTGCTGGGTTAACGCCAAAGGCGCGCAGCAACGTGTTGGCTAGAACGTTTATCAGCCATACCAGCGGGTAGAGCAGGCGTAGCAGTGGCGCGAGTATGAGCGCCGCTGGAAAAGCCACACGCTCAGGGCGCAAAGCGGCCATGGTTTTGGGTGCCACTTCAGCAAAAATTAAAATCGTTAGCGTGAGCAGCCCGGTCGCCGCCGCAATGGCGCCTTCACCGCCTAGGCGCAGGGCAATGATGGTGGCCACCGATGAGGCGGCGATATTGACGAAGTTATTGCCGAGTAAAATGATTCCAATCAAACGATCAGGGCGTTTGAGCAGCCGCTCAGCGCGCATGGCGCCGCGGTGACCATCGCGCGAAAGGTGCCGCAGGCGATAGCGATTGAGCGTCATTAGCGCTGTCTCAGAGCTTGAAAAGCAGGCTGACAGCACGATGAGTAGGGCCAAAATGCTAAACAGCACAGATAGGGGGATGGTGTTCATACGGGAGTATTTAGCGGCCTAGAATCAGTTCGAGTACGATTTTGCTGCCAACATAGGCGAGCGCTAAAAGCGCAAAGCCGGCCAACGTCCAACGAATGGCTGTGCGACCCCGCCAGCCGTAGCGCAGCCGGCCCTGGAGTAGCGCCGCAAATACCACCCAAGCCACTATAGAAAGCGTGGTTTTGTGCACTAAAGCTTGGGTGAGCAGGTTTTCGACAAATAACCAGCCACTCAGTAGCGACACCGATAGCAGCACAAATCCGCTGCCGAGTAATTGAAAAAGCAACGCTTCCATATTTTGCAGCGGTGGCAGCAATCCGAGTACCGAACCGGCCCGGCGTTGTCGAAGGCTGCGCTCTTGCCAAGCCAGCAATAGGGCTTGGGCACTGGCCAGTCCGAGCACAGCGTAGGCAAGTACTGATGAAATCACGTGAATATCAACGGGGGCGCCAATGGGGATTAAGCTACTACGCGGCACCCCAAATAACGCCGCTAAAACCACGCCCAGCACCGCCAGTGGAAATACGACCAAGCCTAAACTTTGCACCGGCTCGCGCAGCGCGGCAATGACGACCATGAGGGCCATTAGCCAGCCAAATAGCGACACCGCGTTAAACAGCCCTAGATCGACGCCTTGCGTTGTCCATGCCGCTTGCCACAACGCCACGGCATGCAGTGCAACGGCGACCGCCGCAAGCACAGTGCTTATGCGCTCGCTGTGAGTGATGCGCAGGTTACCGCGCAAGCCGCCAATTAAGGTGCCAAAGGCGCCCGCGTAAAACACCACCGTCATAACAATGAAAACGCTCTGGGGCATACGGTTTGTATTGCTAACCTGCATTAAAAACTAAAGTTAAATCATCGCACACAAACCGCAGGCATTCGAGCAATCCACCCACCCAGTCCGAGCGAACACCCTGATATACTGGCAGTTAACGAGCCCAGTATTGACCACAAAGGTCGGCAAGCTATGTTTGATAATTTAAGTAACCGTCTTGATGCCATGAGCAAACGCCTTCGGGGTAAGGGGCGTTTAACCGAGGACAATATTCAAGAAACCTTGCGCGAAGTGCGCATGGCCTTACTCGAGGCTGACGTTGCTTTGCCGGTGGTCAAAGACTTCATTGCGCAAGTGCGCGAGCGTGCATTGGGTGCTGAGGTCATGAAAAGCCTCACCCCCGGGCAAGCTTTCGTCAAAATTGTTCACGACGAGCTCGTTCAAGTTATGGGCGAGCGCAACGATGGGCTTGATCTCAACGCCCGGCCGCCGGCGGTGGTTATGGTTGCCGGGCTGCAAGGCTCGGGTAAAACCACCAGCATTGCCAAGCTGGGCCGACTGCTGCGTGAGCGTGACAAAAAGAAAGTCCTTGCGGTCTCGCTGGATGTCTACCGGCCGGCGGCGATTGATCAGCTCGGGCGTCTTGCAAGCGAGGTTGGGATGGATTTCTATCCAACCGACCCCACTGGCGATGTGGTGGCAACAG
>CAJXMZ010000075.1 GCA_913056315.1 uncultured Ectothiorhodospiraceae bacterium
GGACGATTACGTTGGCCGACACCGCCACCACATTGCAGGTGGATGCGCGGGTGGATGCCCAAGAAATGCCGACTACCGTGCGCTACTGGGAGGGTGCGGTGCGCGTGAGCGGTGATGCCAGTGGCGTGGGTTATTTAGAGATGACCGGCTATTAAGCGCTGTGGCTGAGCAAGTGTTGCAAATAGCCTAAGCGCTCGCGTGAGATGCGGATTCGCTCAATCAACCCAGGGTCAGGGTCGGGCAAGACGGCTAGCAGATCGGCATAAAAAAACACGCTAAAGCTATCGATGTAGTGCAAATGGCGATTGCGATCAAAAACCAGATTATCGCGACCATATAAATCAATGACTTTGCTTTCGGTCGCATACCAATGCTCAGCGGCATCGACAAAATGCTGAATGGCTTGGCGCAACCGATCTGATTGACCGATCAGGGGGGCAATTTCTTCTTCGTGAACGGGGTTGGCGACATCAAACCAGCGCCGAATGTTGGGCGCCATGGCGATCATGCTGGGGTGTTCGTCAATCTCGGTACGCGCAAACACCGTCACCGGGACGATATCGCCAAGCCGCTCACGAATTTGATGATGCTCGCGGTGCAGCACGCGCACTTCTGATTCAGAAATCGCTTGCCTGGGCACTTTGACCACCAAATCGAGCGACTGCCGCTGGCCGTTGCGAAAAATACTGCCCGAGCTGCGCCAAACTTCGCAGTGATACCCGTCATCCGAGATCAGCGTCGCGGGCACATCTTTCGTGCGCAAACAGGCAATGCGGCTGTCGATGCGGTCATTATCTCTGGCCATGCACTGCCTCTGCGCCAATGCCCTGACGGCGCTGCCAATGCAATGCCATTACTGACGTAAAGGCAAGCAACGCAGCGATACACATCACCAGGCTCATGCCCAAAAGCGGCCCAACGCTGAGCAAGCCAATAGTAAAGGCGCTTAACGCCCCGAGCCCAAATTGCGCCACCCCAAATAGCGCTGAGGCCGCACCGGCATGTTGCGGGTGACGATCCAACAGGCCGGCAACCGTGTTGGCCGCGATCACCCCCACCGTACCCAGCGCAACAAATAGCACCGGGGTAATGAGCCATTGTGAGCGAATGCCTAGGCTCACCATGATCAGCATCACGCTGCTGGCCACAGCCATAACCACCACGCCGCTGGTGAGCATGGGTCGATGGCCAAAGCGCATCACCAGCTTGCCATTAATAAAATTACCCATGATCAGGCCGATGACATTAAAGGCGAAGTAATAAGCAAAATCGGCTTGGGCCACACCAAAGACTTGGGTGTAGACAAATGGGCTGCCCGAGACGTACGCAAACAATGCCCCAAAGGCCATGCCTCCAGCGCCTAAATAGGTGAGTGCCAAGGGGTCGGCCAAGATGGGCAAGTAGCTTTTAAACAAACTGCCTAAACTGCCCGGCGCACGCTGCGTGGCTGGGTGTGTTTCAGGCAGGCTAACGCGCATCATGATCAGACACAGCGCGCCAAATAAGGTTAACGCCCAAAACGTGGAGCGCCAGCCAAACGCCCCGCTGAGCCATCCGCCAAAAACCGGCGCGATCAAAGGGGCCATGGTCATAACCAATATCACAAACGACATCACACTCGCCGCGCGACGGCCGGCATAGATGTCACGCACAATGGCTCGGGCAATGACGGGCCCGGCCGCGGCGCCTAACCCTTGTATTAGCCGCCCGCCCAGTAGCCATTCGATTGACGGGGCGATGGCGCAAAGCCAGCTAGCGGCCAAATAGAGGATGGCGCCCGCGGTGAGCGGGCCGAGCCGGCCATAGCGATCAGCGATCGGGCCGACAACCACTTGGCCCACCGCCAGTCCAATAAAAAATAAACTCAAACTTTGCTGGACCAGCATGGGGCTAACGGCAAAGCCTTGCTCAATGAGCGGTAGCGCCGGCAGGTAGAGATCAATCGATAGCGGGGCAATCGCGGTGATGATGCCCAGCATGACAATCATGGCAACGCCATCCGGCCGGGCTGGATAAGGTGCTGAGAACAAAAGAACCTCGTATTTAAACTCTCTTTTTATAGTATGCGCTAAAACGCATATTGACAATTTATGCGCTCCATCGCATATTTAGTCGATGAGCAAGTTAGCAAGAACCTCAAACCAAATTGGCAGCATTATCCAACGCGCTCGCAAAAGGCGCGGCTGGACACAGGCTTTTTTGGCTGATCAAGCTGGGTTGCGTCAGGAAACAATCTCCAACATTGAAAAGGGGGTTAGATCCGCAAAGTTAGCATCGATTTTCGCCGTGCTCGCTGCGCTTGATCTTGAGTTTAAAGTCACTGAGCGTTCTAAAGGAAAAGCCGAGGACATCGAGGCGTTGTTTTAGTGGGACGGCGATCTGCCTACACGCCGTTGCGCGTTTATCTGAACAACCGCATGGTTGGTCGTTTAAGCCGTGAGTCAAATGGCGCCATCAGTTTTGCTTACGACGAAGAATGGTTAGCTTGGCCCTACGCGCTGCCCGTCTCGTTGTCTCTGCCGCTGCGTGAGACAGCGTATCGCGGACAATCCGTAACGACGGTATTAGAAAACCTGCTCCCGGATTCGGACAGACAACGTCGCGTCGTGGCTGAGACGGTAGGTGCGCGCGGTGTCGACGCCTATAGTTTGTTGTCACAGATTGGTCATGACTGCGTAGGCGCTCTGCAATTTATTGTGGGTGATGAGGATGCCCCTGATAGTACCGGGACACTCGAGGGTGAGGCTATTGATGCCACTGCGGTTGAAAAAATCCTCAATGGATTGAGTCAAGCGCCATTAGGACTTGCTCGCGATGATGCCTTCCGAATTTCAGTGGCAGGCGCTCAAGAAAAAACAGCACTGCTGTGGCATGACGGCAGATGGGTTAAGCCCCATGGTGCAACGCCAACGACGCATCTTATTAAGACCCAAATCGGCGAACTGCCCGGGGGTCTTGATCTGTCTAACAGTGTCGAGAATGAATTTTACTGCTTGAAGCTTATGCAAGCGTTTGGTTTGCCGGTGAATCAGGCAACGATTGAAACCTTTGGCAATACCAGGGCATTGGTGATCGAACGCTTTGACCGGCGGTGGACGAAAGACGCACGCTTACTGCGTCTTCCTCAGGAGGACTGTTGTCAGGCGCTATCGGTGCCTCCAACACTCAAGTATCAAAACGAAGGCGGGCCTGGCATGACACAGGTGCTGGACTTGTTGGCCGGCAGTGATACGCCGCAGGTCGATCAGGAAAATTTTCTGAAGTCTCAAATCATTTTTTGGTTAATGGGTGCTACCGATGGTCACGCAAAAAACTTTAGTGTGCATTTGAGCCCTGGCGGTAGCTACCGTATGACGCCGCTTTATGACGTGGTCACCGCTCAGCCCGCTTTGAACAATCGGCAAATTGAACGAAAGCACATGAAAATGGCTATGTCAGTGGGCAACAATAATCATTACCGCTTTGATGAAATTCGTGGGCGCCACTTTGTACAAACAGCTAAAGACACCGGGATATCGAACAAGCGTGCCCAGGCTATTGTCGACGCAGTGGTTGAGGTTGCGCCAGACGCGCTTGTATCTGCATCAACCCATTTGCCAAATGACTTTTCTGACAGCGTTGTTGATACGGTAGAGGATGCGGTTATGCACCGCCTAGAAAAGCTCAAGTAATAGCGCATCATCTTCTCGAGATTTTACAGGAGCGTGTGTTCGTGGCGACCGTTCGACCCCTACCGCAACCGGCGACAGAATACGCAGTGAGCGCACTAGCGCAGGCGTTACAGCATCGTGCGCCGGTTGCTGTGATTACCGGCGCGGGCGTTTCGACCGGATCGGGTATTCCCGATTATCGCGATCACCAAGGTGAATGGAAGCGCGGCTCGCCAATGCAGCTCAATGAATTTGTTGGCAGCCAAGCGGGTCGCCAGCGCTATTGGGCACGCAGTTTAGTGGGCTGGCGCACCGTCGAGAGCGCTCGACCCAACCGTGCGCATGCCGCGCTTGTTGCCCTAGAGCGCGCGGGTTTGATTGGCTCGGTGATTACGCAAAATGTGGATGGTCTACATCAAGCTGCCGGTAGTCGCTCGGTGCTGGATTTGCATGGCCGGCTTGATCGAGTCGAATGCCTTGGCTGTAGTCGGGTTATTGCGCGCTCGGAGCACCAACGTGAGCTCGAGGCAGCCAACCCGGGGTGGGCCGAGGCAGCGACGCAAGCCGCCGTCACGCCAGATGGTGATGCTGAGCTCGTCGGCGTTGATTACAGCCGCTTTGTGGTGCCGGCTTGCCAAAACTGCGGTGGGTTGCTTAAACCCGCGGTGGTGTTTTTTGGCGAGACAGTACCGACTGCACGCGTCGAAGCGGCTTTTGCGGCGGTGGCGAACGCGGGGGCGGTGTTAGTCGTGGGGTCATCGCTCATGGTCTGGTCGGGGTATCGATTTGTGCGCGCGGCGGCGGCTGCCGGCCAGCCGGTCTATGTGCTTGGTTTGGGCGTTACCCGGGGTGATGCTGAGGCCAGTGCGCGGGTCACAATGGACTGTGGCGATGGGTTAGAAGCCTTAGCCAATAGCCTGGCGCTTGCCCGTGGCTAAAAAACCTTTGCCCAGCAAGATCTGTTTGGTCTGCGAGCGGCCGTTTAACTGGCGGCGCAAGTGGGCAAGAGATTGGGAGCAAGTGCGCTATTGCTCGGAGCGCTGCCGGCGTCAGGCCAAGGGTTTGCGCCGATGACTACCCAGGTCGTTTGGTTTAAGCGTGATTTGCGCATATCGGATCACGCGCCGTTGGCTAATGCTGCGGCCGCGGGTCCGGTGCTGCCGGTGTATGTCATCGAGCCGGATTATTGGCGCCAGGCCGATACCGGCGCGCGGCATTGGGCGTTTATTCGCGAGAGTTTGGTTGAGCTAGATCATGCTCTGGCCACATTGGGTTTGCGCTTGCATGTGTTTAAAGGCGCACTACCTGAGGTGTTTGCTCGCCTGCATGCGGCTTGCCCGTTTGCCGCGATTCATGCCCATGAAGAAACCGGCAATGCGTGGACCTATCAGCGTGACCAGGCGGTGAGCCGCTGGTGTCGACAAACCGGTGTGGCCTTTAATGAGACGCCGCAGTTTGGCGTGGTGCGCGGCTTGCGTAATCGCGATCACTGGGCCGGGCATTGGGAGCGGCGTATGAAAGCTGCTCCCATCCAAGTGTCGGATCAAAAGGGCATCGCGGCAACGACTATGCGGCATAACGCGGGCGATGAAGCCCTGGTTCAACCGCTGGCCATTGATGCTTTGCCGCTTGAAGGCCTTGGCGCTGGCGCCACGCCGTGTCCGGGGCGCCAGCCCGGTGGACGTGCGGCTGGTGAAGCCTTGCTATCCAGCTTTCTCGCTGAGCGCGGGCAGACTTATCGTCAGGGGATGTCGAGCCCGCTGAGCGCTGCCCATGTGTGCTCGCGACTGTCCGCGCATATTGCCTATGGCACGTTGTCGTTACGCGAAATTGTGCAAACCCATCGCCAGCGTTGGTTAGCGGCCAAGGCCGAAGCGCCCCATTCCCATTGGGCTCGCTCGTTAAAGTCGTTTGAGTCGCGCTTGCATTGGCATTGCCATTTTATGCAAAAGCTCGATGACGAGCCGAGCATTGAATGGCGCAATATGCACCGTGGTTACGATGGGTTGCGCGATGAGTCACACACCGATCCTGAGCGCTTGGCGGCCTGGATCAACGGGCGCACGGGGTTGCCGTTTGTCGATGCGTGTATGCGTCAGTTGGCCCACGATGGCTGGATTAATTTTCGCATGCGCGCCATGTTAGTAGCGGTCTCGAGTTACCATTTGTGGATGCACTGGCGTGAGCCTGCTCACCACCTCGCTCGGTTGTTTACCGACTATGAGCCGGGCATTCACTACTGCCAGTTTCAAATGCAATCCGGCACGACGGGCATCAATACCCTGCGTATTTATAACCCGGTCAAGCAGTCACGCGATCAAGACCCAAACGGTATTTATATTCGGCGCTGGGTTCCCGAGCTCGATGCATTGCCCGATGACTGGGTGCATGAGCCGTGGAAAATGCCCGCGAGCTTACAGCGGCACTATGGTGTTGCCTTGGGTGAGGATTACCCGTGGCCAGTGGTTGATCACGAGCAGGCTGCCCGTGAGGCCCGCGCACGCATTAAAGCGCATCGGGCAAGCCGCGATTTAGCCGGTGAGTCCGCCCGTGTGCGCCGCCAACATGCCAGCCGAGCCCCCGCCCCTCAGCGTCCCAAACGCCAACGCAAATCGGCAGCTGCGCCCGGGCAAGGGAAGTTGGATCTCTAGCAACGAACACGATTGATTAATCAAGACCCAAATAAAAACCCCCTGCTAGGTAGCGACGCTAACAGGGGGTTGCCATATGGGGTTATCGCCTAAGCAATCAATCAAGGCTTAGAAAGCGAGAGCAACGCCGAATGCGATGACTGTGTCCTTATCGCTATCAGCTTGGCCATCAAGGTTGCCGTATTCGGCGTAGGTCGTTAGGCCGTCTGCAATCTCAGCGTTAATGCCAACGGCATATTGTGAGAGATCTTCTTCATCTGACGCGTCAGGAGAAACGGACTGAATGCCGGCGTAAATGTCACCAGGCCCATAATTTACGGATGCCGTTAGCCCGGTGTAGTCGGTGTCAGCGCCGTCTAAGGTTTCCATCTCGTGAACCAACGAGATTTCTGCCGCTCCAACACTAAACACAGTGGCAAGTCCCAGAAGTTCGTCGCTGCTGTTCTCTTTAACGCCAAAATCGTTGTAGCCGATATGAAGTGCGCCTGGACCGAAGTTATAAGCAGCGCTCGCGATAAGGTTATTGTCTGTGTTGCCTGTGTTTTCAGCCTCATCCAGCAGCCCAACCT
>CAJXMZ010000076.1 GCA_913056315.1 uncultured Ectothiorhodospiraceae bacterium
CACAGCGGTTACCCGGCCCATTGATCAACGCGATGCGCTTTATTCGAGCATGCTGCGCAGCATCCAGGCGGTTTTTTCATGCAGCTGCATGCGCTGGGTGAGCAAGTCAGCGGTTGGCTCATCATGGGCCTCGTCAGCACGAGCGAATACCTCACGGGCAGTGCGCGCCACGGTCTCATGATCGCTGACTAACTGCCGAATCATCTCTTTGGCCTCCGGCACCCCGGCTTCTTCGGGAATAGAGGTCAAACGCTGATACTCGCTGTAACTGCCCGGTGCCGGTTCGCCCAGTGCTCGAATGCGCTCAGCAATCTCATCCACCGCCGTGGCCAGCTCGGTGTACTGCTCCTCGAACATCATATGCAGCGAGTTAAACATCGGCCCAGTCACATTCCAGTGGAAGTTATGGGTTTTGAGGTACAGCGAATAACTATCGGCTAGTACCCGAGCGACACCGCCGGCAATTTCAGCGCGAGTGGCTTCGTTAATTCCAATGTTAATAGCAGGTGTCGACATCACTTTCTCCTTTTCAAGCGCTCCGCGCGGCTAAGTTAAGACCAACCAAGCCGATAACAATCAGACCAAGGCTAGCAGCTTTAAGCCAGTTCATGGCCTCACCAAAATATACGACACCAATCACCGCCACGAGTGCCGTACCCAGCCCAGCCCAAATGGCATAAGCAACGCTGACATCCATGCGCTTTAACACAAAACCTAGCGCAATAAACGCCAACAAATACGCTACAACCACCGTGGCGCTGGGCCAAAAACGGGTAAACCCGGCGGATAGCTTGAGGGCGGTGGTACCCACCACCTCCATGACAATCGCGCCAATTAAAAGTAGCCAGGCTGGCATAATGCACTCCCTATTACCGGCAAACGGGTCTACTATGAATCGTATCGTACTGCGGATTAGCATGGGGGTGTTGCTTGCCGCTGGCCTGCTCTTAGCCAGCTATTTCTTTAGCCCCGGCCCTACTGCCACTCCTGCAGCGGCCCTTCCGCCGGCATGGCAGTCAATGCATCAAGCCCAGCTGCGAATCGATACGCCGGCCAATACCAAACCCCAATGGCTAACCGTGCGCGTTGCCGATGACGCCAATGAACGCGCGCAAGGAATGCAACACCTGCCAGCGAGCGTTATTCGCGATCAGCCGATTTGGTTTGTCTTTGATCGTCCGCGCGCGACCGGTTGGCATATGCGCAATGTCGCCCTAGCGCTGGATATCATTTATGTGGATAGCACCGGCACGGTGATTGCGGTTGAGCGCATGCAGCCGCAAGGCAGTGGTTATGGCATTAGCACCCCGATTGCAGCGGCGCTGGAAGTTGCCGCCGGCCAAGCCAAGCGCTTGGGCATTCTGCCCAACACCAAGCTCACCCTCGTACGCAGTCCAGAAGCAACGGCCGATGAATAATCGACGTGGCTTGCGCGTGAGCCGACTTACTAGCCGTTTGCCTTAGCCCTTTTGCGGCTTATGAACCCGAACATGCAAATCTTGCAGCGCACTTTGCGCCACTTCAGCGGGTGCTTCAGTTAGCAAACACGCGCCGGTTTGGGTTTTTGGAAACGCCATAACATCACGAATTGAGCTCGCCCCGGTCATGAGCATCACCAAGCGATCCAACCCAAAGGCAATGCCACCATGCGGTGGCGCGCCATAATCAAGGGCATCGAGCAAGAAGCCAAACTTATCGCGCGCTTCATCCTCGCCAATGCCCAAGCGCTCAAACACGGCCGATTGTAGTTCTGGGCGATGAATACGAATCGATCCCCCGCCAAGCTCTGTGCCGTTTAACACCAAGTCGTAGGCGCGCGAGAGGATGGTCTCTGGATCCGCAGCGGCAAACGCCTCTACCGAATCCACCTGTGGCGCGGTAAACGGATGATGCAAAGCGTAAAAGCGGCCATCACCCTCGTCGTATTCAAACATCGGAAAGTCGACCACCCACAATGGCCGCCATTCATCAGCAACTAAGTCCAAATCGTGACCCACGCGCACACGCAAGGCAGCCAGCGATTCGTTAACCACTTTTGCTTTGTCGGCACCAAAAAAGATCAGATCACCAGCAACCGCACCCGTGCGCTTTAAAATCTCGCTAATCGCGGTATCGGGCAAAAACTTAAGAATCGGTGACTGCAGCCCTTCGGCGCCAGCACTGGGGTCGTTAACCTTAATGTAGGCAAGCCCTTTGGCGCCGTAGCGCCCAACAAACTGCGTGTAGTCATCAATTTGTTTACGCGTGAGTGCATTGCCACCGGGGACACGCAGCGCAGCAATTCGGCCGCGAGGGTCATTAGCCGGCGCGGCAAACACTTTGAACTCAACATCGGTGAGCAAATCACCAACGCTGACAAGCTCCATAGGAATGCGCAGATCGGGGCGGTCAATGCCATAGCGCTCGACTGCCTCAGCGTGCGTCATACGCGCAAAGGGCTCGCCCAGCTGAATACCGGCGACTTCATCCATCAGCTCGCGCACGAGCTTTTCCATTAGGGTGGTGATTTGATCCTCGTCCATAAACGAGGTCTCAACATCGAGCTGTGTGAATTCAGGCTGCCGATCAGCGCGCAGGTCTTCGTCGCGAAAACACCGCACAATTTGATAATACCGATCGAGCCCCGACATCATCAGCAACTGCTTAAACAGCTGCGGTGATTGCGGCAGTGCGTAAAAACTCCCGGCGTGTAGGCGGCTTGGCACCAAAAAGTCACGCGCACCCTCAGGCGTTGCCCGCGTGAGCATGGGCGTTTCGACATCCAAAAACCCATGGCTGTCTAAAAACCGGTGCATAAAGCCAGTAACTTTCGCGCGCACCTGCAAGTTGTGCTGCATCGCCGGCCGGCGCAAGTCAATATAGCGGTGCCGCAGGCGCACATCCTCGCCCACATCGTCTTCATCAAGCTGGAAGGGCGGCGTTTTCGCCTGGTTGAGCACTTCAATCTCAAGGCCCAGCACTTCGACCTGACCCGAGTTAAGACTCGCGTTGGCTGTGCCTTCGGGGCGGTGGCGAACACGGCCTCGAATTTTAAGCACCCACTCAGGGCGCACGCGATCCGCGGTGGTAAAGGCCTCGGCACGATCGGGATCAAACACCACCTGCAGCAGACCTTCACGATCGCGCAGGTCAATAAAGATCACACCCCCGTGATCACGCCGGCGATGAACCCAGCCACAAATCTCTACGTCCTGATCGAGCAGGCCTTCAGTAACGTCGCCGCAATAATGGGTGCGCATGGGGTTAAACCGCCGTTATCGTTCGAGTGTCTTAAAGCCGTCGAATGTTAAGCGGTGGGGGTGAGTCAAGCAAGCGACTTAGACCGACTAATCGGTCTTAGCAGACTGATTGGGCTTGCTTGACTGGGGTTTCTTATCGCCGCTCTTAGTCGGTTTATCTGTGCTTTTGGTGCCGGCCTCTTTGGTGCTAGCGGTTTTGGTCTGGGTTTTGTTATCACCGGCTAAGTTGCGTTGATTATTCTTTTTAAAGTCGGTTTCATACCAGCCGCTGCCTTTTAGACGAAAGGCGGCAGCTGAAATTTTGCGCCGCAGTGCACTATGGTGGCAGGCGGGGCATTCGCTAAGCACATCGTCATTGATGCCCTGCAGGGCTTCGAGCTCATGGCTGCAGTCATCGCAAACGTATTCATAAATGGGCATACGGTTTGTCCTCTTGTGATGCAACTTATATCGGGGCAGGCCTGCCTGAATACAAGCCATAATAGGAGAAAAAACGTGCCTTTGCAGATTATCGCCGGCATTTTCCTTTTCGCGACGCTGTTTGTGTTTATCCAAATCGGCGTTTTGACGGTTGCCTTCGACAAACTCGGCCTATCCCAAGGCTCAGCGATGTTATTGCTCATTAGCTCGCTGCTGGGCAGTTCGGTGAACCTGCCGCTGTTTAAGCTCGATGCTGCGCGTGAACCTGACCCAAGCTGGCAAAAGCGGCTGCGCTGGATGGGTGGACTGGCGCGCCAGATCGACCCCAATAAGGTGTTGATCGCGATTAATGTGGGCGGTGGCATTATTCCCATGGCGTTTTGCATTTATTTACTCCAACTCCACCCGCTGCCCATCGCCACCGTTTTAGGCGCGATCGCCCTGCAAACGGCGGTCTGCTTTATGTTCTCCCGACCCATTCCGGGGTTAGGCGTGGGGATGCCCATTTTGGTAGCGCCGCTCGCCGCGGCAATTATCGCCGTCACGCTATCAAGCGATCAGTCAGCGCCGCTGGCCTATATTTGCGGCACCCTGGGGGTGTTGCTGGGTGCGGATTTACTGCGCCTAGGCGATGTGCGCAATCTTGGCTCGCCGCTGGCCTCAATTGGCGGGGCGGGCACCTTCGATGGGGTGTTTATTACCGGCATTGTTGCGGTGCTGCTGGCCTGAATCTGCTATAAGGCATCAACGCCATGAGAAGGATTGAGGGTTATGGATTTTAATCGCTACCGCGACGTACTGGCTGAGCGCGTAGGACGCCTAGCGCTGCCGTTTGACGATGATGAGTATGCGCGCCGCCGCGCCCAAGTATCCGCGGCCATGGTGAGTGCACAACTCGATGCCCTGTTGGTGACCGATGCGGCCGATATTTGTTATCTCACCGGCTACAACACGTTTGAAGTCTCGGTGCATATTGCCCTGCTCATTAGCCAACCCGGCAGCGCCAATGAACACGCCCTCTTGCAGGTGCCTTCTATCGAAACCGGCCCGGCGGTAACAACCGCCCGCGTCGATGAAGTAGTGGGCTATCGCTGGGAGGCAACCAACGGCGCGGTTGAGCAAATGACCCAACGGCTTGTGGATCTAGGGCTTGGCGGTCATAGCAACACCCCCGACAGCGCCCCGCGGCTTGGCACCGACAACTGGGGCCCCGCCCTGCGCAGTGGCTATCGCGACGCGCTGGCCGCGGCGCTGCCCAACATGGCGCTTATCGACGCTTCGGGATTAGTGGATGCGGTAAAGATCGTTAAAAGCGAACCCGAGATTGCCATGCTCCGGCACAGTGCCGAAATCACCGAAGCTGGTATTGCCTCGGCTGAGAGTTTGATCGCCCCCGGCATGACCGATCAGCAACTCGCCGCCTCAGGCGCTGCAGCGTTAATTGCCGCGGGTAGCGAATTTATGAGCCTACAACCGATTGTTACCACCGGATGGCGCTCGAGCGTGATTCACTGCAATCACCAGCGCCACCGTGTTGCTGACGGTGACCCGGTGTTTCTTGAATTCGGCAGCGCCTGGCATCGCTACACCGCCCCTATGATGCGCACGCGTGTGGCCGGCAAACCCAGCGATGAAATGCAGCGGGTGGCCGAGGTGATTCGTGATATCTATGCCGCCCTACTTGAGCACATGCGCCCGGGTGTACCCATTGATCAAGCCGCAGCGGCCGCCGATAAGGCCTTGGCGCCGGTTGCTGATCGCGCGTTTTTCTCCGGCGTTTATGGCTATACCGTTGGTATTCAATTCCCACCCTCATGGGTAGAAGGCTCGGGCTACATTGCCCGGGGCGTTGAGCAACCCTTCGCCCATAATATGGTGTTTCACTTACCGTTAATGCTACGCATCCCCGGCGAATGGGGGATTGGCATGAGCAATACCGTTCGGGTCACCGCCGATGGCGGCGAAGCACTCAGTGGCAATGACTTAATGCTACGCGGCAGCAGCGATTAACGCGTGTCAGCCGCAAACCAACCAGTGGATAAGGGCCATCACCCCAAACAGCCCGTGATTTTAATCACCGGCTGTTCAACCGGGATTGGGCGCGATTGTGCCGTGGCACTGCAACAACGCGGCTGGCGGGTATTCGCCAGCGCTCGGCAGGCAGCCGATGTGGACTCTTTGAAACGCGCCGGGTTGGCTGATGCGTTGCTGCTCGACGTCAACGATGATGCCAGCATTCAAGCCGCCGTCGATGCCATACTCCACCAAACACAAGGACGAATTGACGCGCTGTTTAATAACGCCGGCTTTGGCCAGCCCGGCGCGCTTGAGGATTTACCTCGTCAAGCCCTGCGCGAGCAATTTGAAACCAACCTCTTCGGCGCCCACGCACTCACGCAGGCCGTACTACCGGCAATGCGCGCGCAAGGCCATGGCCGCATCATTCAACACAGCTCGGTACTGGGCTTTATTAGCTTGCCCTGGCGCGGCGCCTACAACGCCTCGAAATACGCGCTTGAGGGGCTTACCGATACCCTGCGCCAAGAACTCCATGGCAGCGGCATCGAAGCGGTGTTAATTCAAACCGGGCCGGTGAGCAGTCAGTTTCGCGCCAACGGCTGGCTTAAATTCAAACACTGGGTGAATGTTGATAACAGTGTTCATCGCACAGCCTATCAAGCGGTCATTGAGCGCTTAGAAAGCCAAGGCGAAATGCCCTTTACGCTCAGTGGCCAGGCCGTTGCGCGCAAACTAATTCACGCAGTTGAATCCGCTCACCCCAAAGCGCGTTACCACGTCACTGTGCCTACTCACTTATTCAAAGCGCTCAAGCGCCTGCTACCCACCCGGTGGCTGGATGCGCTGATTCGACGAATTAACGGCTAAGCCTGCAGCAGCGGTGATTACACCGCCGCTGGTTCGTGAATGCGCTCAATCGTGAGCTCACCGTTTTTACCGCCGCCGTTGGCATCCACCCGGATGCGATCACCGGGGCTAAAGTCACCCGCCAAAATGCGCTGAGCCAGAGCATTTTCAACCCGCTGCTGCAGGACACGCTTGAGCGGCCGGGCACCATAAATGGGATCAAAACCCGCCTGACCAATCACATCAAGCGCGGCATCAGTTAGCTCTAAAGCCATATCGCGCTCACGC
>CAJXMZ010000077.1 GCA_913056315.1 uncultured Ectothiorhodospiraceae bacterium
GGTTGCGGCAATGTCGCGGCTATAAATGCCACAAACGCCTTTGCCGCGGGTGTGAACATGGAGCATGACCTGCGTGGCCTGCTCGCGATCCATTCGAAAGAACGTTTGTAATACGTCTACCACAAATTCCATCGGTGTGTAGTCGTCATTTAGCAATACCACCCGATAAAGCGGCGGTTGGGTGACGCTCGGCGACGCTTCCTCGACCGAGACATCATCGTCGTGTTGCGGATCGCTGTGTTCGCTCATGACCAAAACCTTGCGTGCTCTTAAGGGATGTGGGGGCCAATATTCGATTTTAAAAGCTCAACGACCCCACGCCAATGTTAATATTTGTCGAATGAATGCTTCGACTCGAGTGATTGTTGGCCTATCAGGTGGCGTTGACTCAGCAGTCAGCGCTTGGCTGCTGCGCGAACAGGGCTATCAGGTTGAGGGCCTGTTCATGAAAAACTGGGAGGACGACGATACTGCCACCCAGTGTACATCTGAAACTGACCTTACCGATGCGCGTCAAGTTGCCGCGGCGCTCGACATACCGCTGCATCAAGCCAATTTTGCCGCGGAATATCGCGATCAAGTGTTTGATCACTGCTTGCAGGAGTTTCGCGCTGGGCGCACACCCAACCCAGACATCCTGTGCAATCAGCGTATCAAGTTTCGTGCGTTTTTGGATCGGGCCATTCGACTGGGCGCGGATTATGTCGCCACAGGGCATTATGCCGCCGTTGCCGGTGACACAGGCGCTCGACGGCTTTGTCGCGCAGTCGACGCCAACAAGGATCAAACCTATTTTCTCTACACCTTAAATCAGCATCAGCTAGCGCATGCGCTATTTCCACTCGCTGAGCTAACCAAACCCGAGGTGCGTGCACTGGCCGATCAAGCCGGCTTTGCCAATTTTGATAAGCCCGACAGCACCGGTATTTGTTTTATTGGTGAGCGTGATTTTCGCGGGTTTTTAGCGCGTTACATCGAAAGCACGCCGGGGGCGATTGTTAGCATTGATGGTGAGCCACTCGGCCAACACCGCGGGTTAGCGTTCTATACCCTTGGGCAGCGTCGAGGCCTCGACCTAGGCGGACAGTCAGGCCACTGCGGGTTGCCTTGGTATGTGGTCGAAAAGGATCTCGCGCACAACCAGCTCATTGTGGCTCAAGGCCATGACCACCCGGCATTAATGAGCACGGGGCTAACCGCAACCAATTGGCATTGGGTCGATGGCGTCGGCCCACCGCAATCAATCGCCTGCACTGCGCGATTACGCCATCGCCATCCGGATACGCCCGCTTCGCTCGAGCCAATCGGCCCTGATCATTGGCAAGTTAGCTTTGCCTCGCCGCAGCGCGGCGTCACACCCGGACAGTCAGTCGTCATCTACAACGGCCAGGATTGCCTCGGCGGTGGCATCATTACAACGCGGCAAGCAGTGGTAGGAGCCATGAACGTTGGCGCAGCCTAATCGCGACGAAGTCCTAGCGCTGGCAGCGGTGTTTCAAGCGCTCGCCGGTGTTGGCGACCTCGCCGAGCACGGTCAACACGACAGCCGCCGCACGCTGCCTTGCTTGCAGGGGCTACTGGGCGATTACACCGGATCGGTGGATGATCTTTTTGGCGGCGATGAGGCGCTGGATAATGGTTTGCGGGTAATGATTGCGCATTTGTCGCAGCCAACTTCGATGCACCTGACTCGGCACTTAATTAGCGTCATACAGCTCGAGCGACGCTTACGGGGCAAGCGTCAACGCCTTGGTGAGCTGGCCGATGCGTTGCACCAAGCGAAAGAACGGGCGCAGTATTTTGGGCAAATCAATCACCCCAACGTGATCAATAATCTTGCCGATATCTATGCGCGTTTCATTAGCCCGATGCGGCCGAAGATTTTGGTTCAAGGCAATCCGCAGCATCTACACAATGAACGCGTTGCCGCCCACGTCCGTGCGCTTTTGCTTGCCGCCATACGCGCCGCGGGCTTATGGCAAGCGAGCGGCGGCGGGCGAGCGCGGCTCGTGCTAGGCCGTCGTGGCGTGATCGCTCGAGCCGAGCAAATGCTGCGGCAGACGTAGGGTTTGTGTAAAATACGGTCCAACTGGATAGACTAATCTAGGTCAAAGCGACAACCGATAGCGCCTGAGTGCGCACTCCCGGAGGAACCATGAGTAACAGTTACAACGCCCGCACCAAGCTTGACGTGAAGGGTAAACGTTTCGATATCTATCGCCTCGATGCCCTAAAGGATCGCTTCGATATTGACCGTCTGCCCTTCTCACTCAAAGTGCTATTAGAGAACTTGCTGCGTAAAGAAGATGGTCTGAACGTGACCACCGCGCAAATTGAAGCGCTATGCCAGTGGGATGCAAAAGGCGGCCCTGGCGAGCAGATCTCCTTTATGCCAGCGCGGGTTGTACTGCAAGATTTTACCGGGGTGCCAGCGATTGTTGACCTGGCAGCAATGCGCGATGCTATGCGCAATCTTGGGGGTGATCCTAAGTTAATTAATCCGCTTGAACCGGCCGATTTGGTGATCGATCACTCCGTTATGGTTGACCATGCCGGCACCTCAGATGCCCTTGATCTCAATAGCCGCATCGAATTTAAGCGCAATGAAGAGCGCTATAAGTTTTTGCGCTGGGGGCAGAAGTCGTTTTCTAACTTCCGCGTCGTCCCACCAGGCACCGGTATTGTCCACCAGGTTAATCTGGAGTACCTGTCAAAAACGGTTTTCACCAAAGAAACGGCTGACGGTACGCTGGCTTACCCAGACACCTTGGTTGGCACGGACTCACACACCACCATGGTCAATGGACTGGGCGTTCTGGGTTGGGGCGTCGGGGGCATTGAGGCCGAGGCGGCCATGCTTGGCCAGCCCATCACCATGCTCATTCCCGAAGTGATTGGCTTTAAGCTCAACGGCGAGTTACGCGAAGGCGCGACCGCCACGGATTTGGTGCTCACCGTGGTTGAACAGCTGCGTAAGAAAGGCGTGGTCGGTAAGTTTGTCGAATTCTTCGGCGATGGGCTAGATAACTTGCCACTTGCCGATCGAGCAACGATTAGCAACATGGCGCCGGAATACGGTGCGACTTGCGGCATCTTCCCCATCGATGCCGAGACGATTCGCTACCTCGAGGTGTCAGGACGCGACCAAGAAACACTAGACCTGGTTGAAGCGTATGCTCGCGAGCAAGGCATGTGGCGCGAGACTGGCTCGCGTCAGGCCGATTACACCGATATTGTCGAGCTTAACCTCGATGACGTCGTGCCTAGCATTGCCGGGCCTAAGCGGCCACAAGATCGTATTGCGCTCACCGACGCTAAGGCGGCCTTTTTAAACTACCTCGAAGAAGAGCTCACTAGCCGCGGCACCATGCCGGATGCCGACGAGGCTCGATTTGAGGGTGAAGGTGGAGATACTGCACCGGGTAACCCGATGTGGCATGAGACCGGCGCCGTCGATCTTGAACTCAACGGCGAGCAACATACCCTGAACCATGGCGACGTGGTAATTGCCGCGATCACCTCTTGCACTAACACCTCCAACCCAGCCGTGCTCGTCGCGGCCGGGCTGGTGGCACAAAAAGCGCAAGCCCTGGGGCTGACCTCGAAGCCGTGGGTTAAAACCTCGTTTGCGCCCGGCTCACAAGTCGTGCCGGCCTATCTCGATTCAGCTGGCCTCATGGAGCCCCTCGAAGCCCTTGGGTTCGACGTGGTTGGCTTTGGCTGCACCACCTGTATCGGTAATTCAGGCCCGCTACCGGATGCGGTCAACGAGGCTATTCGCAAGGGCGACCTAATGGTCTCTGGCGTACTCTCCGGCAACCGCAACTTCGAGGGTCGAATTCACCCCGATGTGCCAGCTAACTATCTAGCATCCCCGCCGCTGGTTGTGGCCTATGCCATTGCCGGCAATGTAGCCCAAGATCTTTCATCAGACCCACTGGGCACCGACCAAAATGGTCAGCCGGTGTATCTCAAAGATATCTGGCCATCGCAAAAAGAAATCGCTGATGTGATTGAAACCCACATTAATTCAGCGATGTACCGCAAGCAGTACGCTAACGTCTTTGAAGGCTCCAAAGCTTGGCAAAATCTGCCAGCACCCGAGGGTGAGATTTATGAGTGGCCTGATTCCACTTATGTGCGCAACCCACCTTACTTTGAAGGCATGACGCTGGAGCCCGCTGAGATCTCTGAAATCAAGCAGGCCCGGTGTTTAGTTAAAGTCGGGGACTCCATCACCACCGACCATATTTCACCCGCTGGCGCCATTAAGACCGATAGCCCGGCCGGTGAGTACCTTCAGTCGCTTGGCACCCTGCCCCAAGACTTCAACAGCTATGGCTCACGACGCGGTAATCACGAAGTGATGATGCGCGGTACCTTTGCCAATGTGCGTTTGAAAAACCAATTGGCGCCAGGCACCCAGGGTAGCTGGACTACGTACTACCCCACGGGCGAGCAGACCTCCATTTACGACGCGGCAATGCGCTATAAAGAGGCTGACATCCCGCTGGTTGTGCTGTCAGGCAAAGAATATGGCACCGGTTCGAGCCGCGATTGGGCTGCCAAGGGTACTGCACTGTTGGGTGTGCGCATGGTTATCGCTGAGAGCTATGAGCGTATTCACCGCTCAAACCTAGTGGGCTTTGGCGTTGTTCCGCTGCAGTACATGGAAGGCGATAATGCCGAAAGCCTTGGTCTAACAGGTGAAGAAACCTTTAGCATCGACAGCCTGGCGAACGAGCCTTCCAGCGTCACCGTGCGTGCGGTCACCCCGGATGGCGAGGTGAAGAGCTTTGAGGCCCGTGTACGCGTGGATACGCCGACTGAGTGGGAGTACTTCCGCAACGGCGGCATATTGCACTATGTGCTGCGGGATCTGGCCCAGCGCTCACAAGCGGTTGCCTAACCGTTTGCTCTAAGCCTAGGCGCTTATGCGCTTAGCACAAAAAAAAGCCCGGCGAATCAAGCCGGGCTTTTTTTATAATGCACCAACAATTGATGGGCGCATGCTAGCTGTGTTTACCGACCAGATGTCGCCAAACATCATAGGTTGCTAACGCCGCACAGGCACTAATCACCATAATCAGGTCGAGGTGCGGAACCATGATCGGCACAACAATCAAAAATGCGAATAGCACCAATAAACCAATAATCGCCATCACTCGATCAATCATTCCTGTGTCTCCTTATCGGCGCTGCACTGGGCAAGCACCCAACGAGCGGTTCTTAGCAATTTAGCGTCTTGCCCACGCGGGCCGACCAGCTGCACACCCACTGGCATATCATTCGGTCCAGTGAGTAAAGGCAGCGTAATGGCGGGCAATCCACAAAAGCTCCACAACGTACAAAAAATTGGATCACCCGTTGTACTTAGATCTGCTGGCGCCTCACCAATGGTTGCCGGCGTGATGATGGCATCAAATCGCTCAAACAATGGCTCCAACGAGTCAACTAACACCTGCTGCATATCACGCGCCGCTAGGTAATCCACTGCGCAAATGCCGTTGCCTTGATCCATAAGGGCCTTAAACGCATCACTAACCTGGTCAGGACCGCGTTCGGCGTAATGGTTTAAATTACGCGTCATCTCCGAAGCCATAATGGTCGCAAGCCAACCGGCGCCGCGTCCAAATACCTCAGGCAATTCGGTCTCGGTCGCTTGCCCACCAAGGACATCGACCACCTCCGCAAGCCCTGCGGCCGTTGTTTCATCTAAGCGGTTGCTAAACGGGGTATGCACCATCGCCAAATCAGGCGCGATTAATGGATCAGACAAGGCTGTCTCTAACAACGGCCCTGGGTTGATCGTGCAATCGGCATCTTTGCCATCAGGCCCCATGAGGCTAGCTGCCAGCGCCACATCCTCGACACTGCGGGCAAAAACCCCCACGTGATCGAGCGATTGAGACGCTTTGAGAACGCCTGTGCGGGGGATAGAACCAAAGCTTGGTTTAAAGCCAACAACCCCGCAAAAGGCGGCCGGTCGAATGACCGAGCCATTGGTTTGTGTGCCCACTGCAAAGGGCACCATGCCCGCAGCAACGGCCGCGGCCGACCCACTGGACGAGCCACCCGGCGTTCGACTGGGGTCGTGTGGGTTGGTTGTGCCCCGCGGCTGAAAATACGCCAGCTCACAGCTCACTGTCTTACCCAAAATCACGGCGCCGGCATTACGCAAACGCTGTGTTAGAGCAGCATCTTCCAAAGGACGATTACCCGCATCCAGCGGCGTGCCATTTTCAGTCG
>CAJXMZ010000078.1 GCA_913056315.1 uncultured Ectothiorhodospiraceae bacterium
CCCGGCTCGATGACTGGCGTCGGCGCGTGCAGGGGCATTTTGATCAGGTCTTTGTGGCCCCGCAGCAAGAAGACGAAGCCGAGCAAAGCGACGAGCCGGACTTTGCCGATATTTGGCATGACTTGCTCGAAGCCCAATCTGCACGCGATGTGCTAACCCAGACGGGTTTTGAAAACGCCAGCGCAGCACTGCAAGCCATTGCACGATTTCGCGATGGTAGCCGTGTGCGAGCGCTCTCCGACCAAGGGCGCACCCGGCTGGATCGGCTAATGCCCATGTTATTAGCCGCAGCAGGTGGTACCGACACCGCCGATGCCGTGCTCGATCGATTGCTAACGCTGTTGGAAGAGATTGTTCGTCGCACCGCGTATTTAGCCTTGCTCAACGAACACCCCATGGCGGTGTCGCAGTTGGTGCGGTTGGTTGGAGGCAGTCCTTGGATTGCTCGCTATTTAGCCCTGCATCCGATGTTGCTCGATGAGCTGCTTGATCCACGCACGCTCTACGCGCCGTTGTCGCGGGATGCCCTGCGCGCCGAGGTGAATGCGCGCTTACAGGCAGCTGAAGGCGATGATCTGGAGCAGGCTATGGAGGTTTTGCGGCAGTTTAAGCAAACCCAAGTGCTGCGCGTTGCCGCTGCCGATTTAGCCGGTGCGATTCCGGTGATGTTGGTCAGTGATTACCTCACCGATATTGCTGAGGTGATTCTTGAGCAAGTTTTACTATTGGCTTGGCAGCAGGTGAGCCAGCGTTATGGGGAACCGCTGCGCGCTGATGGTGAGATTGCCCAGTTTGGTGTGGTGGCTTACGGCAAGCTGGGTTCGTTGGAGCTTGGTTATGGCTCTGATTTAGACATTGTCTTTTTGCATGATCCCGTGCCCACTGGCACCGCGACAACGGGTGACAAACCCGTCGAACCGGCGGTATTTTTTGCCCGCCTAGCCCAGCGCATTATTCATATTTTGGCCACCCCCACCCCGGGTGGCATTCTCTACGAAGTCGATACCCGATTGCGTCCGAGTGGTCAGTCAGGCCTCTTAACCACTAGCGTGGAGGCGTTCGCCGCCTATCAGCGTGAGCGTGCGTGGACCTGGGAGCACCAAGCCTTAGTCAGGGCGCGTATGGTGGCTGGCACAGCCGCGCTACGCAGTCAGTTTGCCGCGGTACGCCGTGAGATATTAACTCGAGCGCGTGAGCGGGCGGTGCTATGCCAAGAGGTTGGGCAAATGCGTGAGCGCATGCGCCGTGAGCTTGGCTCAAAAACCGGGCAGGGCTTTGATTTAAAGCAAGATCGTGGCGGTATCGCCGATATTGAATTCATGGTTCAATATGGCGCATTGGCTGGCGCGCAGGATTATCCCGGCCTGCTGCGCTACACAGACAATATTCGGCTGCTCGATGAGCTTGAGCGAGCGGGCGAACTAACCACTGAGCAAGCGCAAACATTGGCGATAGCTTATCGCGAGTATCGCGCTCGGGTGCATCGGCTCACGCTGCAAGAACAGCCCGCCAAAGTGGCAGCCGACGCTATGACACAGACACGTGATGCGGTGGTAGCGGTTTGGGATGAAGTAATGAATACCGGGGCTAAAAATAACGCTGAGGAGAGCGGCGCATGAACATGGCCGATCGTGACGGTTGGATTTGGATGGACGGCAAGATGGTGCCTTGGCGCGAGGCCAATGTGCACGTGCTAACCCATACCCTGCATTACGGCATGGGCGTGTTTGAAGGCATTCGCGCTTATAAAACGGATCAAGGGGCAGCCATTTTTCGCTTGCCTGAGCATGTGCGGCGGTTATTTGATTCGGCCAAAATTTTGGGCATGGAAATGCCATGGTCACAAGACACGGTTAACGAAGCGTGCCGTGCGGCGGTGCGCGATAATAATTTAGATAGCGCCTACATTCGCCCGATGGCCTTTTATGGCTCTGAGAGCATGGGGCTGCGCGCCGATAACCTACAAGTGCATCTGATTATTGCGGCGTGGACTTGGGGCTCTTACATGGGCGAAGAGAACATGGCCCGGGGTATTCGCGTGCGCACCTCGTCGTTTACCCGTCATCACGTCAACATTGCGATGTGCCGAGCCAAAGCCAACGGGCAGTACATTAACTCGATGATGGCGCTGCAAGAAGCCGTGGCCTGCGGTTATGACGAAGCCCTGCTGCTGGATCCAGAAGGTTATGTGGCCGAAGGCTCAGGCGAGAACTTTTTCTTAATTCGTGACGGTGTTATTCATACACCCGAAATTCACTCAGCGCTTGCCGGCGTTACCCGTGAAGCGATTATGACCATTGCGCATGAGGCCGGTTACCAGGTGCGCGAACGACGCATTACCCGGGATGAAGTCTACGTGTGTGATGAGGCCTTTTTCACCGGCACCGCCGCTGAGGTCACGCCGATTCGTGAGCTCGATGGCCGAGTGATTGGTTCTGGCGTTCGTGGCCCAATTACCACCGACCTGCAAAGCCGCTTTTTTGCCGCCGTTGAGGGTCGCGCCGATGAGCACAAAGCCTGGCTCACCCCGGTCGCCTAAACGGACACGAGGATAACGCCATGCCTGATCCACAAACACATGATCGCTCGGATCTGATAAAGCCCAACAGCGAAAATCGCTACGAGGTCACGGCCGACGATCTGCCGTTGTCTTGCCCAATGCCGGGCATGTATTTGTGGAATAGCCACCCCAAGGTTTACATCGCCGTTCATAAAACCGGCGAAGGTAAATGCCCCTACTGTGGTGCAGAGTATTTTATTCGTGATTTCGACCCCAACGATGCGGGTTTGGCTGAGCACCATCGCCGCGAGTGATGCGACCAAGGGCGGAAGTCCAGGCGCCGATACGCGGTTAAAAGGCCGTGCACGGGCGATTAACACCCTGCTGAAACTGCTCTCCTATCTGCCACTCCGGGGACTGCACGCGCTTGGCCGAGCGACAGCGTGGCTAAGCAAACGGCTGCACCGCGACGAAGCGCGTATCGCTCAAGTTAACGCTGATCTATGTTTTCCGGACTGGCCGGCGCAACGCCGCGAGTGGTTAGCGCGTAGGGCGATGAGCGAAAACGCGAAAGGGTTATTTGAGCTGGCCGCGGTTTGGCATTGGCCTCCTGCGCGGGTGCTTGATCAAATTCAGTCGGTTGAGGGCGCCGAGGCGATTGACCAGGCGATGGCCGAGGGCAAAGGCATGCTGGTGATCGCTCCACATCATGGCGCGTGGGAAGTGCTACAAATGTGGTTAGCGCAACGGGTGTCGTTGCACGCGCTTTATCGACCGCCGCGCTGGCCTGAGCTAGAAGCGCTTTTAAATCGGGGCCGTTCACGCAGCGGTGCAACCTTTTGGCCGGCTAAACCCTCGGGCATTCGTGCGCTGTTTAAAGCGCTTAAGGCCGGCGAAGCGGTCGGTGTCTTGCCCGATCAGGCGCCCCCGGGTGAAGGGGTGTTTGTGCCATTCTTTGGCCAGCCGGCTAAAACTATGACGCTATTTGGCAAGCTCGCCGAGCGCACCGGTGCGCCGGTTGTCATCGGTTGGGCCGAGCGCTTATCTGAAGGCGCAGGGTATATCCTGCACTGGCGAAGAGTGAGCGACGAGGTTAATAATACCGACCCAGAAAAAGCCGCCGCCGCCTTAAACCGCGAAATTGAACAAGTGGTCCGCCAACGCCCAGAGCAATATCAGTGGACCTATCGACGCTTTTCACGGCGTGAGGCTGGCGAACCCAATCCGTATGCTTGATAGTCAGCAAAACATTAGGGGGTGGATGTGATCGTTGTGACCGGCGGCGCTGGATTTATCGGCAGTAACTTGGTGCACGGCCTTAACGCGAAGGGCCGAGATGACATTGTGGTTGTTGATAACCTAGAAAATGGGCAGAAGTTTTTAAACATTCAAGATGCGCGGATAGCCGATTACATTGATCAAGATGACTTCCTCGACTGGTTAGCCGAAACGGGATCTGATGGTATCGATGCGGTCTTTCACTTAGGCGCTTGCTCGGACACTACCGAGTGGGACGGGCGCTACATGATGGATAATAACTATCAGTACTCCAAAGAAGCGCTCAACATCTGCTTGGCTTACCAAATCCCATTTATTTACGCATCGTCAGCGGCGGTCTATGGGGCGAGCACAGATTTCTCCGTAAACATTGGCAATGAGCGCCCGCTGAATGTCTACGGCTACTCAAAAGCGCTCTTTGATCAGTATGTTAGCCGTAAACTTTCGCAAGCTGATTCGCAGGTCGTTGGGCTGCGATACTTTAATGTTTATGGTCCCCGTGAGCAGCACAAAGGTAGCATGGCAAGCGTTGCCTACCATCACTATCAGCAGATTCAACAAGACGGCGTTGTCCGCCTGTTTGAGGGTTGCGATGGCTATGGTGACGGTGAGCAAGTCCGTGACTTTGTTTATGTCGACGATGCCGTCAATGTGAACCTATGGATGCTTGATCACCCAGAGGTCAGTGGTGTGTTCAACTGCGGCACTGGAACGGCTGAGCCGTTTAACCATATTGCGGAGGCGGTTAAGGATTTCTTCGCCAAAGGCGAAACGGAGTTTGTTCCGTTCCCATCGCATCTTCAAGGGACATATCAATCCTACACTCAGGCGGATATGGACGAATTGAGATTACGGGGTTACTTACAAACTTTTCATGGCGTTGATCCAGGAGTAAGGCGCTACATGGATTGGCTCATCAAGCAGCCCCAGAGATAAGCGATTGAGGGGGGTAAAAGGGTTTTTTCAGATTTACCGTTCCGAGGGTTGGTTCGGTGTTTTGTTTGATTTAATGAGGAAGCCTTGGGGTGCATACCTACGCTACGCGGAAAGTAAGCAGCTTCCCGTCGTTAAAAGCGCTTACGGGATTGAACTTAGTGCTGATTATGGCGATGCGACGTTCCGATATTGTGTAACGGGAAAATACGGGCTTTTCCTTGCGCAACGAATTCGAGCGGTTCAAACACCATTTATTTTTGTAGATATTGGCGCGAATCAAGGCGTCTACTCCCTCGTTGCTGCAGCAAATAATAAAGCTCTACGCGTTTATGCGTTTGAACCCATTCATGCGACGGCCAACCGGCTGCGAGAGAATGTTCGTATAAACGATCAAGCGGAGCGGGTACAAGTGATTGAAGCTGCCATATCATCAAATGACGGTTCGCAAACCATGGCTGTGAGCGACGGACATACAGGCCAGGCCAAGATTGTTTGTCCAACTGCTGATTGTTCTGAGAAGTTTGGCCAGCAGATCGTTGCGTCGATATCCGGTGATACCCTGAGCTCACTGATAGAGCCAGCAGGCGCTCCAATTTATGTCAAAATTGATGTTGAGGGGCATGAGTCAACAGTTATTGATGCAATTTTAAATGCTGAGATTGGAACAAGGATAAGAGAAATCTTTTTTGAAATGGATGAGAACTGGACAGACCGATCGGTTTTGGAGGATCGTTTTCAACGCGCAGGCTTCTCACTAACTTCAGTCGGCAACGGTGATCATTACGATATGCTTGCAGTTCGGGCAGTTGCGAAACATTGATGCGTATTTTGCATGTCACTGACCGCTCTATTCCGCCCAAACCGTCAGAAGGCGGAGCGCCCCATTCACTCGATGCCCTGCGTCGTGCACAGTTAGAGCAGGGTGATCAGCCAATTATTGCGAGTACAGCGAAAAACCAACCTAAGGGATCGGTATATCTAGGAAAACGCGAAGTCGTAGAGCAGCGTCTGCTCACTGCAATACGAGAGAACAACATTGACATCGTGCATTTCCATGCTGGGGGTAAACAGCTTCAGCCGCTTTTGGCGACCAGCTGGGAACCGATCAGCGAAACCCAATGGCAGTTCAACCTGCGCGATGACGTGACGTTTTCGGACGGGTCCAGCTTTGATGCCTATGACGTGATCTATACCGTCTGCCGCATCCCCGGCGTGCCGGATTCGCCGTCGCTGTTCACCACATACACCAAGGCGATCAAGGATTTCGAAGTGCCCGATCCGATGACGCTGATCGTGCACACCGCAGCGCCCTACCCCCTGTTGCCGACCGAATTCTCGACATGGGGCATCATCTCGGCCAAAGCCAACGGTGTCGACGGTGCGTCGATCGACT
>CAJXMZ010000079.1 GCA_913056315.1 uncultured Ectothiorhodospiraceae bacterium
CGGCACTTGCAGGTCCGGGAATATTTTCTGATCTACCACTCCAGAAGCTTCGGCGGAATTCACAAGGGATGTTGCCGAGGTCTGTGTATTCTCATCGCTTGATAAATCTGGCTGTGGCGCCGCCAAAACCACCCCAAACGCATCCCTCGCCTCCTGACTAAACGGCACCGCGGCCCGTGGCTTGGTCACCGTGTCGAGCTCCCAGGTGCCGCCTTGATCTTTATCGCCAATCAAGCCGGTGGATGCGAATACGTGAGACATGGAGTGCTCCGAGATTTGTTGCATAAAGGCTTTGCCGCGGGCATCAGCACCCGTACGGCAAGACCAAAAATAGATTTCGAGATGTTCTGATCGGGCGGCAGCCACTTCAGGCGCCACACGAAAGTCTTCTGCGCTCAGCCAACGGCTGCCGATGCGCACGCCGCCCGGGGCGCCGTGGCCAAGGATGTGTAAACAGGTGATGGTGGGGTCGTTAAGTAGCGGCTGCAGAGATCGCGCTGGGTCTTCGTCGCCGGCGACCTGTGCCACGCTGCGGATGCGTTGGCTCAGGCCGTTGAGCAACGTCTGCCGCTGCTCAACGCCAGCATCAAGAAGGAGTGCTTCAGGCTGCCCAAGCAAATTATTTGTCATTTCCACGCAGTACTCTACCGACGATCAGGTAGATATAAAGTACTAAACAAATTCGGCAAAACCAACCATTTCTTTTTTCTCCTAACTAAACCTGACAACGCGCCATGATCGCCCCCGCTAGCCAGGTCGCGGTACACTGCAACAATGGATAGTGATAACCGCCCCTATTGGCAGCGTAAGTCGCTTAGTCAGCTCTCAACGCCTGAGTGGGAGGCGCTGTGCGATGGCTGTGGGCAGTGCTGTCGGCATAAGCTTGAGGATATCGACACCGGCGTGGTCCACCCCACTCAAGTTGTCTGCCAATTACTCGATACCCAGGGCTGTCATTGCACCGATTATGCAAATCGCCATGCCAGCGTGCCGGACTGCATCACCCTGACGCCGGAAAGCGTTAGCAGGTATGCTTGGCTACCGAGCAGTTGCGCCTATCGCCGACTCGCCGAAGGCAAAGATCTTGCGTGGTGGCATCCACTCGTCTCGGGTGACCCTGAGACGGTTCATCAAGCGGGCATTTCGGTGCGCGGCCAAGTGCTCAGCGAGCGGAACCTGCCGGCTGATGCCGAGCTCGAAGATTATATGGAGGAGCGCTAATGGAATTGGGCACATACCCATTGCTTGAGGGCATCGACGAGCCGGCCCATTTGCGTGAGCTGCCGCAAAGCCAGCTGCCGCGCCTGACCGCTCAGCTGCGTGACTATCTGCTCAATAGCGTGGCCCGCTCAGGCGGTCATCTCGCCGCTGGTCTTGGCGCCGTTGAGCTCACGGTCGCCCTACACTATGTCTTAAATACCCCCTATGACCGCTTGGTCTGGGATGTCGGCCATCAGTGCTATCCGCATAAAATATTGACCGGCCGGCGCCAAGAAATCGGCCGCATCCGTAAAATTGATGGGCCGGCAGGCTTTCCTGAGCGCAAAGAAAGCCCCTACGACACCTTTGGTGTGGGCCATTCCAGCACCTCAATCAGCGCTGCTTTGGGCATGGCACTGGCCAGTCGCAACCGCGGCGATCAGCGCAAGACCTGCGCGGTGATTGGTGATGGCGGGCTGACCGCAGGCGAAGCCTTTGAAGCGCTGAACCACGCCGGCGATGCTCGGCCCGACCTATTGGTCATCCTGAACGACAATGAAATGTCGATTTCAGAGAATGTGGGGGCACTCAATAAAACCCTGGCCCGTCTACTGTCTGGCGGGGTGTACGGCAACCTCCGTGAAGAGGCCAAAAATGTACTCGAGCACATGCCCACCCCCATGCGCGAGTTTGCCAAACGCGCCGAAGAGCACGTTAAAGGCATGCTCGTACCCGGGACCTTTTTTGAAGAGCTGGGGTTTCAGTATTTTGGCCCGGTCGATGGCCACGATATTGACCAATTAGTCGATGTGCTGGGTCGGCTACGCGAGTTGGATGGCCCGCGCATCCTGCATTGCGTCACCCGCAAGGGCAAAGGCTACCCACGCGCCGAGGCCAACCCCATTGCCTATCACGGCGTGAAGGCCTTTGACCCGGCCGCTGGGTTGAGCGCGAGCGAACCCGCCCCACCCAACTACACCGATGTCTTTAGTGACTGGCTTTGCGATGCAGCCAAGGCCAACCCAAGGGTGTGGGGTATTACCCCGGCCATGCGCGAGGGCTCGGGCTTGGTGGATTTTGCCGAGCGCTACCCTGATCGGTACTTAGATACCGCCATTGCCGAGCAACATGCCGTGACCTTAGCGGCGGGACTGGCTTGCGAGGGCGAGCGCCCAGTGCTGGCGATTTACTCAACGTTCTTGCAGCGTGGCTATGATCAGCTTGTGCATGACGTGGCTTTGCAAAATCTGCCGGTGCTGTTTGCGGTTGACCGCGCTGGGTTAGTGGGCGCGGATGGCGCAACACACCAAGGCGCATTTGATTTTAGCTACACCCGTTGCCTGCCCAACATGACCGTCATGGCGCCGGCCGATGAGTGGGAATGCCGGCGCATGCTCTCGACCGGGCTCAGCCTGGATGGCCCTAGCAGCGTGCGCTACCCCAAGGGTCGCGGACCGGGCGTCGCGCCCGATGACACACTCGAGACACTGCCTGTTGGCAAAGCCGAGGTCCGGCGTACCGGCAAAAAGATCGTGCTACTGGCCTTTGGCAGTATGGTTGAGCCCGCACAGGCCATTGCCGAGGACTTCGATGCCAGCGTCGTCAACATGCGCTTTGTGCGTCCGCTCGATGAGGACTGTATTCAACAAATGGCCAAGCGCCATGACTATGTGGTCACGCTCGAAGAAAACGTGGTCGCCGGAGGGGCTGGGTCTGCCGTTGCTGAAGCGCTAGCGCGGGCCGGGCTGAACCCACCGCTGTTGCACATTGGGCTGCCTGATGCGTATGTCCAGCATGCCGAGCGCGATGAGCAGCTTGAGCTCGTCGGTCTGGATGCCGCGGGTATTCGCCAGCGCATTCATGAATGGCTTGATACCAAGGTTGCCAGCAAGGCGCCCACACAGTAGGGTTTCGCATACCAAAACAGCCCCTTTTTTATTGCCGTCGCTCATCGACATGTAAGGGCCATGTCAGGGGTTGAGTGACTTGCGGATGACCATGAACCAAAAATCGAGTTATACCTACGACGAGCTGATCGCCTGCGGGCATGGCGAGCTGTTTGGACCAGGCAACCCCCAGCTTCCTGTGCCCAATATGCTGATGTTTGACGCCATTACGCATATCAGTGATAGCGACGGTGCGCATAGCAAAGGCTCTATCGAAGCCGAGCTCAAAGTCCACCCTGATTTGTGGTTTTTTCACTGCCACTTCCCCGGTGACCCGGTAATGCCCGGCTGTCTTGGGCTCGACGCCCTGTGGCAGCTTTTAGGGTTTTACTTAGGCTGGACCGGCGGCGAAGGCAAAGGCCGAGCGCTTGGCTGCGGCGAGGTGAAGTTCACCGGTCAGATCCTGCCCGACAATGCCCATGTGCATTATCGCCTAGATGTTAAACGCGTTATTCGGCGCAAGCTTTGCATGGGTATTGCCGATGGCGAAGTCAAAGTCGATGGCACGGTGATTTACCAAGCCATGGATTTGCGGGTTGGGTTGTTTCAAAATCCGCAAAGCGGACTCTAGGAGGAAGGCATTTTGCGTCGAGTGGTAGTCACCGGCATGGGCATCGTCTCATGTCTTGGAAACGATACGGCAAGCGTCACCCGGTCACTGCGTGAAGGCCAATCCGGCATTCGCTTTAGCCATGACTATGCTGAGCAAGGCCTTCGCAGCCAAATTGCTGGTCAGTGCGATATTGACCTCGATGCGGCCATTCCGCGCCGTGCGCGCCGCTTTATGGGTGATGCCGCGGGGTATGCCTATGTGGCGATGGAACAAGCGATTGCTCAGGCTAATCTGCCGGCTGAAGTCGTTTCTGATCCGCGAACTGGCTTAATTGTCGGCTCAGGCGGTGCCTCCACCGAAAATGTGGTCAAAGCCACCGATATTTTGCGCGAACGCGGTGTGCGCAAGATTGGTGCGTTTGCGGTACCCAAAGTTATGGGCAGCACCACCTCGGCCTGTCTGGCTACGCCGTTTCAAATTAAGGGCGTGAACTACAGCATCTCCTCAGCCTGCGCGACCAGTGCGCATTGCATTGGCGCGGCGATGGAGCAAATTCAACTCGGCAAACAAGACGTGGTGTTTGCCGGCGGTGGCGAAGAAGAGCACTGGAGCTTAACCATGCTCTTTGATGCCATGGGCGCGCTATCCACTCAGTACAACGACACCCCGGAAAAGGCCTCACGGCCGTTTGATCGCGATCGCGATGGCTTTGTGATCGCCGGCGGCGGCGGCATGTTGGTGCTAGAGTCACTCGAGCATGCGCAAGCGCGGGGAGCCGAGATTTTGGCTGAATTGGTTGGCTATGCGGCCACCTCCGATGGCTATGACATGGTCGCGCCCTCGGGCGAAGGCGCGCAGCGCTGCGTTAATCTTGCGCTACAAATGAGTGAAGCCGGCGTGGATGCGCCAGTGGATTACATTAATGCCCATGGCACCAGCACGCCTGCTGGAGATATTACCGAGCTTAACGCGCTGCAAGCGGTGTTTGGCGAGTCACTGCCCCCGGTGAGCTCAACCAAGTCGCTCACCGGCCACTCGCTGGGCGCGGCAGGCGTGCAAGAAGCCATTTATTCGTTGCTCATGATGCAGGGCGACTTTATTGCCGGTACGGCTAATGTGGATAACCTCGACGAGCAAGCCCAGGGCCTGCCGGTCGTCACCGAAACGCGCAACAACCAAACCCTCAACCTGGTGCTCAGCAATAGTTTTGGCTTTGGCGGCACTAACGCAACGTTGGCCTTTAAGCGCTACCGGATGGTTTGAAGCCGACGCGTCAGACCAAGTGCCGGCCGCCATCAAGACCGATGCTGCGACCGGTTATGTACCGATTATCTAAGAGAAATTGCAGCGTTTGCACTGCTGCTGCCTCACCTGGCTCAATGCCAAGTAGCGATTTCTTGAGCGTCTTCTCGCGATAGGCCTCGTCATCATCCTTGTTAAACATAATTAACGACGGTGCAATGCTGTTGACCTTGACCTTGGGGGCGAGCAACCGGGCAAAGGACAACGTGAGGTTATCAAGCGCGGCTTTACTAGCGGCGTAGGCAATGTGCTTTGCACTGCCTTTTTCGACCACATAGTCGGTCATATGCACGATATCGGCCGTCTGGTCGTTGTTCTCGAGCAACTCACGACAGGCAAGGTTAATGCAATACGGCGTCATGCTATGAATTTGCATCATCGCCGCCATGACTTCAGCGGGATCCGCGTCAGGGCTTTCTGGCAGCCAATCTGAGGCGTTATGAATAATGGCCCGCAGCGAGAACGTTTCAGCTTTAAGGGTGTTAATAAACGCCGCAATCCCTGCGTTAGTCGCAAAATCGGCATGAAAACAGCGCGCACCGGCGGCTTCAAGCGCTTGCACAGCCGGCCGGTGGGTGCGGTAGGTGGCAATGACTGGCGTGCCCCGCTCCAGGCAGTGCATCGCAAAAGCCAGCCCGATTCGCTGGCTTGCACCGGTGATTAGAATGGGTGAGGTCATCAGATGCTCCCAACGCCATGCTCATTAGGAATGGTGCCCGGAGTGGGACTCGAACCCACACGGCTAAAAGCCCCAGGATTTTAAGTCCTGTGCGTCTACCAGTTCCGCCATCCGGGCATAGGGATGGAGGCTAGGGCCGGAATCGAACCGGCGTACACGGCTTTGCAGGCCGCTGCATCACCACTCTGCCACCTAGCCTTGATACAAAAAACCCCGACCGCAGCACGGCCGGGGTAGTTGTTTGGAGCGGGAAACGAGATTCGAACTCGCGACCCCAACCTTGGCAAGGTTGTGCTCTACCAGCTGAGCTATTCCCGCTAAGTCATTT
>CAJXMZ010000080.1 GCA_913056315.1 uncultured Ectothiorhodospiraceae bacterium
TCCAGGCATCGGCGACGGCGTAGAAAGGCGAATAATCAAGCGCCGAGCTGATCGCTTCGGTCTCGGCAAGCCCGAACCAGGCCGGCATGCTCTCGTCTTCCAGAGCGCCGATCTGGCGCCAGAGCCAGGCGAGGTTCTCGCGCGCGGCCTCGGGCCCGCCGGTCACCAGCCCGGCCTTCAGCGCCGCGCCGTTGAGCGCGAAATGCGCGCCGATGCCATGGCCGATATTGCCACCGAGTCGTTGACGCAAGACGGCGAGGTTGAGCCCATTGTTTGCCTGTTTGATACGCGTTGGCATCAAGGCGTGGTGGGTATTGTCGCCGGCCGGGTCAAAGAGCAACTCCAGCGCCCAGTCATTGCGTTTGCGCCGGCAGAAAACGGCCTGATCAAAGGCTCAGGCCGGTCTGTGAGTGGGGTTCATTTACGCGATTTGCTCGAAGCCATTGACCGACAAACCAACGGTGCGCTGATCCAGCGCTTCGGCGGCCATGCCATGGCGGCGGGGCTGACCCTGCAAGCCGATGATTACCCCGCATTTCGTGATGCATTGCTTAGTGCGGCGCGCGAGCGCTTGGCTCAGCGCACCCCAGGCGATGTCCTCGTGACTGATGGCGAGTTAAGCGCGGCGGAATTTTCGTTAGCGTTTGCTAAAACCCTACGCTTTGCCGGGCCATGGGGGGCAGAGTTTCCCGAACCGGTGTTTCGCGGGCGTTTTCGTGTGATTGACCAGCGCGTTGTGGGTGAAGCGCATCTTAAGCTCACGCTGAGCCCAGAGTCAGCCCCCACACAAATGATTGATGCGATCGCGTTTAACGCCGTTGAGCGCGGTTGGATGCCAACACAGCCAGTCATTGAGGCGGTGTTTCGATTGGATGTTAACTGTTTTCGTGGCCGCGAGAGCCTACAACTGGTGTTGGATTATTTGGCGGATACCTAAGGCTGATTGGCTTTTGCAGTCATCTGCCCGGCATCGCGGCTGAGTTCGACAAGATCAACGAGCACTGCAGCGGCTTCGGTGAGCAGCACATCGGGTAGGGCGCTGACATCAATGTCATCGAGGGTGTCGACCGGGGTGCCACCCGTGGCTTTTAGCTGCGCGTTAATGGCCGCGAGTCGTGCTTGTTCATTGGCTGTTAGCTCGGCCTCACGCGTGGCGCGATTGAGCGAAACTTGGGTTTGTTCGCGGGCTTTTTGAACGCGTTCGGCTTCGGTGCTAACGCTTTGTAGCGCCGGTTCGGTTTGAATGCGGCGTTGATGACGCCGACGTAATTCATTAATCATCGCATCCAGTTCACGGTCACGGCTGTATTTAGCCGATCGAACGGTATCCCACGGCAAGGCGTTATCCGCAGCGCGCTCACCCACGGCTTCACTGCCATGGGGGTAGGGCATTGTCAGATCAGGGGTGACACCTTCGAGCTGTGTGCTCTCGCCATTAATGCGATAAAACTTAGCGATGGTCAGTTTTAGGCGGCCTGCCGGCTGGTCGTCGCTACCCACGCCAAATCGCTCCAGTCCAATTAAGGTCTGCACGGTGCCTTTGCCAAAGGTCTGATCGCCAATGACAAGCCCACGGCCGTAATCTTGAATGGCGGCGGCAAAAATCTCAGAAGCCGATGCGCTGCCGCTATCCACCATCACGGCTAACGGCTGGTCATACAGGGCAGGGCCGGTATCCGGGTCGCGCAGCACCTCACGTCGGCCATTAGAGCGATGCACTTGCACCACAGGGCCTTGGTCAACAAACAACCCCGTGAGTTTGACCGCTTCTTCGAGCGAGCCTCCCGCATTGCCGCGTAGATCAATGACAAGCCCATCGACATTGGCTAGCTTGTCGCTACGCAAGAGATTGGCCACATCCCGGGTGGTGCTTCGGTAGTCCTCGTCACCCGCATTGGCGGCGTTAAAATCGGCGTAAAACGCGGGAAGCTTAATCACGCCAATGGTATGGGTTTGGCCATCGCGCTCAATTGTTTCAATTTCGGCTTGCGCAGCCTGTTCTTCAAGCTCAATGGTGTTGCGTGTAAGCGTGATAAGCGTCTCGCGTGATTGCCCACTGGCACTCGCGGGCAAGACGCGTAAATACACATCCGAGCCTTTGGCGCCGCGAATTAAATCCACCACGTCGCCCAAACGCCAGCCCACCACGTCTTGAATTGACTCAAGGCTATCGCCCACGCCAACAATCCGATCCCCCGGGTTGAGCTCACCGCTTCCCGCGGCTGGCCCGCCCGCAATCAGCTCAACAATCTCGACAAAGTCGCCTTCGCTGCTCAGTAATGCGCCAATGCCTTCAAGCGAGAGGCTCATATTGATGTCGAAATTCTCAGAGGTGCGCGGCGACATATAGCTACTGTGCGGGTCAAACTGCGCCGCCCAAGTCGACATGAAGGTCTGGAATACATCCTCTGCGCTGTACTGCTCGAGGGTGCGTTCAAGTCGCCGGTAGCGGCTTTGTAGTGAGCTGATGACTTCATCCATCGCTCGGCCATTCAGCGTTTGGGTTAATGCGTCATTGGTTACCCGACGCGCCCATATCGCGTTGAGTTGGGTTTTTGAGCTCGCCCAGTCCACGTCGTCGCGATCAATCTGAAAGCTGCCCTCGCCAGTGTAATCAAGGCCCTGATCGAGCAGGTTGAGCGCGTAGCGGCTGCGCTCCGCTACCCGTTGCTGGTAGCGCGCAAAAATGGCGTAAGCGGTGTCGAGCCGGCCGGATGAAATTTGGTCATCGAGCCGCAAGCGTTGGTCTGAAAACGCGTCGATATCACTTTGCAAGAAATAAAACCGTTGTGGATCAAGCGCATCGAAGTAACTGCTATAAACCTTCTCAGATAGCTGGTCGTCGATGGATTGGTCACGATAGTGATAGCGAGACAACAACTCAGCAACCACTTGGCTTGCGCGAGCATGTCGGGCATCGGGCTCAAGACGCTCAGCACTCGCCGTTGTGGCGAGTAACACGACGCAAAGCCAAACCAGCCAAGTCGTCACCCGAGTTGAATAGGGCATCGATGGAGTACCTCGTTGCATTACTCGGCGTTGGACCCAATTGCTCGCCATATAATTCCAATCATTTTCTGTTAGCTTAAGGCTAAGAGACTAGCAGGAAAATCCATGTTCGCCGATTTCACCATGCCATTGGGCGCACAAACCGCCAAACCCGAGTTGGAGGTGCTGCGCGCCCAGCCGTCTAGGCAAACACTCGCACGCGAGACGCCATTGGTATTGGTGCATGGTGCATTCGTCGGCGCTTGGTGCTACCAAGCCCATATGCTGGATTATTTCGCAGGCCAAGGGTTTCGCTGTTATGCCCCTAGTTTGCGCGGCCATGGTCAAAGTGAAGGTCATGCGCAACTCGATTATGCCGGTATTCGAGACTATGTCAGCGATTTGGCGCGTGTGATTGATGATGTGCCCGGACCGCCCCCGGTACTGATTGGGCATAGCATGGGGGCATTGGTGGTACAGCGCTATTTAGAGCGCTACCCCGCCAGTGCCAGTGTGTTGCTGGCTCCCGTACCCCCACATGGCCTGATGGCATCGAGCTGGCGTATGGCCATGGGGGATCCACTATTATTTGCTCGGTTTGGGATGATGCAAACGCTGGGTGCGCAACGCGTTGATGCGGATATGGCCCGACGAGCGGTGTTCTCAGACCGCGTCGCTGACGCTGACATCCATCGATATAGCGGGCTTATTCAACGTGAATCCCAACGGGCGCTGTGGGAGATGAACCTCAACGCGGCCGGCCGGCCCTGGATGGTGGCTGATAAGCGACCAGTGCGGGTGATTAGTGCGGCTGAGGATGCGTTGTTTGCAAGCCCTGAGACGCAAGCGGTGGCTCGGCTTTGGCGCGCGGACTGGACACAGATGGCGCACATGGGACATGCCATGATGCTCGAGCCGGACTGGCAAGTGGTGGGCGATGACATCACCCGTTGGCTATGGGCAAAGGGCATTCGCTAGCCAGCGCTACCAGCGATATTGATCCCATAGTTCTGGGTTGGCCCAATGGCGGGCATTAAGCCAATCCGGCGTGGTTTTATAGTCATTGATATCGAACCGGTACCAACGCCGCTCTGGGCGCTCAGCGCTTGGCGAAGTCCAGCGCTGAAAGCCAAGCCCAATAAGCCCGGCGTGATTAAAAGTTGGTTGCGTTTGCGTGGGGGCAATCACGAGCACCTGCTGGGCAAATACATCTCGCAGTCGGGCAACCAGTTCGGTCAACCCGTTTGACGCGAGCGCCATATCCGCATCAACGATCGCCAATTCAGCATACGGCAGATCGGTATTCAGTGGGCTTGGGTTTGGGCCGATGCACTGGCCCGCGGAGCTTTGCTCGGCGATTGCGATCAAGGCCGGATCACTTGAATAGAGCACAAAGTGCTTGGGATTAAAGGCATTGAGCGCCGCGGATAGCGCACTGGCCGTTGTAATGATGTGGGTATCGGGCATTGCGCGTATGAATCGCCTGCTATACTGACGTTTTAGTGTAGGCAGGTCTAAGGGTTAGGTCGAGTCCAACCATGTTTTCTCTCGCACGTCGTTTGCTTTTCTTACTGCCGCCAGAGCGCGCGCACGACCTAACATTCGCCACGCTCGATCGGTATACACAGCTCACCGGTGGGCTGGGTTTACCCAAGCCCATTGCCGACCCACGCGCACTCTTGGGGTTAACCTGTCGCAATGCCGTGGGGCTGTCAGCCGGTTTAGACAAGAATGCGGATCACGCGCTTGCGCTCGCTGCGCTTGGCTTTGGGTTTTTGGAGTTAGGCACGGTGACACCACGACCCCAACCAGGCAATCCCAGCCCGCGCTTATTTCGGTTGCCTGCCCACCAGGCGCTGATTAATCGGTTGGGCTTTAATAACTTGGGCGTGGAGCATTTATGTCAGCGCCTTGCGGCGACGCGTTCGCAGCTAGACCTGCCCATTGGGATTAATATTGGCAAAAATCGCGACACGCCCCTGGAGCAGGCCACCCAAGATTACCGCCACTGCCTAAAAGCCGTTTATCCGTTTGCTGACTATATTGCAGTGAACTTATCCTCGCCCAACACACCGGGGTTAAGAGCACTTCAGGCCGGTGAGCAATTAGTCGAGCTAGTTCGCGCGCTCAAGGCCGATCAAAAACAACAAACCCAAGCAAGCGGCCGTTATGTCCCGCTACTGGTTAAAATCGCACCCGATCTTAGCCCCGAAGCGCTGCATGACTTGGTTGATGTGCTGATGGGTGAAGCGATTGATGGCGTGATTGCAACCAACACCACCTTGTCACGTGAGCCAGTGGCGGGCGCAAAAAACGCAGACGAGGCGGGTGGGCTGAGCGGCGCACCCTTGTTGACCATGGCGAATGCAGTGGTTGAGCAAATCCGCTCACAAAGCGGTCCCGATTGGCCGATTATTGGCGCCGGCGGTATAACGCAGCCCCAAGACGCGGTGACTAAAATGCAGGCAGGCGCTGACCTAGTGCAGGTCTACACGGGTTTAATCTATCAAGGCCCTAAACTCATTCAGCAAGCCGCTGCAGCCATCCGCGACCAAGTGGCACACTAAGACGGTTGTTCAACGCACCAGAACAGGCCAAAATACATCGCTTGGAGAGGTGGCAGAGTGGTCGAATGCGGCGGACTTGAAATCCGTTGAGCCCTCACAGGCTCCGGGGGTTCGAATCCCTCCCTCTCCGCCAAGTTAATAGAAAGGGGGCCACCGGCCCCTTTTTATTAACTTGATGATTTGGGGTTCGAACCCCCGGAGCAAACGAATAGCGGGTTCGACTAACCGGCGCAGCCGGTTAGGACACCGAGCAAAGCGAGGTGCCCGAAGGGTGAGGCCCGCAGGGCCGAATCAATCCCTCCCGGCCGGTGCGCCGACCAGGAGGGATGATCCGCGAAGGCCTACTAGATCAAAGCAAACTTCAGCGCGAA
>CAJXMZ010000081.1 GCA_913056315.1 uncultured Ectothiorhodospiraceae bacterium
GCGCCAGCGGGTCGAGAAAGCCTTGCGAGCGTGCGGCCCGACGCAGCAACCAGCGCCACGGCAGCCAGCTCATTGCCCCCATCAATCGCATCAATTAGCGCTCCTGTGTCGTTTTTATGACTAACCTGTGTAAAATCGGATCATCTGACTCAACAACTTTGATTGTTAACCCCCTTAGCGACATGGAGATCGATGATGAATCCCGATCTGGACCATCATTTTGAGCAAATTATTCGTGGGCTTGGCGAAGACGTTGAGCGCGAAGGCTTAGCCAAAACGCCTTACCGCGCCGCCCGGGCCATGGAATATCTCACCGAGGGGTATCACCAGTCGCTCGATAGCCTGGTTAATGACGCGTTATTCGAATCCGACAGCGACGAAATGGTGATCGTTCGCGATATTGAGTTTTACTCTTTATGTGAACACCACATGCTGCCGTTTATTGGCCATGCGCAAGTCGGTTATATCCCCAATGGACAGGTCATTGGGTTGTCCAAAATTGCGCGTATTGTCGATATGTTCGCCCGGCGGCTGCAAATTCAAGAAAAACTCGCGCGTGATGTCGCCGATGCGATTCAGCAGGCAACCGGGGCGTTGGGTGTGGCCGTGCAAATGGACGCGCGCCACCTGTGCATGATGATGCGTGGGGTAAGCAAACAAAATGCCGAAATGAGCTGCTCGGTCATGCTGGGGACATTTCGTGAATCACAATCAACGCGCAATGAATTTTTGCAACTCATTCGCCGGCGTAACGCATGAGTGATCGCGCGCTCAACCGCCCCCTGTCGCGCATTCACATTAAAGATTTGCGCTTGCGCACCTTTATTGGCTTTAACGACGACGAGCAGCGTAAGCGCCAAGATGTGGTGATTAACATCCACATTCACTACGACGCGCTGCCCGCGGCCCGAGGCGATACGGTCTCAGAAGCCCTCGACTACAAGACCATCACCAAACAGGTGATCGCTTATGTCGAAGAAAACCGCTTTTTCCTGCTGGAAGCGCTAGTGAATGATCTGCTCGAAATGGTGATGGCGCATACCCCGGTCGAATATGCCGAAATTGAAATCGACAAACCCCATGCCCTGCGCTTTGCCGATTCTGTCTCGCTGGCCATGTCGGCATCCAAACAGTCCTAGCGCTGGGCCGGCTGGACTAGTGCGAAAGCAACACCGGCAGGGTCATTTCACTTAAGATTCGGCGGGTGGTTCCACCCAACACCATTTCCCGAAAGCGCGAGCGGCCATACGCCCCCATCACTAACAAGTCGGCATCGCTATCGGCCGCGGCCGATAGCAAGGCATCGGCAATGGGCACATCGCCCGAGGCTTGATGAACCAATTCGACGTTAATGTCGTGACGGGCCAAATGCGCGGCAATATCCGCGCCGGGCCAATCGCCATCGGGATCGCTTGGCCCGGCGTGGTTGCCCACCACCACCACTTGCACCAACTCAGCGACGGTGAGCAGCGGTAGGGCATCAGCCAAGGCTCGCGTGGATTCGCGCTCACCATCCCAGCCCACCACAATGCGCTGGCCAATCGGGCGTTGCTGCCAGGCGTAGGGCAAAGCCAACACCGGTCGTCCAGCCATCACCGCCGCTTGCCCGGGTAAGTCGGCGGGCACCAAATCGGCCGGCCGATCGGGGTCAACCTGACCAATTACCAATAAATCGGCATAGCGCGCCTGCAGCGCAATCACATCAACCGTGCTGCGATCCATGCGCAGGTCCTCGACCGCCCGCCATTCAGTCGCAATCGCATGGTGGCTGACTTGCGCTTGAAACGTCTCGGCCAGCCGGGCGTTGCGACTGCGCCAGGCCGCTTGATAGCGCTCTAACGCCTCTGGCGGCAGGTATTCCGCATGCGCGGCCAACGGCTCAGACACAGCCAAACCCGTTAACCGGGCGCCCAAGCGCTGCGCTAGGGCCGCCGTGGTCGCCACGTGATCTTGTTGGTGGCCATCATCGTTGAGATAAAGCAGTAGATCCCGAAACATGCGGCTTTTCCATTGTGTAACTTGCGAATGGCTCTACCGTAACGCTAGATGCCGTTGGTACACCAGATTCATGCAACGCATTCACAAAAACGCCTGATAGACTAGCAACTTTACTCGCTTTGACTTGTCGGACAGCGCACGGGAATTCCGGCGCTGATTAACGATGCAAATAGGACTGCGCTCATGAAGACTTCGATCCGATTTATCATCGCAATGGGGATTTTAGTTGCGATATTCGGGGGCATTTTCGGCTATAAATTTTTAGTCCAAATGCAAGGCGGCGGCCCGGGTGGCCCGCGACCTGCCAACGTGAGCGCCACCGAAGTCGCCGCGCAGGAATGGCGTGGGCAGCGCAGTGCGGTCGGCAGCTTAAGCGCCATCGATACGGTCGCAGTCAGCACCGAAGTCGCCGGCATGATTGAGTCGATTAACTTTACTTCCGGTGCGCGGGTTGAAGCCGGCGAAACCCTGGTCGAGCTCGATAGCGAAGTCGATCAATTTGAACTCGAAGGCCTAAACGCCCAAGCCGAGCTCGCGCGTATTGAGTTTGAGCGCGCGCAAAACCTCCTCGCCCAACGCGCGATTTCGCAATCGCAATTTGATGAAGCCCGCGCTCGTTTAGATAGCGCGACGGCGGCGGTGCGTACCCAAGAAGCGCGCCTGCGGCAAAAAACCATTCGCGCACCCTTCGATGGCCTATTAGGCATTCGCCGATTAAGCGTGGGCGAGTTTTTATCGCCCGGCACCGAAATTGTCGAACTGCGCCAACTTAGCCCCATTTATGCCGATTTCACCCTGCCCGAGCGCTTTATGCCGGACGTGCGCTTAGGCCAGCGCGTCGAAATTCGCACCAGCGCCTACGACGAAGTCTTTAATGGGGAAATCTCCGCCATCGACACGGGCATTACCGAAGACACCCGCTCGGTATCCATCCGCGCCACGCTAGACAATGCCAGCGAGCGGCTTCGCCCGGGTATGTTTACCCGCGTCACCGTCCTCGAGCCCAGTAGCCGCGAGGTGCTCACCATTCCGCGCACGGCCGTTAACTTTAATACCTATGGCGATTTTGCCCTGCGCATTAACGACACCGAACAAGGCCTGATCAGCGAGCGGGTCCAAATACGCACCGGCGAAGTGCGCGATGGCCGCGTCGAAGTGCTATCCGGCCTAGCGCAAGGCGATCGCGTGGTGGCCACCGGCACCATTAAAGTACGCCCCGGTCAGCCCGTCACCATTGACGAGACGGTCAACCTCAATCCGACTGAGGTGAGCGGTCGATGAAGTTTACCGATATCTTTATCCACCGGCCGGTGCTGGCCACGGTGGTGAGCTTGCTCATTTTGCTCGCCGGTGTGCGCTCGTTGGATTTATTGGATATTCGCCAGTACCCCTCCACCGAAAACACCGTGGTCACCGTGACCACCAGCTTTCCGGGTGCCGATAGCGAGTTGGTGCAAGGCTTTATCACCCAGCCGCTGCAACAGGCGATCGCCGAGGCCAACGGCATTGATTACATCACCTCGGAGAGCCGCCAAGGCTTATCCACCATTGAGGTGAATATGGCGCTCAATTACGACGCCAACGCCGCGGTGTCCGAGATTCAAGCCAAAGTCGCCTCGCAGCGCAACGCCCTGCCCGCTGAGGCGCAGGATCCGGTAATTGAATCGAGCACCGGCGATCAAACCGCGCTGATGTACATGGCCATTTACTCCGACCAAGTCCCGGTGCCCGAAATCACCGACTTTGTGAATCGCGTCATTCAGCCCCAAGTCCAAGCCCTACCCGGCGTGGCCAAAGCCCGGGTATTCGGTCGCACCCCGGCCATGCGCATTTGGCTTGATCCCGATCGAATGGCCGCGCTGGATGTGTCGGCCCGCGAAGTCACCCAAGTGCTGCGCGCCAATAACTACCAAGCCGGTATTGGCAACACCAAGGGCGCGTTCACCCAAATCAACCTAACGATTAGCACCGATATTAGCGACCCCGGCGCGTTTAACCGCCTTGTCGTGCGTGAAGACAACGGCAGCGTTATTCGCATTGAAGATATTGCCACCACCGACTTTGGTGCCGAATCGTATAACTCAGCGGCTTGGTATAAAGGCCAGCCCTCAACCTTTATTGCCGTTGAGCAAGCGCCTGGCGCCAATCCCCTCGATGTCGCCGGCGCGGTGCGCGAGACGCTACCAGATTTGCGCAGTCAGCTACCCCAGGGCATTCAACTCGCGCTGCCCTACGATGCCAGTGAATTTATTCAAGACTCGATTACCGAGGTGTTTAAAACCATCGCCGAGGCCGTGCTCATCGTTCTGGTGGTGATTTTTTTAACCATCGGGTCGCTACGCGCGGCCATTGTGCCGTCGATTGCCGTCCCACTGTCATTGGTGGGCGCGGCCAGCATTATGCTTGCGCTGGGCTACTCGCTTAACCTACTGACACTGCTATCCATGGTGCTCGCGATTGGTTTGGTGGTCGACGACGCCATCATCGTGGTTGAGAACATCCATCGCCATATTGAAGACGGCATGACCCGCTTTGACGCCGCCATTACCGGTGCGCGTGAGCTGGCCGTGCCGATTATCGCCATGACCACCACGCTGCTCGCGGTGTATGCCCCGATTGGTTTTATGGGCGGCTTGGTCGGCACGCTGTTTACGGAGTTTGCCTTTACCTTGGCCGGCGCGGTGCTCATCTCCGGCATTGTCGCGCTCACCTTTTCGCCCATGCTCTCCGCTATGGTGCTCAAACCCGGCGGCAACCCAGGCCGGTTTGAAGCGTTTGTCGAACACGCATTCGATCGGCTATCGCAAATCTACAAGCGCACCTTGCATGGGCTGTTGGATACCAAAAGCGTGCTGATTTTATTTGGCGTGGTGGTGCTGGGCTCGAATTACTTTATGTTTACCATGAGCCAAAACGAGCTCGCCCCCACCGAAGACCAAAGCATTTTGTTCTTCCAGGGCTCAGCCCCGCGTACCGCGACGTTTGACTACTTAACCGAGTTTGCCCGCGACTACCAAGACGCCGCTGAGACCATCCCGGAATACAGCGAGACCTTTATGATTATTGGCGGGCTTTCGCCAGATACTGTGTTTGGTGGGCTCAAAATGGTGCCCACCAGCGAGCGCGAGCGCTCCCAAACGCAAGTCCAAGGCGAAATGACCGCGAAGTTCTCGCCCAACCCGGGGCTGGACACCGCGGTGTTCCCACGACCCAGCTTGCCCGGCTCGGGTGGCGGGCTGCCCGTGCAGTTTGTCGTCACCACCTCGGCAAGCTACGAAGCCCTCGACAGCATGGCCAGCCAACTTATCGGCCAAGCCATGGGCAGTGGCAACTTCATCTTTTTGAAAAAATCCGTCGAATTTGACCGTCCCGTGGTTAACTTTACGGTCGATCGCGACAAAGCCGCCGACTTGGGCATTCGCATGGCCGATCTGGGCCAAGACCTCTCGGCCATGATGGGGGGTGGTTACGTTAACCGGTTTAACCTCGATGGCCGCAGCTACAAGGTTATCCCTCAGCTTGATCGGCCCTTCCGGCTGAATGCGGGCATGCTCGAAGACAACATGATCGAAACCGCCCGTGGCGAGCAAGTGCCACTGTCGGCATTGGTCACGGTCAACCGCAGTGTCGAACCCAGCACCCGCAACCAGCACCAGCA
>CAJXMZ010000082.1 GCA_913056315.1 uncultured Ectothiorhodospiraceae bacterium
ATGGCTTGGCTAATTGCGCGAGTTCAGCCGCCCGATGGGGGTCGCCAGCAGCCAAGCGCTCCAGCAGCGCTGGCAGTCCCGCCCCAGCCAAAAAATTGCCTTGGGTAGAAAATCCCAAACAATCCAAACCCGCCGCCTGCCCGGCTCGGGCTACCGCAGTAAAGTCGACTGAGGCAGTAATATCCTGCAGCCCCGGCCAAAAAAATGGATCCTCATGCGCACGATGACGATAGTGGCAGAGCAAGGTCCCGCTCGCGCGTTGACGATGGTAGTACTCATGCCGCGGATAGCCGTAATCAATCAGCAATGCCGCACCTGCTTCGATGAGTGTGCCAAGCGCATGAACCCATGGCGCCAAACTCGGACACCACTCCGAGACATAACCACTGGGCAAACGCTCGCCAATATCGTGCTCGATAGCCGCAACGGCTGTACGTAACGCCTCGTCAGCGGGCATGGCCCGCCATGTCAGCTCACCCTGTGCATCATGACCCACCCCCAAGCACTCGAGCGACGTTTGCGTTTGCCGAAAGCGCTGGACCGGCATCGCATCGAGCACCTCATTGGCGATCACCACCCCGCGTATTGGCTTAGGCGGTAGTCGATCCAGCCATTGCACACGCGCTTGAATATCTGCAGGCAATGCAGCCAGCGTTTGCGCTTGGGTCGCACGCAAATCCGCACTGACTTCAATAATCCAATACTGCGCCGGCAAGGCGTGCTGATTAGCCAGTTCATCGAGTAAATCCAAGGCCAGTTGACCGGTGCCGGCGCCAAACTCAACCAGCGTATCGCCGCTGACTGCAGCCAATACCGTGGCCACTTCACCCGCCAGGGTGCGCGCCAATAAATCACTCATCAGCGGTGCCGTCGTATAGTCACCACCCGGGCCAAAGCGCTGTTGGCCCGCGCTGTAATACCCCAATCCCGGGGCATAGAGCGCCAGCGCCATATAATCAGCAAAATCTAGCCCGCCGCCAGCCATCGCAATCGCCGCGTCGATACGCTTTTTTAGCGCATGGCTATGGGCAACAGCCGCCTCATCAGGGCTCGGCGGCGGTGGGGGGTCACGTCGCGCCATCGTTAGAGGGCAAGATCAGTACTAAAATCAACCGCGACCGGCTGCAAATCACTGGGGCCAGAAAACGCCGCCCAAATATCGGCATACCGCCGACCGTCAGTGGGGTGGCGTTCATCCGGCGCCACGTCAGCGAGCGGCTTGAGCGCAAAGGCATATTTGAGAATTTCATCGCGCGGCAAAATCGGAACGTCCTCGCGAATAATGGTGCCTAGGGTCAGCAAATCGATATCGAGCGTGCGCGCACTAAAGCGTTGGGCTTCGCGTGTTCGGCCCTGCTCAGTCTCAATTTCGCGGCAACTGGCCGCCAGCTGCTCGGCACTCTCATCGGTATCGAGCCCGACCACTAGGTTATAAAAATCATCACCCTCAAAGCCGATCGCCGCATTTTGGTAAACCGGCGAAATAATGAGCTCACCATAACGTTGGCTGAGTGCGGCAATGGCAGCATGCACATAGCGCTCTGGGTTGATATTGCTCCCAATACTTAAGTACGCGCGGGTCATGACGCATCTGCCTGGCTTCGGGTGAGGGTAACGCCAACGCTCTGCGCTGCTGGCAGCGCGCCGGGTTTATATAAAGTCAGATGCACTCGATGAATTCGTGGGTCATCGAGCGCAAGCTGAGTAATCTGCTCAGCAAGTGCTTCAATTAACGCGAACTGCGTTTGCTGGGCATACGTTGTAATCCGCTGAGCTAACGCGGCGTAGTCAATCGCATCCACCAGCGCATCGCTGGCCGCCGCAGGCTGAATGTCCGCCTCAAGCGCCAAATCAATACGCAGTTTTTGTGCAAATGCCCGTTCCCAGTCATGCACGCCGATAACAGCGCGCAGCTCGAGGCCGTTAATAAACACGGTATCCATGGTGTCGCGAGCATTCCACGTCACCGCATTGAGTACAAGGGCTGCTTGACCGCCACCGCGGCACAGGGTGGAATGCTGGCATGATTACGCTATTTTTAGTCGCCTTTGGCTATGTCGCCGGATCAATATCCGCCGGCATTTTAGTCGCACGAGCCATGGGGTTAGGTGACCCGCGCGAAGACGGCAGCGGTAACCCGGGGGCCACCAATCTCTTACGGCTCGGCGGGCGAAAAGCAGCGGCCGTTACCCTGCTGGTCGATGCGCTCAAAGGGGTAATTCCGGTTGTTATGGCCAATTTTTTTGGCTTGGGCGATGCGGCGCTCGCCGCGGTTGGGCTGGCTGCCTTTATCGGCCACCTCTATCCGGTATTTTTTGGCTTTCGTGGCGGCAAGGGCATCGCCACTGGGCTGGGCGTTATGCTGGCGTGGTCGTTGCCTGTCGGGATTAGTGTCTTGCTGACTTGGGCGGCGGTTGCCGCTATGACGCGCATTTCTTCGCTGGCTGCATTGGTGAGTTTTGCGCTGGCGCCCGTTTATTTGCTGCTCATTAGCCAAGCACCGCTGTTAGCGCTCGCCGCCGCCGTGATGGCCGGTTTAACGGCATGGCGTCATCGCAGCAATATTCAACGCATTATCAATGGCACTGAATCGCGTATCGGCAAACGCGCATAGCGCCCGCTTATTGCGCCGCAAGACACTCACCGGGGGCTTGTAAGTCATCTAGCGGCCACCGCGGGCGCACATCAACCCGACCACTATCTTGCTCACCGGCAACCAATCGGCAGTACCCGGCGTACGCAATCATCGCGCCGTTATCGGTACAAAACGCCAAACGCGGATAGGCCACTTGAGCGCGGTGCTCGCTGGCCACTTCGCGCAATCGCTGACGCAACGCTTGATTAGCCCCCACGCCGCCGGCCACCACCAAATGCCCGGCACCGGTATGGGCAAGTGCCCGTCGCGTTTTAATGGCAAAAGTCTCAACCACCGCATCCTGAAAGGCCCGAGCAATCGCTGCCTGCGTCGCTGCATCGTTGGTCGCTGTGCGCACGGTATTAACCACCGCAGTTTTTAGCCCGCTAAAACTAAAGTCAAACCCCGGCCGATCGGTCATCGGCCGCGGAAAAACAAACCGCCCCGGCTCACCTTGGCTTGCGAGCGCTTCGAGCTGCGGGCCGCCAGGATAAGGCAGCCCTAATAATTTAGCGGTCTTATCAAATGCCTCACCCGCAGCGTCATCTAGCGATTCGCCCAACACTCGGTAGCGCCCGATGCCGGCGACTTGCACCAATAAAGTATGTCCGCCTGAAACGAGTAACGCCAAAAACGGATAGCGGGGTTGATCCACTTCGAGCATGGGCGCAAGCAAATGCGCTTCCATGTGATGCACACCCAACACGGGGCGATCGAGCGCCCAACCTAAACTACGCGCGATCGATGTTCCCACCAGCAGCGCTCCGGCTAATCCCGGTCCGCGGGTATAGGCAATGCCATCAATATGGGTGCGCGACAGATTGGCATCGGCCAGGCATTCATCAATGAGCGGAAGGACGCGGCGAATATGGTCGCGGCTGGCGAGCTCTGGGACGACGCCGCCGTAGCGCGCATGCGTATCGACTTGGCTGTGCAAGCGATGAGCAAGCAATCCCTCGGTGCCCGAATACAGCGCGATTCCCGTTTCATCGCAGGAGGTCTCAATGCCTAGGACAATCATGCGTGGGTTGGCCTCACAGACTTTTGCAATTGGCTAACGGCGGGCTTACACTAGCCGGCTCGATCGGAAATGACCGATTCTACGTTGAAACCCGTTACACGGTAAGGTTAAAAGTTTATGCCGAGCGTTAAAGTTCGCGAAAACGAGCCCTTCGAAGTTGCCCTTCGCCGCTTCAAGCGCTCTTGTGAAAAAGCAGGTGTTCTGTCTGAAGTACGCCGTCGTGAAAGCTATGAAAAGCCCACCCAAGAGCGCAAGCGCAAGCAAGCCGCTGCGGTTAAGCGCCACGCCAAGCGGGTTCAGCGCGAAAGTCAGCGCGGCCAGCGCCTTTACTAGGCGGTCCATCGGTGAGCGAGCTCAAAACCCGCATTAGTGATGCGGTTAAGGCGGCTATGCGAGCGGGTGAAAAAACCCGCCTAGGAACGCTGCGCATGATGAGCGCGGCGATTAAGCAAAAAGAAGTCGATGAGCGTCGCGAGCTGAGCGATGCCGATTTGCTGGCCATTTTGGATAAGATGGTTAAGCAACGGCGTGAATCGCTTGAGCAATACGAGGCGGCCGGGCGCGACGAGCTCGCCGCGGTTGAGCACGCTGAAATCGCCATTATTGCTGAGTTTCTGCCGCAACCCTTGAGCGATTCTGAGATCGATGCACTCATCGATCAAGCCATCGCCGACAGTGGCGCGGAATCCGTTCGTGACATGGGCAAAGTCATGACACAGGTCAAACCCCAAGCCCAAGGCCGGGCCGACATGGGCGCGGTCAGTGCCCGGGTTAAGGCACGGCTTAGCTAATTACCTCTCCTTCCTAACCGCGCTTTGGCGTAGAGTATTGGCCCATGGCCGGCCGAATTCCTGACAGTTTTATCGATGAGCTACTCGCTCGTATCGACATCGCCGAGATGATCGGCGAGCGACTCCCGCTTAAGCGCTCGGGCAGTAATTACAGTGGGCTGTGCCCTTTTCACGGCGAGAAAACTCCGTCATTTACTGTTAGCGCCACCAAACAGTTCTACCACTGCTTTGGCTGTGGCGCGCATGGCAGCGCCATTCGCTTTTTAATGGAATATGATCGCCTAGAATTTCGTGATGCCGTCGAGCAGCTCGCGGGTATGGCGGGCATGGAAATTCCCGAAGAAGTACGCAACGCCCCCACACAGCCCCAAAACAATGACCTCTACCCACTGCTTGCCAAGGCCGACACGGCCTACCAGCAGTGGCTTCGCCAGCACCCAGATCGCCAACGCGCGGTGGACTATCTGCAAAATCGCGGGCTAAGCGGCGCGATCGCCCAGCGCTTTGGCATCGGCTTTGCGCCACCGGGCTGGGATAACCTGCTACGCCAACTCGGCGAGCCTGAAAAGCTCAAACGCGCCGGTTTGCTGATTGAGCGTGACGGGGGCAAAACCTACGATCGTTTTCGTGATCGCATTATCTTTCCCATTCGCGATCGCCGTGGCCGAACCATCGCCTTTGGCGGCCGGGTGCTCGATGATGGCGAACCCAAATACCTAAACTCACCGGAGACGCCGGTATTTCATAAAGGCCAAGAACTCTATGGCCTGTATGAAGTGCTAGAAGCCGATCGCCATCCGGCCGATATCCTGGTGGTGGAGGGCTACATGGATGTAGTGGCCTTAGCTCAGCATGGCATTCCACGCGCGGTCGCCACGCTGGGAACGGCCACCTCAACTCGCCAAGTCGAACGGCTGTTTCGTGCTAGTAGTGACATCGTCTTTTGTTTTGATGGCGATTCGGCTGGCCTGCGCGCGGCATGGCGAGCGCTAGAGAGCGCGCTACCGGCCATGCGCCAAGGCCGACAAGTGCGGTTTTTATTTTTACCCGAGGGCGAAGACCCCGATAGCGTGGTCCGCGCTCAAGGCCGCAGCGCCTTTGAAGCTTTGTTAGCGCAAGCCTCTTCGCTATCGGATTACCTCATTGAGCGCATTAGTCAGGGTATCGACATGCAAGCCATGGA
>CAJXMZ010000083.1 GCA_913056315.1 uncultured Ectothiorhodospiraceae bacterium
CCTCAACAAATGGTTTGGCGAGTTTCACGTGCTCAAGTCGCTCAACCTTCGCGTTACAAAAGGCGAGCGCATTGTTGTATGTGGCCCCTCTGGCTCAGGCAAGTCCACGTTTATTCGTTGTATCAATCACTTAGAACCGCACCAACGCGGACAGATTACCGTTGACGGGGTTGAGCTTAATGCCGATGTTAAAAACATCGAAGCCATTCGCCGTGAAGTCGGAATGGTGTTTCAGCATTTCAATCTTTTCCCGCATTTAAGTGTGCTCGAAAACTGTTTGCTGGCCCCCATTTGGGTGCGCAAAACCCCGCGCAAAGAAGCCATTGAGACGGCCATGCATTACCTCGAGCGTGTCCGTATCCCCGACCAAGCACACAAATACCCGGGGCAACTCTCCGGTGGGCAGCAGCAGCGCGTCGCCATCGCACGCGCGTTGTGCATGCAACCTAAAATTATGTTGTTTGACGAACCCACCTCGGCGCTGGACCCAGAAATGATTAAAGAGGTCCTCGATGTTATGATCGAACTGGCGGGTAGTGGTATGACCATGATTTGCGTGACCCACGAGATGGGGTTTGCCAAAACAGTCGCCGACCGGGTAATTTTTATGGATGGCGGTGAAATTGTTGAGCAAGCGCCGCCGGCAGAGTTTTTCAGTAATGCAAAACAGCCACGGACACAGGCATTTTTGCAGCAAATTCTTGAACACTAGTCCACTCGCGTGCAGCGAAAGGAATCGGCGTGAAACGTGCCCTTGTGGTCGACGCGGACACTTCAGAGCAACACCGACTCAGTCAGGTCATTGTGAGTATCTGGCCGCAAATCGATTTAGCCATTGCTCGCTGCCTTGACGACGCCTATTCCCTTCTCTCGCAGTCAATGCCGGGCATGTTAATTACGGATTTTTATCTCGAAGATGGATCAGGTCTCGAAGTCATCGACCAGGTCCGACGCCTGCACCCCGACTCACAACGGGTTTTAATGACTCGACATGACGACGATGACCATATTTGCGCGGCCCTTAAGCAGGGCATAGATGGCTATATCCTCAAAGATCAAAGTGACGCCGGTGTCAAAACCTTATTGCGCTCGATTGCCAAGGGCGAGCCTGGACTATCACCGGAGATTACGCGTCGAATTTTGTATCAATTCGAACATCACAACTTTGAGCGCGAAGATGACCAGCTGCCCACCATTGATAAGGCCCGAGACGTCGGCCTGACTGAGCGCGAAATCGAAGTCTTAGCCCTCTTATCGCAAGGCAAAGACCGACACCAAGTCGGCGAATTATTATCGATTCGCCCATCGACGGTCGCTGGGCATGTCAAAGCGATTTATCTAAAGCTCGATGTCTCCACGCGAGCTGAAGCGACATTGGCGGCCGTTAAGCTAGGCGTTGTCGACTTATAAGCTTAAACGCGAGCCAGTTCATCTAGGGTTATTCCAGCAAGCAAGTGCTGTATCTGCGCTGAGAGCTCATCCCAGAGATCATGCGTCAAACACTGTTGTGTGTTGGCGTTGATAGGCACCGGGCTTGGGGCGGGTGCCGAGCGTTCCACTGCCGCAATCACCTCAGCCACGCTAATCGCAGTCGTCGCTCGTGCCAGTCGATATCCCCCGCCTGGGCCGCGCACGCCAGTCACCAAACCATGCCGGCGCAGCTGCGCGAACATCTGTTCAAGGTAGGAAAGCGACAAGCCTTGGCGCGCTGAAATATCGGCCAGTGCGACCGGACCCGATGACTCATGGACGGCTAGGTCGGTCAGACTGGTTACCGCATAGCGGCCTTTGGTTGACAAGCGCATGCGTAGCGTTGTCTACAGCGCCCAGCGCTTGGCCGCTGGACGTTCAACAACGGCTCTATCGAGCGGATCATCAAACGCATGCCCTTCGCCAAGACAATAACGAAGCCAACGGTTCAGAAAGCGGTTACTGGCCCAGCGCGCCGCCAGTGACATACTGGCTTGGGTAGGCTCGGGCAGCACCTCAGCAACGCGGGCATCATGGTAGATGCGCACGCGTAAGTCCGGCAGCGACTCACCATCGGGGTGCTGCGCAAAGCAGTGCGTTAATAGCAAGTTGGTCGTGTAGGGGCAGCGCTCAATGACTTCTAGGTGCAAATCCGGGCCGCGATCAACGCTGGATACCTGCGCGTCGCGATGACCATCGAGTTGCGGCACCAGCCGACGCAAAAAGATGTAGTTGTTCTCGTAGAGCTCCATGAGCGCAGCAAAGCTTTGCTGGCCCTGACTCTCCAGTGGATTTTGCCTGATATTGAACACCATGAGAGCAATCCTAGCACAGCTCTACTGGCTGGCTGAGGGGCGCATCCCGCGCTGTTCAATCGATTCTGACAGTGGCAATTTATGCGGCTTTCTAATACAGTCTGCGCGGCAGTTGGCAGGTCTGAATGATGGTCGCCGCAAGCTCTTCAATCGACATCGTCGTGGTGTCTGAATACGGAAGCTTTTCTTGGTGAAACAATCCTTCAGCGCGGGCGACTTCATACTGACATTGCCGCAGCGAGGCATAACGGCTGTTTGCGCGGCGCTCGGCACGTATCTGCGCCAGACGCTCAGGACGAATGGTGAGGGCATAAATATGATGACGATGAGGCCTAAGCACCTCCGGCAGCCGACCGCTGAGCAAATCATCATCGGTGAGCGGGTAATTCGCCGCAAAAATCCCATAATGCAGAGCCAAATAGATGCAGCTGGGCGTTTTGCCCGAGCGCGAGACCCCCAGCAAAATGACATCGGCCTGCTCGTAATGCCGCACAACCGCTCCATCATCCGCGCTCAACGCATAGTTCATCGCATCAATGCGCAAGTTATAGGCGCGCGGATCCGCCATCCCATGGCTTTGACCAATGGTATGGCTCGACTCCATGCCCAGCTCGCTTTCCAGCGGGGCGATAAAGGTGTCAAAAAAATCAAACACCACCGCGTTGACCCGGCGGAGTCGATTGCGCAGCCCCGCATCAATGATGGTGCTAAAGACAATGGGCCGCTCACCGCTGGCTTGGCCTGCCGCTTCAATGCGCGCAATGGCATCATCCACCGCATCAGGGCTATCGGTAAACGGCAAGCTAACCGGGTTAGAGGCGAGTGGAAACTGCGTCATCAGACTCTGGCCAAGCGTCTCGGCGGTAATGCCGGTACGATCAGAGATAAAGAACACGCTGCGGCTAGCGGCCATAGGATTACCCTTTTCAAGGAACGGATTCACATCACTAGTGTACCGATCCACGGTTATTGTTGAACGGGAGAGTTTTCGTGAGCGAGTACGTCGTTTGGTTTGAGTCATTAGGGATGAATGATGTTGAGCGCGTCGGGGGCAAAAATGCCTCACTCGGCGAGATGATCAGCAACCTAGCGGACGCTGGGGTTAGCGTCCCAGGCGGTTTTGCCACTACTGCTCAAGCCTATTGGGACTTCATCGATGAAAGTGGCCTGCGTGGCCGCATCGAAAAAGCGCTCGAAGGCCTTGACGTTGAGGATGTGCGCGCCCTAGCCAAAACCGGGGCCGAAATTCGGCAAATGATCATCGACACGCCCTTTCCGCCCGCACTTAATGAGCAAATCGTGGGCGCTTGGGAGGCGTTAGTCGAGCGCACGGGCAAGTCGCCATTAGACGTTGCGGTGCGTTCATCGGCCACCGCCGAAGACCTCCCCGATGCCTCGTTCGCCGGGCAGCAAGAGACTTTCCTTAACGTGCGCGGTTTGGATAATGTTCTGCGCTCGATTCGCGATGTATTTGCCTCACTATTTAACGACCGCGCGATTTCTTACCGGGTCCATCATGGCTTTGCCCATGAGCAAGTGGCGTTATCAGCGGGCATTCAAGAAATGGTTCGCTCCGACACCGGTGCCTCGGGCGTGATGTTTACCATGGACACTGAGTCGGGCTTTCGTGACGTGGTGTTTGTCACCGCCTCCTATGGTTTGGGTGAGACGGTTGTACAAGGCTCGGTCAATCCCGATGAGTTTTATGTCCACAAATCAACCCTTGCCGCCGGCCGCCCGGCTGTATTGCGTCGCACATTGGGCGAAAAGGCCATCAAAATGGTCTACAACGACCGCCCTGATGCCGAGGAGAGCGTTGAGATTGTCGAAACTGATTCCGCCGAGCGCTTGCGCTTTTGCCTAACTGACGCCGAGATTGAATCACTCGCCGCTCAGGCAGTAACCATCGAGCAGCATTATGGCCGCCCCATGGACATTGAGTGGGGCAAAGATGGCGAAAACGGCCGCTTATTCATCTTGCAAGCGCGCCCAGAAACGGTCAAAAGCCGCGATGCCAGTCAAAGCCTCCAGCGTTATCAGCTCCACGAGCGCGGTCAGGTTTTGGTTGAGGGTCGGGCAATTGGGCAAAAAATTGGCGCTGGCAAAGCGCGTGTGGTCGACGCCATTGCCGATATGCATGAGGTTGAGCCCGGTGATGTCCTGGTCACCGATATGACCGACCCGGACTGGGAACCCATTATGAAGCGGGCCGCTGCCATCGTTACCAATCGGGGCGGGCGCACCTGTCATGCGGCCATTATCGCCCGCGAGCTGGGCATTCCAGCGGTGGTAGGAACCGGAGATGGCACCGAAAAGATTAAAGCCGGCGCCGAGGTAACCGTCTCCTGCGCCGAGGGCGACACCGGATACATCTACCAAGGCATTCAGGATTTTGAAGTACGTGAGGTGACGCTAGGCGATATGCCGCCGCTACCGTTTAAAATCATGATGAATGTGGGCAATCCCGATCGGGCGTTTGACTTTGCCCAATTGCCCAATGAAGGCGTTGGCCTAGCGCGGCTTGAATTTATTATTAACCGAATGATCGGCATTCATCCGCGAGCGCTATTGGAGTTTGATCAACAGCCCGAGGCCTTACAGGCGGTTATCCAAAATCAAATCGCCGGTTATGACGACCCGGTGAGCTTTTATGTCGATAAATTAACCGAAGGCATCAGCACGCTTGCCGCGAGTTTTCCAGATAAGCCCGTGATTGTGCGCATGTCAGATTTTAAATCTAACGAGTACGCCAACCTTATTGGCGGCGCGGCTTACGAGCCTGAAGAAGAAAATCCCATGATTGGTTTTCGTGGGGCCTCGCGCTACATCGCCGAGAGCTTTCAACCCTGCTTTGAGCTTGAGTGCGAAGCCTTACGCAAAGTCCGCGATGACATGGGCTTTAGTAATGTCTGGATTATGATCCCGTTTGTACGCACGCCCGATGAGGGCCGGCAAGTGGTCGAGTTGCTCAAGAAAAACGGGCTCGAAAAAGGCAAAGACGGCCTTAAAGTCATTATGATGTGTGAGCTCCCGTCTAACGCCCTACTCGCCGATGAGTTTTTAGCAATCTTTGACGGCTACTCTATAGGCTCAAACGACCTCACGCAACTTACCCTAGGCGTAGATCGTGACAATCATACGGTTGCGCACGTCTACGACGAAAATAACGAGGCGGTCAAAGAGCTCATCCACCGAGTGATACAAGTCGCCAAGAAGAAGAAGGTGAAGATTGGACTGTGTGGCCAAGCACCTTCAGACTACCCTAAATTTGCACAGTTCTTA
>CAJXMZ010000084.1 GCA_913056315.1 uncultured Ectothiorhodospiraceae bacterium
CCTCAAGTGGGGCCTCGGCAAAGTGCCGGTCCATGCCGTGAGCGCCCGCCAGCAGATCGTCAAACGCCGCGGGACCGATGCCTAACATAATGACAAAACCCACCGCCGACCAAAGCGAATAGCGACCCCCAACCCAATCCCACAGGGGCAGCGCCAATGCTGGATCCAACCCCAGCGCATGGACCCGATCTAAATCAGCAGTGACGGCCATCACTTGGCGCTCAATCACCGCATCGGCCGGCACACTGCGGCGCAACCACGCCATCGCCTCAAAGGCATTGGCCATGGTTTCTGCTGTATTAAAGGACTTGGACACCACCACGACTAACGTGGCTTCGGGGTCGCATGCGGCCATGGCTTGCTCAAGCTCAACGCCATCGACATTGGCAACAAAATGCACCGCGGGTCCATCGACTTGTGGCCTTAATGCCTCGAGCACCAGACGCGGACCCAAGTCCGAGCCGCCAATGCCAATATTAATGACATGCCGAATCGGCTTGCCGGTGGCGCCCGTGCGCTGGCCGCTACGAATGGCTTGAGCCAGCTCGCCCATACGCTGCCGGGTTGTCTCGACCAAACGCGCAATCGCAGGGTCGGCCCAGCCCGGCGCCCCGGTTGGCACACGCAAGGCCGTATGCAAAACCGCCCGATCCTCGCTGCGATTAATTGCTTGGCCAGCGAACATCGCATCGCGTTGGCCGACGACATCGCGTGCCTTGGCCAGCGCCAGCAGCGCTGACCAGGTTTCAGCATCAACCGGTTGCTTGCTGACGTCTAAAAAGAGCCCGCCCACACTAAGCGAATGGGTAGCAAAGCGCTCGGCATCGTGATCAAAGAGTGCTGTGATGGACTGATTGGCGATCCTCTCTCGCCGCGCTAGCAGCGCCTGCCATTGCGGTGTTTTTTGCAGTGCTTGCATTGCCTAACCCTCGTGCAACCCAGGGGTTGCGAGTGACACCTGAACATTATCAATTAGCCTTGCCCGGCCTAGGTAAGCCGCCACCGCAATCACCAAATCCTCATCACCCGCCTGAGGTGTGGCCAAATCACCCGCTCGGCGCACTTCCAAATAATCCGGCTTCAAACCGGCGGCTTGAATTTGGTCAAGCCCCCAGTCAATTAATCCTGGCAGGCTATGTTCGCCATTGGTTAGCCGCTCGGCCATTGCGGTGAGCGTGGCATACAGCACCGCGGCTTGGTCATGCTGTTGCTCATCTAAATAAACGTTGCGACTACTCATTGCCAAGCCATTGGGTTCGCGGGCAATCGCTGCGCCCACCACACGCACGGGCAGACTTAAATCGCGCACCATATGCTCTATCACCAGCAGTTGTTGATAGTCCTTAAGCCCAAACACCGCCAAATCGGGCTGGACGATATTCAGCAGTTTAGCCACCACCGTGGCCACACCCCGAAAATGACCCGGCCGCGAGACACCGCACAAAATATTATCCAGCGCAGGCACGGCAACTTGCGTGTGCAAACTCGGGCCATCGGGATAGATTTCAGCTACATCCGGCGCAAACACGACATCGACATTGCGCGCTTTGAGCATGGCGCAGTCAGCGGCGTAAGTGCGTGGATAGGCAGAGAAATCCTCGCCCGGGACGAACTGCGTGGGATTAACAAATACGCTGACCACCACCCGATCACAATCGGCCAGCGCTTTATCGACGAGGGTTAAATGCCCACCGTGGAGGTTGCCCATGGTGGGCACTAATCCAATACGCAGGCCGGACTGACGCCATTCACGAATGCGCTCGCGCAGCGGTGCAATCGTGGTGATTTCATCCATGGTTAGTGAAAACCGTGCTCAGCACCGGGAAATTGCCGCGTTTTAACCGCCCGCACATAAGCTGAAAGAGCGCTAGCAATGCTGTGCGTATCTTGCAAAAAGTCATGACTAAATGAGGGCGCACGTCCAGGGGTTAGCCCCAACATATCCTGCAAGACTAAAATTTGGCCATCACAATCACTGCCCGCGCCAATTCCAATTAACGGCACGTCAATGCGGGCTTTAATTTGTTCGCTTACCGAGGCGCTGACGCATTCCACGAGTAACAAGTCCGCCCCCGCAGCTTGCAGCGCATCGGCATCTGCAAGCAACTGGGCAACGCCGCGATCATCACGGCCTTGCACCCGATAGCCGCCCAGCTGGCCAACGCGCTGTGGGCGCAGCCCGAAATGCGCACACACCGGCACACCAGCTTGCGACAAGGCTGCCACGATCGAGGCTTGCTGCGCGCCAGCCTCAACTTTGACCATGTCCGCGCCACCTTGCTTCATTAATACCGCGGCGTTGGCCAGGGCTAACTGTGTATCGGCGTCGCTTAAGAAAGGCATATCCGCAACCAGGTAGGCACGCGTTAACCCACGTGCCACGCAGCGGGTGTGATAGGCCATCTCCTCGGTCGTCACCGGCACAGTACTGGCATGCCCTTGCATCACCATTGCCAAAGAATCACCGACCAATACTAAATCCACACCCGCTGCATCCACGGCCACGGCAAAGCTATAGTCGTAAGCGGTTAGCGCGGCAATGGGCTCACCCGTTGCCGGCATGGCGCGAAGAGTCGATAGGGTAACGGGATTAACCATGGCTCAAATTAACGTGCGGTCAGGGTTAAAGTATTGCCGCCCGGTCGGCGCGCGCTTAATCTGCTCGATCAACACATCGAGGTGCGCGCTATCGCTGGCCGGGTCGATGGCCTCGCTATTCACGATCAGCACCGGTGAGTCGGCGTAATGATGGAAAAAATCCACATAAGCACCCGACAAGCGTTCTAAATAGGCGCTATCTAGGCGGGCTTCCGCGCCGCTGGCATGCTTGCGTAAGCGCGCTTGCAAAACCTCAACGCCGGCCTGCAAATAGACCACCAAATCCGGCGCGGGCACGCTTGGGGCTAGCGTTTGCCAAACCCGATCATAGAGGTTGAATTCATTGGCATCGAGGTTGAGTTGCGCGAACAAGCGATCCTTGGCAAACAAAAAATCACTCACCACCCGCGGCTGAAATAGATCACTCTGGCGCACATGCGAGAGCATTTCGGCGCGCTGCATTAAAAAAAATAACTGCGCCGGAAACGCCCCTTCGCGCGGATTGCGATAAAAGCGCTCTAAAAACGGATTCTCTTGGCTGCGCTCGAGCAGTGCTTCGCCATCGAGTCGCTCGGCAAGCTGCTGCGCAAGGCGTGACTTGCCCACCCCGATTGGCCCTTCCACCACCACATAGTTAAGTCCGTTATCCATGCGCCTCCTCGTCGACCAACGCTAAATCCTCGGCGCTAACCTGAGCTAATAGTGACGCTAACGGCCCGTGCCCAGGCACATCAAGCTCGGGGTGAATATCCGCTAGAGGATACAGCACGAATGCTCGACTCGGCAGACCGGGGTGGGGAAGGGTTAATTGCGCGCTCGTCATCGTAATATCAGCGTAAAGCAGAATATCCAAATCGAGCGGGCGCGGCCCCCAGCGCTGGCCATTACGTTGTCGTCCCGCGTCGGCTTCGAGCGCTTGCAACGCACTCAGTAAAGCCAAGGGCTCGAGCGTGGTATCGAGTGCCGCCACCGCATTAACATAATCGGGTTGGTCGGCCGGCCCCATCGGTGGATTGCGATACAGCGGCGAGGCTTTAATCAGCTGGCTTTGGTTAAGCTGTCCCAGTGCCTCAATCGCCGCACGCACCTGGGCGATCGGGGCGGCTAAGTTACTGCCAATGCCAATGTATGCCCGTGCTAGCATCAATTACTCACCGGCCGGGTCACTGTCCGGTTGTGTGAGTTGAGCAGCGCTGGCATCGGGGTTACGGCGCTTACGCCCGCCACGCCGACGACGGCGCGCCGGCGTTGGCGGCGGGGCATCTTCACTGGTGGTGGCAAAATGCTCCCACCAACGGGCCAGTTCTGGGTCGACCAAACCGGCTTCGCCACGCAGCAACAAAAAGTCATAGGCGGCGCGAAAGCGCGGATGACTAAACAGCCGCCTGGCTTTGCTTTCAGAGCGGGTATCAAAGCGCGGCTGCAGGGCCCAAATTTCGCGCATGGGCAAGGCAAAGCGCTTGGGGATCGCGACTTGGCGCAGTTGCCGCTCCAGCGCTTCGGTGACCGATTGCTCAAACAGCTCACGGTTAATATCACCTTGCAGCCTCGCCCCCGGCAGCTGGGTTAAAATCGCCGGCCAAATGAGCGCAGCGAACAAAAATGCCGGCGTCACCGGGCGGCCATCGTTGACCCGCCGATCGGTGCTCTCGAGTGCACGGGCAAGAAACGTTAGTAGTTGCGCATCAACATCATCATCCAGCGCGGTGTCGGTCGCCGGAAATAAGTAACGAAATAACCCGTGTTGGCGCAGCGACTCAAACGTCTCAACACCTTGCCCGGCCATGAGCAGCTTGAGCACTTCGTCAAATAAACGCGCCGCGGGAATATCATCGAGCGTGTCAGCCATGCGCGGAATCGGCGCGGCGGTATCGGCATCGATCACAAACCCCAGCTTGGCGGCAAAGCGCACCGCGCGCAGCATGCGCACCGGGTCTTCGCGATAACGCACCGCAGGCTCGCCAATTAAACGAATGCGACCGGCTTTAAGATCCGCCATGCCGCCGGCGTAGTCGACCACCGAAAAATCAGCAATGTTGTAGTACAGCGCGTTAATGGTGAAATCGCGGCGTAAGGCGTCTTCTTCGATATTGCCGTAGACGTTGTCGCGCAAAATCATGCCATCTTCGAGCACTCGCTCGCCGTCATTATCCGCTTCATCCGCGGCCGGTGGATGCAGTGCGCGAAAGGTTGCCACCTCGATAATGTCCGGGCCCCAATGCACATGCGCTAGGCGAAAACGTCGACCAATTAAGCGGCAATTCCGAAAGAGGCTTTTGACCTGCTCTGGCGTGGCGTCGGTGGCGACATCAAAGTCTTTGGGTTCGCGGCCCAGTGATAAATCACGAACACCCCCGCCGACTAAGTAGGCCCCATAACCGGCATTTTTCAGCCGGTAGAGAACGGTGAGCGCCCGCTCACTAATTTGCGAGCGCGAGATGACATGCTCATCACGCGCAATAATGGTGGGTTGCGTTGCTAACGATTGCGGATCACTCACGCGGCAAACTAAGCCTCTTGTGCCATAAGGACGAGGCCGTATAATACCAGTCTTCGCGTAATAGGCCGATCATCGCGGTGTGATAGGCCTCGCCGAAGCGCCAAAAAAACGCTCCCATCGTCTAGCGGTTAGGACGCTGCCCTCTCAAGGCGGAAACCGGGGTTCAAGTCCCCGTGGGAGCGCCATTGATTCATCCAGCCTGTATACCCTAGCGGGCATTAATTTCGTATCATCCACGCATGACTATTCCAATCGAAAACCGCCCCAGTCTACTGCGCCGCCTCGCTGCTGTACTCTACGATGGTTTGCTGCTGATTGCGCTGTGGATGGGTGCGAGCATGCTTTGGGTGGCGTTTCAGGGTGGCGGGGCAGCCAGCGC
>CAJXMZ010000085.1 GCA_913056315.1 uncultured Ectothiorhodospiraceae bacterium
AACGGCTTTTCGTGGATTATCTCGTTTGCGCAAATCCCGCAGGCGGTCTTAGAGGCCGTTGGCATTAATGAGGCCGGACCTGTAGGCGTGCTGATCGCCATTTGTGTGGCGTTTTTTATTGCCTGTATGTTCGTCGATCCGATTGTGGTGATTTTGGTTCTCACCCCGATCTTTATGCCCGCGATCGAAGCAACCGGGCTTGACCCGGTGTTAGTGGGTATCCTAATCACCCTGCAGGTGGCGATCGGCTCGGCTACGCCGCCGTTTGGTTGCGATATCTTTACTGCCATCGCAATCTTTAAGCGGCCCTATATTGAGGTTATTCGCGGGACACCGCCGTTTATCTTTATGCTGGTACTCGCCGCAGCACTGCTAATTATGTTTCCCTCGATCGCGCTTGGGTTGCGCGACCTGATGTTCCGATAAGAGTCACTATGGCCGTATTTAACCGAATTTTGGTCCCCGTCGATGGCTCCAGCGGCGCGGTACAAGCGCTGGAAAAAGCCATTGGCCTACAGCGTCTCACTGACGCAGAAATGCTGGTTTTGTGTGTTTTCAAGCACCACAGCCTGCGCGAGGCCTCGCTCTCAATGGTCAGGCCCAATAAGCTCGAGCTTCCCGATGATGCGCTCAAAGAATATGCCACCGACATCGCCATGTCAGCCAAGCAATATCTTTTAGATCGAGAGGTTGCCAAGTCGCGGCTGCGCGCGTTTGTTAAAGGCGGCCGGCCCGCTAGTACGATTGTGCAGTTTGCCCGCCAACGCGATGTTGATTTGATCGTCATCGGGGCCCAAGGCACCAATGGTGACACCAACGTTCTACTCGGTAGTGTTGCCCAGCGCGTGGCCGGGGGATCGCATTGTCCGGTGCTTATTGTCTAGTGGGCTAACCCAGCCCAAACAAACTACCAATCGCAACCAGCGCAATCCATAAATACAGGGCGCGGCGCAACAGCGCATGGGCATCATCCAACGTCGCAATCGTCAGATCGCGTGGGCCCTCATCCACCGGTAACCCCAGCGCACCGATTCCGGTCTCAGACAAACGGCGGTTAGCGGGCTCACTCCGGGTTTGCTCCCATGCTTGCCAAGCCGCGCTAAAGTGCCCTGCCAAAGCCAGCGCCAAAGCCATCAGCCGATCGGGGACAAAATCAAGCCACCCTAACCAGCGGCTTGCTGCCTGACAGTAGTCTGGCCCGGCGTTATCGTGCGTTTCACCAAACGCGCGTGCCAACACCGATAACCGATAACCCACCGCGCCAACCGGCCCCAGCGCAACAAACCAAAATATCGGTGCGAATAAGCGCGTGCGGGCCCGACAAAACAAATAGCCAGTCGCCGCTTCAGGCTGTGCTTCCATTGCCATAGGCTCAACCGCTGCTCCGGCCAATGCCCCCAGCGCGCTGTGCGTCGCGGCCTGATCGCCCCGCCGCCAAGCCAGAGTAAATGCGCTCACCTCAGCCTCGAGGGTATCGCCACCGCCAAAGGCAAAAGCCAGCGCCAGCACACCGAACACCAAGCTGCCCACACCAAAGAAAAAATCGTCAAGCAACCACTGCAGCGCCCATAGCACCAGTACCGCGGGCAAAATCAGCGCCACCAGGCCCATGGCGCCATCCCATAGGCGTGCGGCCAGTAACCGACTGCGCAACCAACCCGCATACCGAAACAACCCGCGCGCACTGCGCCAGCCACCCGGTGGCAAGTAGGCATTCAACAAAAGGGCGGCTAAAACGGCAATAAGCGTCATTGTTCACAGGCCTGTGGTTGGGTAACGGGTAGGTCTAGGCCAAGGTTGCGCTGCAGTCGTTGCCAATCAAACGCCGGGCCCGGATCGGTTTTACGCCCTGGCGCGATATGACAGTGACCAACAACGCGATCGCGCTCAATCTTGGGATAGGCTTTGCGTAGAGCTATCAACACCGATTCCAACTGGCTGTATTGAACGGCTTCATAGGGGTGATGATCGGTGCCTTCAAGCTCAATACCAATCGCAAAATCGTTACAGTTGTCACGATCACCAAAGCGCGACCGACCCGCGTGCCAAGCACACTGATCAAAGGCCACAAACTGGGTCATGTGGCCATCGCGGCGAATGTATAAGTGAGCCGAAACAGCCAATCCATCAAGCTCGACAAACCGTGAATCACCCTGCGTGTCCAATTGGTTGGTAAACAACTGCGCCACATAGTCACCGCCAAATTGCCCGGCAGGTAGACTAATCCCGTGGATCACCACCAGTTCGGGTTGCTTGCCCGCCGGTCGGCCGTTTTGATTAGGAGAGTGCAGGTAGTCAACGCCCTGCAACCGCGCGCTTGCCTGATCGACTTGCATCCTATCCCCATACGCCATGGCCATCCTGCGATGATAGCATTGTGGTTTATTGAGTTTGCTTGAGAACACCCATGCCTGTGACCTCCAGCCTACCGGCCCATGATTTGCTTGAAACGGCGCGCCAAACGCTAGCGAGCCGCTTTGACCCAGCATTTGGTGGGTTTGGTAGCGCACCAAAATCAACCCAACCGCATGCGCTCGAGCGTTTGCTGCGCCACTACGCTCGCAGTGAGCGCGCCGGCAAACCGGATCGCGATGCTTTGCATATGGTTTGTCACACGTTGCGACGAATGGCCCTGGGCGGTATCTACGACCAAATTGGCGGGGGCTTTGCTCGCTACTCAACCGATGCGCAGTGGATGATTCCGCATTGTGAAAAATCCCTTATCGATAATGCCCTACTCATTCGGGTGGCAACCGACGCGCATCGGGCAACCGGAGATAAGTTTTTCCGGCGCATCGCCCGTGAGACTAGCGAATGGGTGATTAACGATATGCAGCTTGATCACGGCGGCTTTGCTTTTGCCCTAGCAGCCGGCAACGCACAACACGAGGGGGCCTTTTATTTATGGACGCCCGATGCGCTGCGCGAAGTACTCACGCCGGCTGAGGCGCAGCTTGCCATTTTGCGACTTGGACTGGATGAAAAACCCAACTTCCATGACCAATGGTATCCGCAAGTCCACATGGCCTTTTCTGAACTGGCAAAACGCCTGCAAACTCCGCGCGACACCGTGGTGGCCCAATGGCAAAGCGCCAAAGCCAAGCTACTCAGCGCACGTAATACTCGTGAGCATCCCGAGCGCGATGATCATATGGATATTGCCGCTAACGCTTTGATGATCGAAGCCCTTGCTCATGCCGGTCGATTCTTAACGCTGCCCGATTTAATCAATGCCGCTGAACGCGCTGAAACCGCTATCGAGCGATACGCTTGGCAGGAACCCGCAGTCAATGATCAAGCGTTTATGCTGGCGGCCCTAATTGAGCTGCAACAAACGCGGTGGTCATCGAAACGCGAGCAATGGATATTGCAACTCGCCCACGTGCTTAGCGCGCCCGATGCCATTGACGCTTGCTTGCCGCTCACCGACCACCTGCAGCCTAGCCCGCATGGCGTGGCGGCCTTAGCACTCAATCGCTTGGGGCATTGGCACCATGAGCCCGACTTCTTAGCCGCGGCTGAGCGCATTCTCGATACCACTGCCAGCGAGGTAGGCAAAGATCCGGTAACCCACTGCACGCTACTCAACGCGCTAGAAGAAGTCCTGGATACCCCTGAACTGGTGATTATTCGGGACACACCCGACGCGCTCGATGCATGGCGCAAAGTCACCGATGCCGGCTATCGGCCACATCGTGTCGTGGTTGCCCTAGACACCGACACCGCCAACCCGCATGTACCCGACCAAGAAACGGGCGCTTGGGTTATCCACGATGGCCATGCGCAACCCAAGGCCACCACACCGACCGAGCTAACCGACCGCCTCAACAGCCATCGTTAAATCGTTTAGGCACTGAACATGGCTTGCAGGCGCTGAGTAACCGTTGATTGAAGGGTTATCGGCAAATCGCCCAAGTATTGTTGGCAACGGCTTTTATCAATGCTGCGCAATTGATCAAGCGCAACCTGGCCGCGTTTGCCGTCAAACTCAACATCGACCCGAAAAGGCCACGCTCGAAGGGTTGTCGTCATGGGCGCAATGATCAGCGTGGATAAGTGGCGATTCATTTCATTAGGCGAGATGACCAATGCGGGGCGGCTTTTACGCATCTCAGCGCCACGCGCAGGATTTAACACAACCAGCCTAACCTGAAACCTCGCGATGGTTGGGGCCATCACCAGGTCCACTCATTCACGTCAAAGTCGTTTTCAATCGCCTCGTCGAACAACCCGACGTCGCTGGCATTGGGATCGTCTTCGAGTGTTTTCAGAATCGCCGCTTCCCAACTCGATCGGGGATTGTTACTCGGTTTTACCAATATTCCACCGTCGCGTACTTCGATATCGACCTCACCCTCTAGGCCGCACTCACGGATGATGGCTGCCGGTATTCGAATCCCGCGGGAATTACCAATTGCAATTAATTGTGTACGCATACTCGTCTCGAAAGTAATTACTTTGTAACTACAGTAGGCGGCTGACGCAATAGAGGCAAGCTTCAATCGAGCCCAGGTGATGCACAACGCCGTTTAACGGGCCAACGACACCCTTCGTATCAGCAATGTTGCTGTCGTTAATCGACCACGTGAGCGCGCGTCATGTTGGGCGCTGACAACAGCTGTCATCAATCTGCCCCCTAGATTTCATAAAACCTTCACGTTTTTGTCATTTCATGCTCATGGAACTGTCATTTAAGCCCGGCAATGTCTGCACGTGGCGCGCCAAAACGCGGTTCGCGGTTGTGTCGCGTCAACGCAACGACATTAATTGAACGAGGAATATACGATGAAAAACGTTTCTAAACTGGCCCTTTTTGTGGCCGCAGGTATGGCTTCAGCTGGAGTTCAGGCTGCAACTATAGAGATTCCTGATGGTACGTCGATGGCACTCGAAGGCGAATTTTTATCCGAGTACATTGTGAGCGAAACTGTCGATTCGTCACTTAAGGACGAAGATAATTACAGCGACCTCGCAGGTGAAGTGACTCTTGGTCTTTCAGCCGTTCGCTCTTTCGATAATTTCGATGGTTACGTCGAAGTAGACTTTATTTTTAACACACAAGACAACGATGGAAGCTCTGTCGATTCTGATGGCGCAGTGGCTGGCCTTGAGGGTAATTTTGGACAGATTGAAGTTGGCGACTCCGACAGCGTCTACGAAGATCTGATTCATGACGCGGTTGATATTTTCGAACAAGCATCACTTTCCTACGGCGATTACGATCTTGATAAGCAGTCGGCCGCCGACGGGGACAACATGCTCACCTACTACAGCCCCGAACTCAATGGCTTTTCTTTAAACCTTC
>CAJXMZ010000086.1 GCA_913056315.1 uncultured Ectothiorhodospiraceae bacterium
GGCTGTGTTCGCATGATCTCAGTGCGGCGCGCCCGGAAGCGGGAGATAAAACTGTATGAAAGCTAAAGACTTTGACCAAAAATTTGACGAGGGACAGGAAGATGTCATTGATGATCTGGATCTCTTGTCGGCTCGGCGTGTCAATCAGGAACAAAAGCGCATCAATGTCGATTTTCCCCAGTGGGTCGTCGAGTCACTTGATCGTGAGGCGAGCCGAATGGGAGTGACGCGCCAATCGATTATTAAAGTTTGGCTTGTAGAGCGCTTGCAATTCGAATCGGCTCAAAATGGAGCAACTAGCAATTAAAGCTAGCGTTAATCCTATCCTAGGCAGGCCGACTTAAAAAAATCGCCGCTTGAGTTCGGCGATATGCGCCGGTCCAATCTCGCAACAGCCGCCGATGAGGGTGGCGCCGGTCGCAACCCAGCGCGCTACATGCTCGGCATAGCGCTCGGGCGTTAAGCTCTCTCGCGCCTTAAGGGTGTCGACGGTACCACCGGCCTTAAGGTCAGCGGCGGCTTCAAAACCGTTGGCATAACCCCCATACGCAACACCCAGTTTCGCCAGTATGGGCATAGCGGTGGTCACAGCCTCTGGCGCTGAGCAGTTAACTAACAGCGCATGCGCGCCTGCGTCGACGACCGCCTGGGCCGCCTGCGCGAGTGACTCGCCGGAGCGCAGTTGCCCACCGTTGTGATCATCCACGGTGAGTGCAACCCACACGGGTAGGCCGCTTTGCTTGGCAGCGCGAGTGGCTGCAACCGCTTCGCGCGTCAAACTCATCGTCTCGGCGATGAATAGATCAACGCCATGCGCTTGGGCTTCAACCAGTCGGGCATAATCGCGCTGACAGGTGGCATCATCGGGGACCAGATCGGCGTGATAGCTGGCCACCAAGGGCGGCAGGCAACCCGCAATGCGAACCGGATGGTCACTTTCAGCGCATCCTTGGTGGGCGGCTTGTAGGGCGGCTTTGTGGAGTGAATCAAACCACTGGGGATCGCCGTCGCGAGCCAAGCGCTGCGGTGTGGCGACGTAGTTGCTTGTTGTAATGACGTCGGCACCGGCAGCAACGAATGCTTGGTGTGCAGCAACCACTAGATGAGGCTCGTCCAGCAAGACCTGCGCTGACCAAAGCGCAGAGGCCGGTTGCTGGCTGCGTTTTCGCAGCTCTTGGCCCATACCACCATCGAGCAGAGTAAGCCCATTACCGGTAGCCATCGCGTTTTGCCCTTTGTGGTAGCGCCAAGCGCGCAGATTGCCGATGCGCGTTAGTCGCGTCAAATACGTCCGCCCAGATTGCGTTCGTTTTAACGCATGTGAGTGGTTGATTGAGCGGTTATCATGGCGGTTTGCCGGCAAAGAGAGTGTTTGATGACTGTTAATAAGGCCACGACCCCGCCGAGCGCTCGCTCAACACCTCAGGTTGCCATTATCGGCAGCGGTATTGCCGGTGTGAGTGCGGCAAGCACGCTGGCACTCGGGCATCCTGAGTCAGCTAGCGCCATCACCCTGTATGAAATTGGACGCGGCCCGGGCGGGCGGGCGGCAACTCGAAAGACGCGCGCCATCCCTGCGTTAGGCATTAATCACGGGGCGCCATACGCAGATATTTCCACCCAACAGGGCCAAGCCCGACTGCAGACACTGGGGGCGGCGACACGACCGTATCGCGGCAAGCGGGTAATTATTGATGGGCAATCCGGGCAGGCGCGCGCCCGAGCGTCATCAGCCGATGAGACGCTTATTACCGGGCCCGATGGTGAAATGGCGAATATCGCTGGGGCGATGCTCAAAGATGTCCATGGCGCTCTTTTACCGGGTATTACAACCGCTTATTCATCAATGGTTCGCGGTATAACGCGAGACGGTGGCGGTGACGGGCAATGGGTTCTTAGCGATAAAGACAGCCAAGAAATCGGCCGGGCTGACTGGCTTGTGGTCGCAGGTAGCGGTATTGCGCATCCGCGCTGGTCTGCCACGTTTGGCGGTGAACCGCCGCTGGTCTTAGCAGCCGCCATGCTCAATGATCCGATGCTTGATGCGGCCCTAGCGACGATTGCCCAGCAGTCCGCTGCGCCAGTGCTCACCGTATTGATGTATGCCACTGACGAGGTGGCGGCTCAATGGCGAGAACTGGGCTTTCATGATGGGTTGATCGAGAATCACCCCGTGCTTGCGAAAGTCTCCATACAGCCCGGCGGCGAATCCCAATGTGCGGTGGTACTGCACTCAACCATCGATTACGCCCGCGAAAACGCGGGGGTGTACGGTTCATCCTCGAGTGCGGCGCGCATCGGCGATGCCTCGTCCGATAGCACACGTGAGGAAATCCTTATCGATGAAATGCTATCAGCGCTTGCCAGTATTCCGGCTATGCCGCGCATCGAAAAATCGCGCTATGCATTTGGGCCTTTGCTCCACCGTTGGGGTAATGCCTTTCCCGAAGGCCCGGCGCTGCCGGCCGATTTAGCCGTCTGCTCGCATGCCCGGGTCGCGTTTTGCGGTGATTACGTGCGCACCGCTGCGCGCATGGGCAGCTATGAGTGCGCTTGGTTATCAGGTATTCGCGCCGGCGAACAAATTGGGCAATCATGACGCCGCGCTTAGCGCAGGTCGACTAACGCGTTGGCGGCCATACCGCCAGCAGTTCACCATTCGCATGATCAGTGAGAACGTACACTCGGCCATCGGGGCCTTGCTCAACGGCGCGAATGCGTCGTGGGCGGTCAGTAAGAAGCTGCACCTCTTTTGTCACGGTATCGTTGACCAATGAAAGCTTTGCCAGATGGGTTTGGACTAACGCCCCCACCAACAGATCGCCGTGCCAAGGGTCATTGCTCTTATCAGTGGCTTGATAAAAGGCCATTCCCGAAGGCGCGATCGATGGCGTCCACTGATAAAGCGGTTGTTGCGTGCCGGGCAGGGCGTCTGGTCCAATCGCTGGGCCCCAGTACTCGCGCCCAAAGGTGGTTTTGGGCCAACCAAAATTACCGCCCGCCACCGGTCGATTGATTTCATCGCCTCCGCGGGGGCCGTGCTCGTGAATCCAAAGTGCACCGGTGCGCGGGTGGATGGCTGCACCCTGTGGATTGCGATGCCCATAGCTAAAAATGGCGGGCTTGGCATGGTCATGGCCAACGAAGGGGTTATCCGCTGGAATGGCGCCATCATCGTGTAGTCGTAACACCGATCCGTTGTGATCACGCAGATCCTGTGCGCGGTCGCGCTCACCACGCTCACCTACCGTGACATACAGATAGCCAGCGGCATCAAAGACTAGGCGAGAGCCAAAGTGTTTGGTGCTGCGCACACAGGGTGTGGCAATAAAAAGCGTCTCAAAGTCCACTAGCTGCTGGCCGGTGAGTCGACCCCGGCCAATATGGGTGGCATTGCCGCGCTCGCAAGCGCCTGCCCAGCTAAGATAGACCCACTGGTTGTCGGCAAAGTCAGGGTGCAGCGCGATATCGAGCAGCCCGCCTTGGCCGCGGGCATCCACTTCAGGGGTGCCGCTGATGCGTGTGCGCTTACCGCTTGCTAGATCTAGCTGCAATAAGCGTCCGGGCCGCTCGGTGACTAACACCGTGTCGTCAGGCAAAAAAGCCAATGCCCACGGATGAACAAGGTTATCGGCAATGGATTCGACTTGGGCTTGGCCAAAGCTAGCGCTTGCGTAGAGCAGTAAGCTAAGTATGAGTCCTTTCATAAGCAAACGCCGGGCATGGCCGGTTGCTGGCTAACGAGAATAAAGCCCCTAGCCATCGGCCTTGAGCGTGGCCATGTCAATGACGAATCGATACTTCACATCCCCTTTTTTCACTCGCTCATAAGCGGCATTGATGTTGTGAATATCCAGCATTTCGATATCACAGGTAATGTTGTGCTGGGCGCAAAAATCGAGCACCTCTTGGGTCTCTGGCATGCCCCCAATCAACGATCCGGCCAACACCCGGCGGCCAAAAATTAAACCGCCCGCGTGAAGCGCTGGCTCAATTGGCTCAACCAGACCCACTAGGATGTGGGTACCATCATGCCGCAAGAGCCCGATATACGGATTGAGATCGTGCTGGACGGGAACTGTATCGAGCATGAAGTCAAAGTAGCCGGCCGCTGCCTGCATCTGCGCCTCATCGCTCGAGACGATCACATGCGCTGCGCCTTGGGCTTTGGCCTCGTCGACTTTGTTCTCAGAGCGGGTAAAGACAGTGACTTCTGCCCCCATCGCCTTGGCAAACTTAATGCCCATGTGCCCTAGGCCACCCATGCCAATAACACCCACTTTATCGCCGGCTTTTACCCCGTAGTGGCGCAGCGGTGAATACGTGGTGATGCCCGCGCACAACAGCGGTGCGGCGGCGGCTGGATTAAGCTGCTCAGGGATGCTGACCACAAATCGGTCACTCACCACGATGGCGTCAGAATAACCCCCAAAGGTAATCGAGTGGTCATGGCGGTCTTCGCCGTTATACGTGAGGGTTGGGCCTTCGAGGCAATACTGCTCGAGGCCTTCTTGGCAGGGGGCACACTGGCGGCAGGCATCGACCATACAGCCCACGCCAACAATATCACCGGGCTTAAAGCTGGTGACCTGATTACCCACCGCGCTTACACGGCCAACAATTTCATGCCCCGGTACGACTGGATACTGGGTCATCCCCCAGTCGTTTTGCACAAAGTGAATATCGGTATGGCACACCCCGCAGTAGTCGATGTCGATGGCTACATCATCGGGGCGCAGCGCACGGCGCTCTAAGCTAAATGGCGCAAGACCGGATTGATCAGATTGGGCGGCATAGGCTTGGGCTTGGGGCATTCTGAATCCTTCATTAATAAAATGGTGAGCAAAAGACACACGCAATGCTTCGCGGGTTCCACGCGAGGCCTTTCACCTTTGCACGGTAACATTGAATGGCGGTTGATGAGGTGCTGCTAGGGGTACTGATCAACGGCTTTTTGTAGGCGAGTTTTAATTTCTGTGCGCAACGCGGTGGGCTGTAGTACTTCGACGTTGGCGCCAAGGCCCATAATCCACCAACGAATTTGCGCAGTATCAGCAACACGGGCGGTGATTTGTTGCCGGCCATCACCACTGCGCTCCATGACCTGATCGGTGCTCAGCGGTGTTTCTTCTAGGTGAACGGCGGTTTCGGCGTCGACTTTTAAGACGATATCCAGGGACTGATCGCTTAGCCTAAAATCAAGCCCGCCATCGCGAACATAACCCGCTAGGCTAAACCCTTGTGGTCGCTCGACGGGGG
>CAJXMZ010000087.1 GCA_913056315.1 uncultured Ectothiorhodospiraceae bacterium
CCTCGATCAGCAAGCCCTTAGCACCATCGCGCTCGACTCGCTGTATGCCAGCCTTGGCTATTTAACCCAACAAACCGACCTATTTAGCGGCACCATCAGTGCTAACTTACGTATCGCTCAGCCTCATGCCAATGACACAGCCGCTTGGCAGGCGCTACGCAGCGTGGCACTGGATGAATTTGTGGCTGCTTGTCCCGATGGGCTGGACACCTGGATTGGCGAGTCGGGCACGGCCCTATCAAGCGGCCAGGCGCGCCGCCTAGCGCTTGCACGCATCATTTTGCGCAATCCGCCACTGGTGATCTTGGACGAACCCCTTAGCGGCCTTGATACCGATACCGCCGCAGTCGTTCGCACCCACCTCACCACCTGGCTTAAAGGGCGCACAGCCCTTGTCTTAGGTCATGATTGGGCATCGCTACCTAGCGTTAATCGTGCCTTTAGCCTGCGTGCCGGGGTACTTCAAAGCGTATAAGCCACGGTTTTGGGGTGCCGTTTGTACCCGGCTGCGGTAGGATTCGCTCTGCCATTTGGGTTAGCAAAGGATAACTATGACGCATCGTATCGCACTCATTCCCGGTGATGGGATCGGCCAAGAAGTCACGCCTGCGGGCGTTCGTTGCCTCGAGGCACTGGCTCGCCGCCCAGGCTTGCGCTTTGAATTTTCTGACTTGCCCTATTCGTGCGAATACTATGCCCAGCACGGCGTGATGATGCCTGATGATGGCATCGAGCGACTGCGCGGTCATGATGCGATTTTACTTGGCGCGGTGGGTTATCCCGGCGTCCCCGACCATGTCTCGCTGTGGGGTCTATTAATCCCGATTCGGCGCGAATTCCAGCAGTACGTGAACTTGCGCCCCGTGCGCTTGCTACGCGGGCTTACCTCAACCCTGCGCGATCGAGGCAGTGAGGATATTAACTATCTGGTTGTGCGTGAAAACAACGAAGGCGAATACTCTGAGATCGGTGGGCGGCTTTATGATGGGTTGCCCGAAGCGCTGGCTGTGCAAGCCACGGTGATTACGCGCAAAGGCAGCGAGCGAATTCTTGACTATGCCTTCCAAACCGCTCAGTCACGCGCACGCAAAAAATTAGCCTACGCCACCAAATCCAACGGCATTAAACACAGCATGCCGTTTTGGGATGAGCAAGTCGCCGCCATGGCGCCGCGCTACCCTGACGTGAGCGTTGAGCAGTATCACATCGATATTTTAGCTGCCAATTTTGTCACTCATCCTGACTGGTTTGATGTGGTTGTGGGCACCAATTTATTTGGTGACATCCTCTCCGATCTTGGACCTGCCACTGCCGGGGGCATTGGCGTTGCCCCATCAGCCAACATCAACCCTGACCCCAACATTCCGTCCATGTTTGAGCCGGTGCATGGCTCGGCACCCGATATTGCCGGTCAGGATGTCGCCAACCCCATCGCCATGATTTGGACGGTGGTGATGATGCTTGAGGACTTGGGCGAAGCGAGTGCGGCCAATGATCTAATGGGTGCGCTCGAAGCAGTCACGGGCGAGGGTAAGGTTTTGACGCGCGATTTAGGCGGCAGCGCCGGAACGGTTGAGTTCACCGATCGCGTTCTCGCTGAGCTCAAAGGCTAAGCAGACACTCAGCATGAAAATCACTGATATTCGCGAAGCGCGGGTTTCCATCGCCTCTGAAATCGCCAACGCCTACATCGATTTCAGCAAAATGGACGTCTCGGTGGTGGCCATTCACACCGATGTAGTGCGCCATGGTCAGCCGGTGGTGGGCTATGGGTTTAACTCCAACGGTCGCTATGCGCAGAGTGGATTGCTTCGTGAGCGCTTTATTCCACGATTGCGCGAGGCACCCGCCAGCGCAATCGTTGATGCCAGCGGTGAGAATCTTGATCCGTTTCGGATTTGGAACGTGCTCATGACCAATGAAAAGCCAGGCGGTCATGGCGAGCGCAGCGTTGCCGTTGGCGTGCTGGATATGGCGGTTTGGGATATCGTTGCCAAAGTGGCTGATCTCCCGCTTGCAAGCCTACTCGCCGAGCGGTTCGGCGATGGCAGCACCGATGCCCAAGTCAGTGTCTACGCAGCGGGGGGTTATTACTATCCCGAGTCGGGCATCGCCGGCCTGCGCGCTGAAATGCAAGACTACTTAGCGCTTGGTTATACCGCGACCAAAATGAAAATTGGCGGCGCACCGCTTGCCCAAGACATTGAGCGCATCGAGGCAGCCATTGAAGTAGTCGGCGATCCAGCCTGTGTGGCCGTTGATGCCAATGGCCGGTTTAACTCAGCGCAAACCACAGCCTACGCGCAGGCGCTAGCCCCGCTGGGGCTGCGGTGGTTTGAAGAGGCGGGGGACCCGCTCGATTACGCTATTCAAAACCAACTCGCTCAGACCTACCCCGGACCGACAGCCACGGGCGAGAATTTATTTTCGCACCAAGACGTACGCAACCTGATGCGCTACGCCGGCATGCGGGCCGATCGAGATATTTTGCAAATGGATCCGGTGCTCTCTTATGGCCTAGTGGAGTACTTGCGCATGCTCGATGTGCTGCGTGAGCACGGGTTTAGCGCGCGCAATTGCATTCCCCATGGTGGTCATCAATTTGCTCTGCAAATCGCCGCTGGCCTTAAGCTGGGCGGCAACGAGAGCTACCCGCGTGTGTTTGCCCCATTTGGGGGATTCGCTGACAGCACGCCGATTACCCAAGGCCATGTGCGCTTGCCCGAGCAACCCGGCATTGGTTTTGAGGACAAAGCAGCGTTAATGGACGTGTTAAGGGCGCGTTTGACCTAGCGAAATCTTACAAACGAGCAGGCTAGCGTGCGCGCGAGGCCTTAGCGCTGACAAGCAGGGCAGTAGACCGTGGCGCGTTGACCCAATCGCGTGAGCTTGAGCGCACGCCCACACCGCTTGCAGGGCAACCCCGCTCTGCCATAGACATTAAGCGTTTGCTGGAAATACCCAGGCTCACCCTGACTGTTAGTGAAGTCGCGCAAGGTGGTTCCACCAATCTGGATGGCTTCACTTAAGACATCGCGTATATGGGCAGCCAAACGATCGTAGCGAGCGCTTGCGATGCGACCGGCGGCACGCGCTGGGTGAATCCCTGCCCGAAACAACGCCTCGGCGGCGTAAATGTTGCCAACGCCCACCACGACGTGGGCATCCATAATGAACGGCTTGACTGCGCAGCGACGGCCTTGACTGCGGGCGTAGAGGTACCGGCCAGTAAAGCGCTGCGATAAAGGCTCTGGCCCCAACGAGGCCAGCAGGCGATGCTGCTCCACGCTCGCGCTTGTGTAGTGCAGACTGCCAAAGCGCCGTGGGTCGTGAAAACGCAGCACCTTGCCATTATTGAGCTCCATATCAACATGGTCATGGCGCAGCAGCGGCCTATCGGGCGAAACCACCCGAACACTTCCCGACATTCCTAAATGCAACAGCATGGCAGCGCCATCGTCGAGTCGAAAAATCAGATATTTGCCGCGACGATCCAATCGCTCAATCGTACGGCCTTGCACACATGCGGGCATATCCGCTGCCACACGCCAGCGCAGGCGCGGTTCTCGCACGGTCAGTCGTAAAAGCGTTGTGCCAACACAATGCGGGCTTAAGCCGGCTCGTGTGGTTTCGACCTCAGGTAGTTCAGGCATGCTTTAACCCATAAAAAAGCCCGCTCAGTGGCGGGCTTTTCGCTCGATTTCGAAGCAGCACGCTACTTAATCTTGGCTTCTTTGTAGATCACGTGCTTGCGCACGACTGGATCATACTTGCGGAACTCGAGCTTGTGCGGTGTGTTCCGGCGGTTTTTGTCAGTCGTGTAGAAATGTCCGGTACCGGCCGACGACACTAACTTGATTTTGTCACGCATGGCTTAACCCTCAGACCTTTTCGCCGCGGCTTCGCAGGTCGGATATAACCTGATCGATGCCCAATTTATCGATAATTCGCATACCCTTACTGGATACCCGCAGGCGCACCCAACGGCTTTCGGTATCTAACCAAAAACGGTGATAGCGCAAGTTGGGCAAAAACCGGCGACGGCTTTTGTTGTTTGCGTGCGAAACGTTGTTTCCGGTCATCGGCCGTTTGCCGGTGACCTGACAGACCTTGGCCATCAGGGCCTCCCGAATTCTGTGTTCGATCCAGCGAGTCATCTCGCCACAGGAAGACCGCGTTTTATACCAGTGAACCCCATCGAGCGCAAGTCTCGAACCAGCAAAACATTGAATTACCGACCCATCGTCACCATATCTAATCGCATGCAATTTCAAGACTACTACGAGACGTTAGGCGTTAGCCGCAATGCCTCCGCCGATGAAATCAAAAAGGCTTATCGACGGCTTGCGCGCAAGTATCACCCTGATGTGAGCACCGAAGCCGACGCAGAAGATCAGTTTAAACGCGTGGCTGAGGCCTATGAGGTACTCAAAGATCCAGAAACGCGCGAGCGTTACGATCAACTTGGCGAAAACTGGCAAGCCGGCCAAGACTTTCGCCCGCCGCCAGGTTACGCCAGCCAAGCCGGCGCGCAAGCGGGATTTAGCGACTTTAGTGATTTTTTTGAAAGCCTATTTGGCGGCGGGTTTGCTGGTGCTGGGGGGTTTTACAACGGCTCTGGCCAAACCCGCGGTGCCGATCGAACGGCACGAATTCAAGTTGATCTTGAAGATGCTTTTACCGGCGCGACCAAAACCATCACGTTGCAAGACCCGAATCACCGCGGCGCTGCAACGGCCGGGGCACGCAAATTGCGGGTAAAAATCCCCGCCGGCGTGACCCATGGTCAACAGATTCGTTTAAAAGGCCAAGGAGCCGCTGCGCCGGGCCAAGGCGCAAAGGGTGATCTACTCATTGAAGTGCATATTCGCCCGCATCCAAAATTTCAACTGCGCGAGCGCGATGCGAGGAATGCAGCAGGCTCCCTTCCGCATAGGAATTCAGCGGCGTGGCGTGGTGGTGCACAAGCTAAACCGCTCAATCAGCTACAAGAGCGCTGAGTGTCATGCAAGCTTTAAGATTGGCAGCTCACTAGATGCACCTATCCCAGCAGCAGGCGACTGAAGGCATGAACTGGTGGCGATTTCTTGCCTTCGCAT
>CAJXMZ010000088.1 GCA_913056315.1 uncultured Ectothiorhodospiraceae bacterium
TGATCAGCAGCACCCAAAAGCCCATTGTCCGCGTGCGATGTACACCTTCGTAGTACAGATAAATCAACGCGGTCATCAGGGCGAATAATACAAACACCTCATAGAGGTTGCTTACGGGGATGTACCCGATGCCACCCTCATAAAGATGCGTTTCGTGCCAGCGCACCAAAAGCCCGATGAGCCCGGCCGCCGCGGCAATCCAGGTCAGACGCGAAGCCACCCGTCCGGTGAATTCATTGCCGGTGGCAAGTGCTGCGCCATACACCAGCGTGGCCGCCGGAAAGAGCGCGCTCATCCACATAATGGCTGACTGACTGGAGAGCAGATATTTTAAAAAGAAATCCTGCTCAGCCGATGCCAACTCTGGATAACGGGTAATGGCAAAGAGACTTAACAGGCACACGCTTGCCATATACCAGCGCAAAACCGGCCAGTGCCAGCCAAGACCCACCATCGTCAACGCGGTAAAAAACGTAATAACCACGTCATAGCGGTTCATGGCATCCCAAAGCCAGAAATATGTCCCGACTGTTGCCACCAGCATGATGGCCGCCCAGGCCCAATCGGCAAGCGTCAGTCGCTGCCAGAGCGAGGGCTGGCGCATTTCCCGGAGCATTTCTTCTCGTGAAGCCACCATGATCGGTTTCCTCAATCCTTACGTTCTCGTTGCATCTGTTGATCCCCCGCCTCGGCAATGGTCTTGAATTCCTGCTCAAACTCCTCCGGCCGGCGCTGATTGGCGCCTGCCATGAGCAGATCCGTGCCGCCGCCATCACGCGGCATGATCATTGCCCAGACACGGCGCTGCGAGACATAGAAGAGCAGAAAAAGACCCAGCACCAGCATCGCTGAGCCGGCATAGACAATGTTCTTGCCCGGGGCATAGGTAATCTGCAGCCCGGTGGCTTGCCGGTGATTGAAATGATCGAGCTCAAGCAGCACCGGCGAGCCGTAGTCTGCAACCGCTGATACCGCGTTCATCGCGTCTTCAAAAAAGCGCTGCTCATCGCCGCCAAGCTGGATGCGGTTGAGCGCAACGCCCGTTTGTTCGGCTTTAATTTCGCGGTAGATCTCAAACATCGTCCCCTGCAAGACCGCTCGGGAGAAATCCAACAACATGGCCGGTCGCGCCGCGCCAGCGACGCGGGCTTCCAGATCGGCGTTCACGCGGCCAAAGCCCTCGGTTAACAACGTAGCGATCATCTCGTTGGCTGTGCCCGCCACCCGCGTGCCAAGATCCGGGTTGGCGACACCCATTTGTGTGAGCAAGCGCTCCGCCGCTCGGGCGGAAGCGGCATCCACCCGATCGCGGTTATGCAAGGCTTGGTAGAACGCCATAAAGGTGCCCATCGAGGCGCGCTCATCCGCGGGAATATGCAAATACTCAAACGGCTGATCGGAGGCGTTGCGGGTGCCATGCAAGTAGTACCAATGGCCTTCGATTTCGACTGGCGCCATATAGCTGTGAAACTCCCGCCCTTGGCCGGCTTCATCACGCAATGTGTAGTTAAACGACGGGCCGACGTTTTTAAATTCATCGGGCGCGCCGACACGCTCGACCGCGCGCGGGTCGCGGTTGACGTTAAAAAACTGAAAATCATCCATTTCTAGTGTTCGCGATGCCCCACCAACCTGCAGCGGTGCGTCCTCGAACACCCGAGTGGAAAGGGTTTGTGCCTGTCCACGACCGGTGAGCGGGTGAGCGGTTAAATCAAGCAGCGTACCCCCATCGGTAAAGCTGGCCTGATAGATGGTGTGACCTCGGTAGGTGAGCGGATGATTGACCGAAATCGTTTGTCGCAGGGGCTGCTCAAGCGCTGGATCACGAATCACCAAATCGCTGGAATAAGACTTCGGCATGCCGTTGGGGTAGTGATCGATGTGAAAGTCTTCCACATCAATTTGAAACGGCAGCGACTGGACGAGGTAGCCATCGCGCACCTGCAAAAACGCGACGTTGGTAAAACTGCCTTCAGGAATGGTGACGTTAGCGCGAAAGGATCCACTTTCAGCGGCCAGCCAGCTTTGCTGCGGAATTTGTGAAACCGGCAGATCGCGGGTTTCGACGACAAACTCACCCAGCATTTCTTGAATCTTTAAATGAATGTTGCCGTCAGCCAGCGCGCCTAGCGCGATCACCACCACCGCGACGTGGGTAAAGATATATCCCAACCGGGTCGCCCGGCCTTTCATGCCCGCAATAATGGTTGCCTGGCCGCGGGTTTCTTGGCGAACGCGAAAACCATGGCCTTCGAAAGCCGCCTGCGCGACCTCATGAACCCGTGCAACGTCATCCGCAGTATGCCACTGGCGATGCTGCGAGAGTGCCCGCAATGATTGTTCGCGAACATGGGTGCGATAGCGGGTAATTTCGCGCCAAACCGCTGGCGTGTGGCGGCTGACGCACACCGTAGTGGAGAGCACCAAAAAGCCCATGATGGCCATGAACCACCACGCCGAGTAGACGTTGTAGAGGTTGAGCACACGAAAGACTTCAAACCAAAACGGGCCGAACTGGATGAGGTAGTCGGTGTAGGCCTGGTTTTGCGGCAGGACGGTACCAATCACTGAGGCAATGCTGACCACCACCAACAAACTGATGGCCAGGTTCATCGACCCGAGGAATTCAAGCCAAATCGCCCCGAGCCCCTTACGGTTATCGCCGCGGGCAGGCGTTTGACTCGCCGTTAAGCTGGCAGCAGTTTGGGCCATGGTTACCGTGTTGTTGTCGTTGGGTCAGCGCGCAAAGCGCCGAATGCCTAAGCGATGTGCGCCGACTATGTGATTAATAGACCACTGTGGCGCCAAGACGTTCTCACCCCGGGGCCAACTCACCCCAGCACATCCTTACCTGGGGTGCACGGCGGGCTATTCGGCAGCCATCTCCGGGGGATAGAGACCGCGTACGTAGTTGGATACGGCTTGGATCTCTTCATCAGAGAGATTGGAAGCAATGCCGTTCATCACTGAAGCCTGACCGTAACCCGAACGCTCACCGGAACGATAGAGGTTGAGCTGATCCATGGTGTATTGGGTCTTCTGGCCGCTCAGACGGGGATAGCCACTGCTGGGTACACCCAAGCCTGCAGGTCCATGGCAGCTCACGCACGCCGGCACGCCTTTTTCAGCAATGCCACCCATGTAGATGCTTTTGCCCGTTGCCAGTAGCTCTTCAGGGGTTTCGCCCACTTCGGCTTCGAGACCGGCGTAGTAGACCGCTAAGTCAGCCATGGTTTGCAGGTCGAGGCCGGCTGCCTGCCCATACATAATCGCGTTTTCGCGCTCGCCTGATTTGTAGTACTGCAGCTGTTCGTAAATATAGTCAGCGTGTTGGCCGGCCAAGTTGGGCCATTCGCCGTTATTGCTGTTGCCCTTTGCGCCGTGGCAGGCCAAGCAAACCGCTGCTGCCCCCTCGCCACGCGTGGGATCAGCAGATTCAAGCTGAGCGGCCGCCGGTAGGGCGAGGCCAGCAAGGAGACAAAGCGCAAAAAGCGACTTAACGATCATGTTGGTAATACTCTCGAGTACAATCGCTGGTTTTATACCAATCGGCCCTTCAGGGGTCAATTTATGGGGGAGTCGCAACGTGTCACTCGACTATCGTCAGACTCAGTTTTTGCTATCGGCGCCAGCACCAGAACAACTGCCCGCCGATCGCGGCGCTGAGGTCGCATTCGCTGGGCGCTCTAACGCCGGCAAATCGAGCGCGCTCAATGCCATCACCGACCAAAAGGCGCTCGCTCGCGTGAGCAAAACCCCCGGCCGTACGCAACAGATTAACGTCTTTCCGGTCGGCGACGCCATCCTCGAGGCCGCAATCGTGGACAGGCATGATTCGGATCACGAGATCGTGGACAGGCACGATCCGGCTTACCGGCTCATCGATTTGCCAGGCTACGGCTACGCCAAGGCCCCGCCCGCCATGCGCGCGCACTGGCAAGAGGCCCTGCCTCGGTACTTAGAAACCCGCAAAAGCCTGCGTGGGCTGATTTTAATTATGGATGTCCGTCATGCGATGGGCCCACTCGATACCCAAATGCTCGATTGGTGTGCGGCAGCGAACTTGGCTGTCCATGTTCTGCTAAGCAAAGCCGATAAAATAAGCCGCGGCGCGGCCGGCAACGCATTGCAAACGGTGCGCTCGCAAGCAGCCAAACGCTGTCCAGGCGCCTCAGTACAGCTATTTTCTTCAACGGCGCGCACCGGTGTGGCCGAGGCAAGAGCTTGCCTAGATCAATGGTTATTGAGTCCATAAAAAACCCCAGTGGCCATGGGGTGTAGCCACTGGGGACGCTAGACTCGACCTTGGGGGCATGGCCGAGCCGCCTGGCCCGCTAAAAAGGGAGGGAGTAGCGGGCCGCGCCGGGCACTGGCGCAAATAATCCGACACCACCTTGTGCCAATGAGTTCAGTGCGCGGCATCCCAATTTTCACCGACACCAATTTCCACCTCGAGCGGCACATCCAGCGCCGCTGCGTCAGCCATAAACCCACGAATCTTTTCTGCCACTGCTTTTTCGTGGCTGTCCTCAACCTCGAGGACGAGTTCGTCGTGCACCTGCATCACCAGCGCGGTGTTGGGCGATTCGCGACGAATCCAGTCATCGACGCTGAGCATGGCGCGCTTAATAATATCGGCAGCCGTGCCTTGCATCGGCGCGTTAATGGCCGTGCGCTCAGCATATTGGCGGCGTTGGTTATTGCGGCTGTTAATTTCAGGCAGATAGAGCCGGCGTCCAAAAACCGTTTCGACATAACCGCGCTCATGGGCCTCTTTGCGCGTGCGGTCCATAAACTCTCGCACGCCGGGATAGCGTTCAAAATAACGGTCGACGTAGGACTGCGCTTCACCCCGCTCAATGCCCAGCTGCCGGGCGAGCCCCCAAGCGGACATGCCGTAGATGAGGCCAAAGTTAATGGCCTTCGCCGCGCGTCGCTGATCATCGCTCACCGCATCTGGTTTGCCGCCAAAGACTTCTGCCGCGGTCGCTGCATGGATGTCCAAACCCTCAGCAAAGGCCTGCTTTAAACCTTGGTCGCCGGATAAGTGC
>CAJXMZ010000089.1 GCA_913056315.1 uncultured Ectothiorhodospiraceae bacterium
CAATCTCATTGGCAATAGCATTTAAAAACTCCGCCCGCTGTGCGCGCGTGGTGTAGCCATAGTGCTGAAACGCGGTCTCGGCGCCAGCGCACGCCTGACTGACGAACTCGGGTGTGCCCACTGCAAACGCATGCGCTTTGCCGGTGACAGGATCAGAGGGAAACGTACGCTCGCTCATCAGCCATTCACCATTAATTAGGTGTTTGCCATGCGGTGTGAAACTCATAATGTGATTTCCTTAAAGGCCCCTTGGGACTTTGCGTGATGCGCCATGCGCACGAGTAGTTCGAAGGCTTGTTGGGTAGCGCTAACGTTGGCGACACCTTGGCCAGCGATATCAAAGGCTGTGCCATGCGCCGGAGTAGCAATGGGGATCGGTAGGCCACCGGCAACGGTCACGCCACGCTCAAAGCCCATAAGCTTAATCGCGATTTGGCCTTGGTCGTGGTACATGGTGACTACGGCGTCGACCTCGCCGCGTTGGGCTTTCAAAAACACGGTGTCCGATGGCCAAGGGCCGGTAATGTTTAACCCCTTGGCCTGACAAGCGGCTACCGCTGGCTCGATAATCTCGATTTCTTCACGCCCAAATTTACCGTTATCGCCGGCGTGCGGATTAAGCGCTGCCACCGCAACCTGAGGTGCGGTATTGCCGGCACGCTCGAGGGTGGCGTAGGCCAACTCAACAGCACGCTCGATACCTCGCTGGGTGATGTTGGCGGCGACCTCGCCCAACCCAATGTGGCTGGTGACTCGTGTGGTCATTAGATTGTCCAGCACATTAATCTCGGAGTGGTAACCACCAAAACCGATGTAGCGCGCGATGTAGCGATGCTCATCTTCGGCGTTTAGTCCCGCTGAGGTCATAGACGCCTTATTGAACGGCGCAAATAAAATGCCATCGACTAGCCCGGCTTGCGCTAAATCAAGCGCTTTATCTAAGCAGCGAAGTGATGTGGTTCCGCCGGCTACGCTTACCTCGCCCAAGGTAACGGCAACCGGGGCAATGCTTTGCATATCCAACTGCACCAGCCCACTGAAGTCAGCCAACTCGGATTCGGCGATAGGGTTTAGGGTGATATTCACACCCGCCTGTTCAGCACCACGACGCCATAGATGGGTATCACCCACCAACACGATATCGGCAGCGGCTTGCATCTCATCCGCTTGGAGCAGTTTGGCTACTAATTCAGGGCCAATGCCGGCAGGATCGCCGGGGATGATGGCAAGTTTGGGGCGCATTAGTTGCTCTCCTGTTGAGTCTCGGCAATGGCAGCTTCGATGTTGGTTTCAGCGGTTTTTAAATGCTGGCGTAAAGCTGCGTGCGCTGCGTTGGCATCGCGCGCTTTTAACGCTTTAACAATGGCGTAGTGCTCTTGGCGGGTACCATCACGACTGACCACACGTTGCGAGGATAAAAATCGAATGCGCCACAGTCGGGCGTTGTAGGTTGCGTGTGTTTCGCTCAGCGCGGGGTTGCGGGCAACGCTGACGATTTTAGTGTGAAACGCCATGTCTTTGCGAAATGCTTCTAGTGGGCTGTCCAGAGTGCGGGCTTCGTAGATTGCGGCGTTGAGTTTTTCAATCTCCGCTAACTGCTGATCGGTTGCCAGCGCGCAAGCGAGCTCGCCGGCCAGGGCTTCGAGCGCACCTTGTACCCTGAGCCAATCGTTAATTTCAGTGAGCGAGGGGTCAGCGACAAACGGCCGACGTGTTGGTCCGTACGAAATCAACCCCTCGACTTCCAGAATGCGAAGCGCTTCTTTAAGCGGTGTGCGCGAAATCCCAAAGGCGTCAGCTAAGTCGCGCTCGCGCACCGGCATGCCTGGCGCTAGCCTACCCAGCAAAATGAATTCGCGCAGATTATCGGCCGCTTCTGAGGCCAGGGTTTTGCGGGGCTTTAGCTCCGCAAATTCACGTAATTCGCTGGTCCAACTGAGCTCTTGCATGTCATTTACCCCAACGCAGTACCAGTGGGTCAAGCGGTTGCAATAAGTCCATTAGCCGGGCGTGGATTGCTGGATGCAGCGGTGCAATCGGATGACGGCAAAAGTCGGACCTAATTACGCCCCCAGCGGCCATTGCGGCTTTGCAAGATTGCCATCCGCACTGGCGGTTTTCATGATTAATGACCATCGCAACGCGCCCATAGGCGGCCGTTGCCCCGGCAATGTCGCCGGCATGGTGATAGGAGATGACCGGCTTAATTTGATCAACGATCATACCGCTAGTCATCGAGCCAGTTGCACCAGCATCAAGGTCTGCCAATAGGGTAATTCCCTCCTCGCCATCAAAAGGCCCTTCAATCGCTGCACCGCCCAGCTCGATTAATGCCCGGATTTTATTTGCCGCACGCGGACATTCGATCTTAAACAATCGCACCTGCTCAATTTCTTGAGCCATACGGACCAGCAAACTGATCGGCAAATCCACGCCCGACAGCGGCGCGTCTTGGACCATGATGGGAATACCTACCTGACCGACCGCCTCGAACTGCTCAAAGGTTTGCTCGGGCGTGCCTTTAAGCAAGGCACCGTGATACGGCGGCATCATCATCACGCTGTGCGCGCCCAAATCTTTTGCTAATTGCGCCCGTTCCACCGCAATGCGGGTTGCGTAATGGCTAATGGTCACAATCACCGGCACGCGCCCGGCCACATGCTCCATGCTTAACCGCGCGAGTGTTTCTCGCTCGGCGTCCGAGAGTAGAAACTGCTCAGAGTAATTGGCCAGAATACAAATGCCATCCGCGCCCTGATCGATGAGGCAATCAAGTACGCGTTTCATACCCTCTAAATCTAAAGTACCGCCAGGATTAAAGGGTGTCGGTGCAACCGGCCAAATACCGGAATAGCGACTCATTCTATGACCTCAAAATGCTGTAAGTACTTGTCGGAAATGCTAATCCCCAAGCCCGGTTTTTTATCATCAAGCTGCAAATAACCATCTACTGCTTCGGCATCGCCTTCGAAAATGTAGTAGAACAGTTCATTGCCTACCTCGACATCAAAGACGGGGAAATACTCAGAAATTGGGCAGTTTATATTGGCCATCGTTAGGTGGTAGTTGTGCATTTGCCCGGCATGCGGGATTACCGGAATTTGGGCGGCCTCGGCAATTGCGTTAATTTTTTGCGCCGCGGTAATACCGCCGACTCGGTTGGTGTCGTATTGCAGCACACTGACCGCCTTACGATTAATGAGCTCAGCACACCCCATGACACTAAATTCATGCTCACCGCCCGAGATCGGCATAATACCCATGGAATTTAATTCAATGTAACCGGTCACATCATCGGCAATAACAGGTTCCTCCAGCCAGCGCGGCTCGTAGCGGGCAAGCTTTGGCAACATGCGTTTGGTGTAATCCAAATTCCATCCCATGTAAGCTTCGAGCATTAAATCAACATCGTAGCCGAGCACCTCGCGCAGCGCTTCGACTCGCTTGAGGTTTTCGCGCATTCCGCGTGGGCCATCTTGCGGCCCAAACCCAAAGCGTGTTTTAAACCCTTGATAGCCGTCTTTGGAAGCGCTTTCCGCCTCTTTTTGCATGGCATCAATGCTGTCGGCATAGAGTTTTGAGTAATACACCGGGATTTGATCTTTGGTACGGCCACCCAGTAACTTAAACACCGGCTTATCGACGAGCTTGCCCATCAAATCCCAGAGCGCAATATCGATTGCGCTAATCGCCGTCATACCAATGCCCTTACGGCCCCAGGCATGAGTGCGCCGGTACATTTTTTCCCACAGGTAGGCATGGTCGAAGGGATCCTCACCAATCACCAACGGTGCGTACCACTCGTCAATCGCCTGTTTGACGACTGTCGGAGCAAGCGCTGCATTACCAATGCCGATGGTGCCGTCGTCGGTTTCGACCTCGCAGGTTAGCCACTGGTAAAAGCGAAACGAGGCCATGCTATCGCCCTTATTAAACAGAGCATCCGAAGCATTGGTGCAGAAATTACCCTGCGGAGGAACGGTTGGCCCGGTCCAGTTCCAAACACGAGTACGTACGGATTTTACTTTGGTCATGTCCTTATTCCCCAGTGGACTCCAGTGGATCGCGCTGCTTAAACAAGCGCCATAGCGAAGGCCCAAAAAGGGCAAGTACGGTGAGCACGAAAAACAGCAATGTAAGCGGACGCGTAAACATCAGCCACCACTGGTCATCGAGCATAATCAGCGATTGTCCAAGGCGTTTTTCGAGCATGCCGCCAAGAATTAAACCAATGGCTAATGGCACGACCGAAAAGCCAAATCGGCGCATAAAAAATCCAACGACTCCCGAAGCCAGCGCGATATAAACATCCAGCATGGCTTGATCGAGGGCGTAGGCTCCGATGATCGAAAAGGCAAACACAATCGGCCATAAAATTTGCACCGGGACAAACGTCACCCGCGCAAAGAGCTTAGCGCCGAAAAGTCCGACAAAAATAAAGGTCACGTTCACCAGCAACATGGCCCAAAAGATGGTGTACGCAAAATTGGCCTGCTCGGTAAACATAGTCGGTCCCGGTTGCAGACCGTGCACCATTAGTCCGGCCAAAATGACTGCTGCTGTCGGGCTACCCGGGATACCCAGCGCCAGTGTCGGCACCATCGCACCGCCGGTTGCCGAATTATTGGCAGCCTCGGACCCTGCGATGCCTTCGACCGAGCCCTTGCCAAATTCTTCTGGGTTTTTTGACCACCGGCGGGCTTCGTTATAGCCAATCATCGAAGCCACGGTGGCACCTTCGGCGGGCAAAATCCCAATAAAAGTGCCAATGCCAGAGCTGCGCAAAATAGTACGCCAAACGCGACGGTAGTCCTCCCGTGAGGGCAATTTAATCGCCTTCATCTGGATGAGCTGGTGTTTGGTATTGAGGGCTTGTCTATCGCCATCGCATTTTTTGCTGCATCTTCGTTTGTCAGTTTCACCTTGGGGCTGCGCTGGCTCACAGGCTCTTCGGGTTCGGTTTGGCGTCAGCCCGTGGTTTGGGCAACGTTTCTGGGTATTGGGCTGCGTGCGCTAGATATTGAGGCGCCTGAAT
>CAJXMZ010000090.1 GCA_913056315.1 uncultured Ectothiorhodospiraceae bacterium
GTTTGATGGCTTGATCGTGCAAGCGTTCAGACAATGCATTGCCATTATCGTGGAGCAAATAACCATGCCATTCGCCAAAGGTGTTGCGCACCTCGCACAGCACTGCACGCAAGCTGCCATCGGCATGGCGGCAATACCAAACTGACAGCGGGTTAAAGACATAGCCAAGCACTCGCGGGTAGCACAGTAATTGAACGCGCCCGCCCGCTAGGTCAATGCCGGCATCGGTTAGCGTTTGGTCAATCCACGGGCGCAACGCGCTGCCATCCTTGGGGCCATGATCGCGATCGTGTAGTGCGATGAGGTTAAAGCGATTATGCGCAAACAGCCGGTGCGTGCGGTCGGCTTGATCCAGCTGGTCAATATCCACCAGCAAACTAAAAACCCGATAGCGAAAGGTATAGCGCGGCGCGATGCGCCGCTCATGAAATACCTCACCCTGATAAAGGCTAAGCGCAGGTACCACAGCGCTCATGGCGTGGCGTCGGCTCCCAGCGGTGCCGGTGTGATGAGCGGGTCGGGTTCGCTAGGGGGTATGGAGTGAGTGGTCCAGGGTGGCGGCGCACCCAAACGCTCCGCGACGCGCACGGCGCTAGCAAACGCATCTTCGTGAAAGCCATAGCCGTGATAGCTGCCGCAATACCAAATGCGCTCTTGTCCTTGAATGTCGGTCAGCGCGGTTTGAGCGCTCATGGCTGCGCGATCAAATACCGGATGGTCATAAGACTGCCGGTGAATCACCTGCGCAGGATCAGGCGGGCTGAGTGGGTTGAGGGTGACAAAGATGTCGCGATCAGTGGCCAGCGGTTGCAGTCGATTCATCCAATACGTCACCGAGACCGGATCACTGCCGTCTATGCTTTGGGTGGTTAGGTGGTTCCAAGCAGACCACACCGCACGGCGCTTGGGCATTAAGCGTGTGTCGGTGTGCAAGTAAGCATCGTTGGCTTGATAGCCAAACGCCCCGAGTATTTGCGTCTCAGCCGCACTCGGTGTTTTAAGCGCAGCCAGAGTTTGGTCGGCGTGGGCTGCCATGACCACCTCATCAAACTCACCCAATGGCCCGGATGGGCCGGCTAGGCTTACGCCGTTAGCGGTGCGCTCGACCTGCGTGACTGGGGTGGCGGTGTGGACATGCTGAATGGCGTTTTGCATGCGCTGAATGTATTCGCGACTGCCGCCAATCACGGTTCGCCATTGCGGGCGATTCGCTAGCTGGATGAGTCCATGATTGGCAAAAAAGCGCAAAAACGAGCGTGCGGGAAAGCGCAGCATGACATCTTGTGGGCAAGACCAGATGGCCGCGCTCATGGGCAAGAGGTAGTAGCGGCGAAAGGCCTCGCCCACACCAATTTCGTCGAGCAGTTCACCCAGGCTTTGTTGATGGCCCTCGCCGCTTTCAAGGCGACGGTTGGCCTCGCGGTTAAAGCGCAAAATATCGCGCACCATGCCCAAAAACCGCGGCCGAAATAGATTACGTCGCTGCGCAAATAAGGTGGCAATGCTGCTGCCTGCGTACTCCAAGTTGATGTCGCTGGCAGCAAACGCAAACGACATTTCAGAGTCTTGCGTGGGCAGGTCTAAATGCCGAAATAGCGCAGACAGTTGTGGGTAATTGCGCTCGTTATAAACGATAAAACCCGTATCCACCGGCACGTCACCGTCGGCTAGTGGGCATACGATGGTGTTGCTATGACCGCCGAGGCGGTTAGCTGCCTCAAACAAGGTCACTTCATGGCGTTGTGACAACAGCCATGCCGCCCCAATGCCCGCAACGCCCGCGCCAACCACCGCAATCCGCCGAGATTCCATGCACATTCCTCTTCAGTGTTTAATTAACCCACGATTGTACAGGCTTGGTGGCCGAGCAGTGTCGCGGTATGGTACCGAAATGACACAACCACATCGCCCGTTTAAGCCCCTTGCGATTGCGATTCTCACGGTCTCCGACACGCGAGACCCAAGCACTGATCACTCGGGTTCAACGCTTGCTGAGCTTGCCACGACTGCCGGGCACCGGCTAGTCGAGCAGCGCATTGTAATTGATGATCGCTACGCCATTCGCGAAGCGGTTTCGACTTGGATTGCCAGTGACGCGGTGCAAGTCGTGCTTGCCACCGGTGGCACTGGGTTTACTCAGCGCGATGTGACCCCCGAGGCGGTGCGGGTTTTGTTTGATCGCGAGATTCCTGGCTTTGGTGAGTTATTTCGTCAGCTGTCTTACGCCAATGTTGGCACGTCGACGCTGCAATCACGCGTGGTGGCCGGCGTTGCCAACCAGACTTTGGTTGCCGCCCTCCCAGGGTCACCGGGCGCTTGTCGGGATGCTTGGAATGGCATTTTGAGCGAGCAGCTCGACGTGCGTCACCGGCCCTGCAATCTGGCTGAGCTAGCCATCGGGGCTTAGGGCGTGGCGCCAAGTAAAGCGCGCCCCCGCGGTGAGACGCGTCAGCAAATTCTGGCACTCGCCAGTGACTGGCTACTCGAGCGTGGTTATCACGGGTTTAGTTTTGGCCAAATTGCCACGGCGCTGGATATTCAAAAAGGCGCGGTCCACTACCACTTCGCCACTAAAGAAGCCTTGGTGACCGAACTATTTCGTGATTATCGAAGCGCATTTTTATTATGGTCGCAGAGCGTTGACTCGGTGGACGAGCGGCCGTTGGCTGCGTTGCGCCGGTTTTTAGAATGGCAGGCCGGCGAGTCAGCCGGCGAAAAGGCTAGCCCCTTGGGCGTTGCGGGGGTGGAATATGCCAGTCTACCGTCTGCCGCTTGCGCCGAAGCCGAGGGCTTAAGCGATGCCCTGGTTGATTGGCTAGCGGGTACGCTTGAGCAAGGCCGTGAGATGGGCGCGCTAGAATTTGCCGGCTCGGCAAGCGATCAAGCCCGGTTGGTTATGAGTGCCGCACAAGGCGCGTTGCAGTTAGCGCGCGTTAACGGGGCGAGTGATTATCGAACGGTGGGCCGGGCCATTTTAAATAGCCTTCGGCCAAGGGGCACCTAACACGCGGTTCTGCTACCATTTCAGTTATGCAAAATCTTGTGATCGCGCCATCAATTCTTGCCGCCGACTTCGCCCGCTTAGGCGAGGAAGTCGATCGGGTGCTCGCCGCCGGTGCTGATTGGGTGCATTTCGATGTAATGGATAACCATTATGTACCCAACTTAAGCTTTGGCCCGGTGGTCTGCCAAGCGCTGCGCCGGCACGGCGTGAGCGCACCCATTGATGTGCATTTAATGATTCGCCCGGTTGATCGGATTATTCCGGATTTTGCCGCCGCTGGCGCAAGCCTGATTAGCTTTCACCCCGAGGCCAGTGATCATGTGGATCGCAGTTTGCAGCTGATTCGTGATCAAGGCTGCCAGACTGGCTTGGTGTTCAACCCGGCCACGCCGCTCGATGTGCTGCGCTATGTTATCGATAAGGTCGATTTAATTTTGCTGATGTCGGTCAACCCCGGGTTTGGCGGCCAAGCCTTCTTGCCCGGTACGCTGGCCAAGCTACGCGAGGCGCGTGCGCTCATTGATGCCCAAGATCGGCCCATTCGATTAGAAGTCGACGGCGGGGTGGGGCCCGATAACATTGCTCAGATTGTTGCTGCCGGCGCTGACACCGTGGTGGCGGGCTCCGCCATCTTTGGCCAACCCGACTACCCAGCCGTTATCGAGCAAATGCGCTCGCGCGCCGCCGGGATGCCTTCATGAGCTTAAGCCGGCCCGAGGCTTTGTTATTTGATTTGGATGGCACGCTTGTCGACAGCGCGCCGGATTTAACCACGGCGGTTAATCGCATGCTGGTCGATTTAGACCGTGAGCCATTGCAGGAGTCGCAGGTACGCGATTGGATTGGCAATGGCGCCCGGCGCTTAGTCGCCCGCGCGCTGGCTGGCAAGCGGGATATCGACGTCGATCCCGACGGCACAGACACCGCGCTGCAACGCTTTTTTGTGCACTACCATGAGACTTTGGTTGATCAAAGTTGCGTTTATCCCGGTGTGCTTGAGGGGCTCGAGCGTTTGCAAGCGCTCGCGCTGCCCATGGCGATTGTGACCAACAAGCCCACCGCTTTTACCGCCCCCTTGGTTGAAGCCATGGGGCTTGCTGAGTTTTTTAGCGTCAGTGTCAGCGGCGATACATTGGCGGTTAAAAAACCTCATCCTGGGCCGCTAGAACATGCGGCCAAGCAGTTGGGCGTTGACATTAAGCGCAGTATTTATGTTGGCGACTCGCGTGCGGATGTGGATGCGGCCAGCGCCGCCGGTAGCGTGATGGTGCGTGTTCCCTACGGCTATTCGGGTGGCGATGCGGTGGTGGCAAATCACCCCACTGAGCTTACGCTCACAGTGCTTGAGCTCGCCCAGGCGCTAGCGCCATGAACACTGAGACACTTAAAGCCCATCAGCAGGCGGGCTATAACCGCATCCCCTTGGTGCGTGAATTGCTGGCCGATCTCGATACCCCGCTATCGACCTATTTAAAGCTGGCCGAAGCCCCAGGGAGTTATCTATTTGAATCGGTACAGGGCGGCGAGAAATGGGGACGCTATTCGATTATTGGTCTGCCCTGTCAGCGGCAGTATCGAGTCTTTGGTCAGCGCATTGAAACCTGGGACGACGGTGTTTGTGTAGCCAGCGAACAAGTCGCTGATCCACTGGATTGGGTTGAGGCCAAGCACCGCGCGGTTGAGCCTGCGCCGGCCGAAGGACTTGCTGCATTGCCGCGCTTTTTGGGCGGATTAGTCGGCTATTTTAGCTACGATACGATTCGTTACATTGAGCCACGGCTGGCTGAGTGCCCTAATCCCGATCCGCTGGGTGTGCCGGATATCTTATTGCTCGAATCCGATGAAGTGTTGGTGTTTGATAACCTCGCCGGGCGACTGTACTTAAT
>CAJXMZ010000091.1 GCA_913056315.1 uncultured Ectothiorhodospiraceae bacterium
GTCTAAAAGGTCAGGGCGCGTCCGCCCCGGGCCAAGGTGCAAAGGGCGATCTGTTGATTGAAGTGCACATTCGCCCGCATCCAAAATTCCAGCTGCGCGAGCGCGATGTGCACCTCGATTTACCCGTTACCCCGTGGGAAGCGGCGCTGGGCGCAAGCGTTAAGGTTGACACCTTGGCCGGGCCGGTTGATTTGCGCATTCCCGCCGGCAGCCAAACCGACCAGCGCATGCGCCTGAAAGACCGCGGGCTCCCCGGCAAACCCGCTGGCAATCAGTACATCACGCTTAAAATGACGAATCCGCCGGCCGAGACCGACGCGCAAAAAGCGGCTTTTGAGCAATTGGCCGACGCGTTTGAGTTTAATCCGCGAGCTCGCGATTAACCGTACGCAAAAAAGTAGCCAGCCGCCGCGACCAACCCAATAAAGCATCCCTTCTCACTTGGGTTGGCCGGCGACTGGCCACGACTTAAGTCTCGCGCTTACCGCCGCGGCACGCTAGCGGCACGGGCTTGAGCGCGCGTAATAAACCGATCAATGGATCAATAGAAGGTGACCGATCGACGGCAAAAAGCCGATTCAGCGTCCGTACTGCGATCTGCATTGAGCCGCCGACCGGTCGAGAGTGATTATGCGCACCACCCAGCAGTGCGCCTATCCCTCATATGAAGGGGCATCAACACAATCTTGTCGCCCGTAGCCAAACCCCTTAATCTTCACCCCTTGACGCATTGTCATTAAAACAACGGGATTGAGCATGACCGATATGGACTTAGCGAGCGCGCGCGACAATATGGTCGAGCAGCAATTACGAACTTGGGAGGTTCTTAATGAGCGAGTTCTTGGTGTTCTCGGACAGCTCGCGCGCGATCAATTCGCGCCCGAAAGCTATCGAAACTTAGCCTATGCCGACATGCAGATTCCTTTGGCGCATGGCGAAGTCATGCTCGAGCCCAAAGTTGAGGGGCGCATTCTACAAGCGCTTGATCCCCAGCCTCATGATCGTGCATTAGAAATTGGTACTGGCACCGGTTTTTTAACCGCCTGCTTAGCCCAGCTTGCCCAACAGGTCACCAGCGTTGACTGCCACGCTGAGTTCACCCAGCAAGCAATGGCTACACTGAGCGCTCAGGGCGTGAATAACGTTGACTTAATCAGCGGCGATGCCGCGCTGGGCTGGGATGATGGCCGCACCTATGATGTCATCGCGGTCACCGGTTCACTGCCGCAGTTACATCAGGGCTTTCATCATCGCCTGAACCAAGGCGGTCGACTGTTTGTCATTGTTGGGCAACCGCCAATTATGGAAGCCATGCTCATCACCCGGGTCGATACCGATCAGTGGGCAAGCGAAAGCCTGTTTGATACCAGCGCGCCAGCGCTTGTGGGTGCGCCGCTGACTCGCCACTTTGCCCTTTAAAAACTTATCAATTGATTAGGATTAACTTCATGCGCGCATCACGCCTTTTCGTGCCACGCCTTGCCCTTGCTATGAGCCTTGCCATCGGTTTGCTGCCCGCCACATCAGCCTTGGCTGCCGACAGCTTGCTGGGTGTCTATGAACGCGCCCGGCAAAGTGACCCACAGTTTCAACAAGCCATTGCTGATCGGCAAGCACGCGCTCAAGCGCTGCCTCAGGCCAAAGCCCTTTTGCGCCCTAATCTGTCGCTTAACTCAGCTTACGAGACCATTGATAGCGACAGCGACCTGTCTGGCAGTCGCTCAGATGTTGAGTACGAGCAGCTATCGTATGGTGTGTCGCTCACCCAACCGCTCTATCGCTATGCGCGTGGCCAAGGTGTCGACCAGGCCAGCGCATTGGTCGAGCAAGCCAACGCCACCTTTAGCTTTGCCGAACAAAGCCTTATTTTGCGCACCGCTGAGCGCTATTTTGCCGTGCTCGATGCGCGCGAAGCGCTAGACGCCGCGCAAGCGAGCCTACAGGCGATTGAGCGTCAGCTCGAGCAAGCCCAGCAGCGCTTTGAAGTTGGCGTGATTGCCCGCACCGATGTTGAAGAAGCCAAAGCACAGGCCGACCTCGCCCGCGCCCAGCGTTTGCAGGCCGACAACGAGCTTGCCAGCCGCCGCGAAGCTTTACGCGAGCTCACCGATCGAGCGCCTGCTGTGCTGGCCGGGCTGCAAGAAGGTGTTGATCTATCCGCACCCAGCCCGGCTGACCCTGAGCAATGGCGGACTCGTGCACAAACCGATAACGCGCAGTTTATTGCCGCGAAGTTTGCTGCCGAAGCGGCGATGCAAGGCGTTGATGTCGAACGCGGTTCACGCTTTCCGCAATTGGACGTGGTGGCCAGCTACGATGGTGTCGAGCAATACGGTAATAACGGTCGCGACCCCAGCTCCGACCAATACCGGGCCGGATTGGAGCTTACCATTCCGTTTTATCAAGGCGGCGGGGTGAGCGCGCGGGTGAAAGAAGCGCAGTTTCGTTATACCGAGGCGCGTGAAATTCTCGAACAAACCCGTCGAACCGTCTCACGCGATGCGGCGAATGCCTACCGCGGAGCCATAACCGCCCTAGAGCGGGTACGCGCCCTTGATCAAGCACGCATCTCCACGCAAGCCGCGCTCGATGCCACTGAGGCTGGGTTTGATGTCGGCACTCGAACCATTGTTGATGTGCTTAACGCCCAGCGTGAGCGCTTTAACGCCGAGCGAGACTACGAGCAGGCCCGGCATGCCTACTTGGTTAATACCCTGCGCTTACGCCAAGCCGCCGGCTCGCTGTCGCTCGAAGACCTTCGCGCGGTCAACGCACTATTGCAAACCGGCTAAATTTAGGTGCGCATTTAAACTGCGCAGGCTGCGCTCAGCGGCCCCACGGTGGGCATCGACCACCGTGCGGGCTCGAGCGCCAACCTGACGGCGCGTCTTAGCATCATCAAATAGCTGCACCAGTGTTGCCGCAAGCTCAGCGGCATCGCTGACTTGGTAGCGCCCACCGGCGGCTGCAAGCAAAGCATCCACCTCGGCAAAGTTAAAAACATGCGTACCCATAATAATCGGCAACCCCAGCGCAGCGGCCTCAAGCGGATTATGTCCGCCAACCGGCACCAAACTTCCACCCATAAACACCACATCCGCGGCAGCTAAATAGTGAGTGAGCTCGCCCATGGTGTCGCCAAGTAGAACCGTGGTCTGTGGGCCAACCAGATCACCCTGCGATCGGCGCAGCGTTGCCTGTTGCCCCCAGTGTTGCGGCAGAGCCGGCCACTGAAAACGCTCTGGGTGGCGAGGCACTAGCAGCAAAAGCGCCTCGGGATAGCGCTCGAGCAAACGCGCATGGGCCTCAAGCACGAACTCACTCTCGCCATCGCGCACGCTGGCCGCCACCCAAACGGGGCGCTCGGCGGCAAACCGCGCACGCCATTGCTGTCCGGCCTCAACCTGGGTTTGATCCACAGGCTGATCAAACTTTAAGTTGCCGGTGACCTCAAGGCGTTGCGCGGGCAGGCCCAATGCTTGCAATCGTTGCCCATCGGCTTGGCTTTGCGCCCCGACCCAGTCAACGCACCCCAGCACCTGTTCCATCAACCCACCCAAGCGTTGGTAGGCAGACAAACTACGCTCACTCAGGCGTGCATTCACCAGCGCACTGGGAATCCCTCTGGCTTGTAGCGCGTGTAGCAAGTTAGGCCAAAGCTCAAGCTCAACCCGAATCGCGGCCGCCGGGCGCAGTCGATCCAAAAACCGATTAACCGCGCCTGGGGTATCCAGCGGTGGATAGCTTTGGGTAATGGCATCGCCAAAACGCGCATAAACCGCTTGCCACCCGGTCGGGGTATTAGTGGTCACATGAACGCAATGCCCCTCATCCAACAGCGCTTGCAACAACGGCGCAACCGCCCGGGCCTCACCGACTGAAGCGGCATGCAACCAAACCACCGAACCGGCCGTGGGCGGCGCGGTCACATAACCCCAGCGCTGCGCGCGCGCTCGACGTTGGTCCGGATAATCGCGGTAGCGCCAAACCGACCTCAGCCATAGCGCAGGGCCCAACAAGCGGCTTAACCCGCGGTAAACGGCCATATTCATAATGATTTATTGCCCGTCAAAGACTCACGATCATCGGCATACAAGCTATGACCCAGACGCTTGTTGGGCGGCGTTGCCAATAACCGATCGAGCATGTTGGTCACCGCGTCAGCGGTAATAAAACGCATCGCTTGCTGATCAGCGACACGCTCACCCCACCTTGCCTGCGCTACATCTCGTCCACGCAGATTTTTTAGCGCTTGCGGGTAGGCGTTCACCACCCAAGGCCGGGCCAGTATGGGCGCAGCTCGGTCAGGGTTTGTCTCGGCGTACAACCCAATCGTGGGGGTGCCGGCTGCCATGGCTAAATGCACTGGACCGGAGTCAGGGGCGACAACCACGCTGACCCTGCGCATGACGGCCAACAAAGTTTTTAGGTCTAACTGTCCGACTAAATTTTGCACATAGGCGGCTTTATTGGTGGGCAAGGCCGCTTTAATCGCTGCAGCGTATTGAGTCTCTAGCGAGGAATTGCCCCCGGTAATGACCACATCCATGCCGTGCGCTGTAATCGCATGGTCAGCCAGCGCGGCATAGCCCTCGACATGCCAATTTCGCACTGATCGGCTACTGCAGGGGCTAATTAATAACGTCCCGGAGCGATCACTAATGAGATCGGCGGCGCGATTAGCCGCCACGTCTGGTACCGGAATATCCCAGCGCGGAATGCGTTCGTTAATCCCAAACGCCTCGCAAAAGCCAAAAAAGCCATCAATGACGTGCCCAGGGCCCGTATCTGCAATCCTTTGATTGAT
>CAJXMZ010000092.1 GCA_913056315.1 uncultured Ectothiorhodospiraceae bacterium
CGCTTAGGCCAGTTGACCGCCGTGGGCGAGCGCTCGGTTTATCCGCTCACGGCGGTGAGTGCCGAGCAATTTGCCGTTGAGCGCGCGGTTATTTTGGGTAACGCCGCCCACGCCCTCCACCCCGTCGCCGGTCAAGGCTTTAATTTGGCGGTGCGCGATGTGGCCGCTTTAGCTCAGGCGCTGGGCGCGCTGGCAGATACACCCAACACCGTGACCGACCCAGGCGAGCCTGAGCGCCTGCAAGACTATGCCCGCTCGCGCCAAAGTGACTATAAGCGCACCTTCACCTTCACCGATGGGCTGGTGCGGGTGTTTTCGAATGCGTTTCTACCGCTGGTTGCCGCGCGTAATATCGGCCTGACCATGCTGGATTTGTTGCCGCCGGCACGCCGGCTGTTGTTAAAACAAGCCACGGGCGCGGCCGGCGATGTGCCGCGACTGTGCCAGCCCGTATCACCACCGCAGGAGCACTAACCCATGAGCCATATCCCCAATGATCTGCTCTACACCGCCACCCACGAATGGGTGCGCGATGAGGGCGAGGGCAACATCACCGTGGGCATTACCGAGCACGCCCAAGCTGAGCTGGGTGATTTGGTCTTTGTCGAATTACCCGAGGGCGAAGGCACGGTTGAGGCCGGTGCCGCCTGCGCGGTGGTGGAATCGGTAAAAGCCGCGTCGGATATTTATGCCCCGGTCGATGGCGAAGTCACCAGCAATAACGAGCAGCTGGGCGATGCGCCTGAGCTGATTAATTCTGATCCCTACGGCGAAGGGTGGATTTTTACCATGCGCATGAGCGATGCCGGCGCATTGGGTGATCTGCTGGATGCCGAAGGCTATGCCGAGGTAATTGACGAATGACAACAGTAACCCGACGCGGCGAAACAGTGGAATTAGGCGGCGAACTGCCCGCGGTTGGCAGCCAAGCGCCCGACTTTCGATTGACCCGCGCTGACTTAAGCGACGTGAGCCTGGCCGACTATGCCGGCAAGCGCAAAGTCCTCAGCATTGTGCCCAGCCTAGATACGCCCACCTGCGCGATGTCGCTGCGGCAGTTCAACCAAAAAGCCGCTGCCATGGATAACACCGTGGTGCTCAATATTTCGGCGGATTTACCGTTTGCCATGGCGCGCTTTTGCGAAACCGAAGGCATCGACCAAGTCGAGTCGCTGTCACTCATGCGCGATCGCGCCTTTGCCAGCGACTACGGGGTATTGCAGCTCACCGGGCCAATGGCGGGCATTACCGCCCGGGCGGTGATTGTGCTGGATACCGATAACACCGTGCTCTACACCGAGCTGGTGCCGGAGATTCGCCAAGAACCCGACTACGACGCGGCCATTGAGGCGTTGCAGGGCGGCTGATTAGCGGTACTGTCAATGTCGCGGTTTTTAACGTACGCTTTTTGTATGAGTAGTACGTTAAAGAGGCGCTAATGGAACCTATTAAACCTTCGCATTTACGCGCGGATCTCTATCGCATACTCGATCGAGTACTCGATCGTGGTGAAGCCATCGAAATTACTCGTCGGGGCCGACGCATTCGGCTCGTAGCTGACGCATCCACGGGGCTGGATGCCCTTAAACCGCATCCTGAAGCGATTCAAGGTAACCCCGAGGACATTGTTTCAATCGACTGGTCTGATGAATGGCGCCCATAGTCCATCTCGATACCCATGCGGTTGTGTTGCTCTATGCGCGCGGCGCGACAGCGGTCTCGGCGGGTGCTCGTAAGGTGCTTGAGGATAGTGGTGGGTTGGTGGTCTCACCGATGGTGCGCCTGGAGATGCAGTATTTACACGAAATCGGCCGATTGAGCGTGACGCCATTGAGCCTATTGGACTATCTGATTGGCGTGCTCCCGCTATCGGTCTGCGATCAGTCGTTTGAGCATGTTGTCCGCAGTGCCGAGCAAGAGCAGTGGACGCGGGACCCGTTTGACCGGCTGATTGTGGCTGCTGCTCGAAGAGCGAACGCTCCGTTGCTGAGCCGTGATCAACATATCTCACAACATTACAGCCAGGCGTTTTGGTAGGCCAATGACCCAACCCAATCCATCACCTATTGAGTCTGCAGCGCTAATCGAAACGGCCAAAGCCTGGCGTAATGCCGATCTGGATCCGGTCACGCGAGCGCAATTAAGTGCGCACATTGAGGCGGCAAGCGCAGCCGTCGATCACAATGGCGCAGATCGTGAGCCAGAAGCTTTAGCCGCCCTACGTGCCTGCTTTGAACCGCCCATTGGTTTTGGTACCGCCGGGCTGCGTGGGCTCAAAGGCCCGGGGCCAGCGCACATGAACCAGCGCCTGATTGAGCGGGTGACGGCGGTCATGGTGGATGTGCTGCGCGCTGAAGTGCCGGACGCAGCCCAGCGCGGGGTCGTGATTGGTTATGACGCCCGCCATGGCTCGAAAGCGTTAGCCGAAGTCACGGCCCGCACCGTGGCGGGTGCGGGCATTAATGTGCACACCTTTGATGATTACGCGCCAACGCCGCTGGTGGCTTTTGCTGCGTTGGAGCTCAACACTGCCGCAGCGGTCGTGGTCACCGCCAGCCACAACCCGCCTGAATACCTGGGTTATAAGTTGTATTGGGCCGACGGCGTGCAAATTGTTCCGCCCATTGATCAGCGCATCGCCCAGGCTTTGCGGGCACTGCCGGCTGATGTTCGCATCACGCAAAGCACTCAAACTCCGGGTGCTGTGCCAACGGATCCGAGCATGCCGAGTTGGCAAGTTCATGGCGAAGCGCTGCGCGAGCGCTATTTAGCAGCCATAACGAGTGGCCAGGCGGCGCAACGCACGCCGGCCCAAGCGGAGCCGTCCGCTCCGACCGGCGTGCCGCCCATTCGCGTGGCCTATAGCGCGATGCACGGCGTGGCGGGCGATTGGGTGAAGCGCGCGCTGGAGCGCACCGGGGCCATTGCGTGGCATGAGGTTCAGAGCCAAGCCGCGCCGGATGGGGACTTTCCGACGGTGAATTTTCCCAACCCCGAAGAGCCGGGCGCGCTCGATGAGTTATTGGCGTTAGCGCAGTCGGTGCAAGCCGACATCGCCATCGCGACCGACCCCGATGGCGATCGCTTAGCGCTAGCGCTGCCCGATTCCAACGGCCAGTGGCAGGTGTTAATGGGCGACCAGATTGGGTTGCTGTTGATCGATTATCGGCTACAGCAAAGCCAATATACCGATCAATCAGGCGGACGGTCGTTTGTGTTGAACACCGTCGTGAGCTCGCGCCTACCCGCTCGCGTTGCCACTGCCTATGGTGCCGACTTTGAGCAAACCCTAACCGGATTTAAATGGCTTTGGCATCGGGCCTTGCAGCGGCAAGCTGACGGCGATCGCTTTGTGTTTGCGTATGAGGATGCCATTGGTTTTAGCCCCACGCCCCGGGTGCGGGACAAAGACGGTATTGCCACCGCGGTGGAAGTGCTTCGTCTGGTACGACACGCTCAGCAACACGGTATGACTCTGTATGACCGACTGAATGTGCTCTATCAGCATTATGGCCTATCCATCACCCGCCAGGTCAGTCTGCAATTAGACGGCGAGGACGCCACCGAGCGTATGAACGCCAAGCTAAAGGCCCTGCGCCAAACACCGCCGGCAACGTTAGCGGGTTTAAAAGTCACGCGGGTGCATGATTATTTGGCCGCGGAGCGACGCAATATTGACGGCACTCAAGCCGAAGCCATTGGTTTACCCGCCACTAATCTGATTCAGCTGGACTTAGCCGCCGAGGCAAATGGCGATTCAACGGCCAGCGGGCGCACCGACGCCGGCACCTACCACATCAGTATTCGCCCCAGCGGCACCGAGCCCAAACTGAAAATCTATTTGGAATACCTCGGCCCACCCGGTGGCGCTACGGATGACTCGCACGATGGTGATCCGCTGGCCCACACAGCCGCGCAAGAACGGCAGTTGCAGGCACTGGCTGAGGCGCTGATGTAAGGCGCAATCGCGCACATTGCGGTACTATTTGCGACAATTTAAGTCACTTCACAACCACAAGGACCGTGCCCATGGCCGACCAACCGCCCAGCCAAGTGCCACATTATGACTATCGAGATGACGAGATCAGTCTGTATGAGCTTTGGAATACGCTGGTTAAGCATCGTTTGCTTATTGTCAGTGTGTTTGTTGCTGCGCTTTTGGCAGCCGGTGCTTACGCTTTTTACTCGAAGGCGAATATTGAGACGCAGGTCAGGTTGGATGCCATTATTGAGGTGGGCAGTATGCCCGGCGTTCAAACAGCTGAGTCGCAGTCAATTGAAACTGCCCAAGCTGTGGTGACTCGGCTTAACCAAGTCATCATTCCAAGCGTGCTCGATGAGTTGTCTGAACCGTCCGGCAGTCCACAAGCTGAAGTGTTAAATGCTGATTCGGGGTTAATACGATTAGTAGCTTCCAGTTCGGCGAACCTGGTTCCGGGAACGCAAGCCGTCATGGCAACAACAATCGATCGGCTTGTGCAACAGCATCAGTCCAAACTAAATGCTCGCCAGGCACAAATTGAGCGCCGACTCGCTGAGATTCAAGCTGAGCTAGATAGGGTAACCACTGCCAACGCTCGGCGCACAAGTGCGATGGACGCCGCTCGAGATGCAATTTCTGAGCAAGGAGATGACGGCAGCGCCCAAACGCTTAATCGTCAGCTGGCGGCCACCCTGAGCAGCATTGTTGGCGCGATTATCTCCCGAGATGGTAGTACAGCCATCTCTGACATTCGACGGTCAATGGTGTCGTTGCAAACAGCAAGCGAAAGTGCCCGTCCATC
>CAJXMZ010000093.1 GCA_913056315.1 uncultured Ectothiorhodospiraceae bacterium
GCCTCGTTGCAATCCCTCGAAGGCGATTTCCTGCAAAGCCAAGGTGATCAGCGTCATTTGCGTGTTGAGGCGCTTCCTGCTCACCGTGCCGAGATTTACGACCGCCATGGCGAGCCCTTAGCCATTAGCGCGCCGGTTGATTCGGTATGGGCTGACCCCGGTGTTTTGCTGGCTAGTGCTGAGCCTAACGCGATTGAGCGGCTTGCTGAGGTGCTGAATTTAGATGCCAGCGCGTTGCGCGAGAATTTGCGCAATCGACGGGCGCGCGAGTTTGTTTATATTCGTCGTCATGTCGCGCCTGCCTTGGCGGAGGCGGTGATGGCGTTAAATATTCCTGGATTGGCGCTGCAGCGTGAGTATCGGCGGTTTTATCCAGCTGGTGAAGTCACTGGGCATGTGCTTGGCTTTACCAACATCGATGATCGCGGCCAAGAGGGCTTGGAGCTGGCGTATGACCAGTGGCTTAGTGGCAGCTCTGGTTCAAAGCGTGTTTTGCGCGATCGATGGGGTCGCAACATTGAAGATGTTGAGCGGCTAAGCGAGCCTTCGCCTGGGCGTGAGCTCACACTAACCCTCGATCGACGGCTGCAATATATTGCCTATCGTGAATTGAAAGCCGCCGTCGAGCGCCACGGGGCGAGCGGCGGTTCAGTTGTGCTGATGGCGCCGGAGAGTGGCGAAATTTTGGCCATGGTCAATCAGCCTGCGTTCAACCCGAATCGGCGCTCGGATATTTCTGGTGGGCGCTATCGCAACCGGGCATTAACCGACATATTCGAGCCGGGGTCTGTCATCAAGCCCTTTACGATTGCCGCGGCATTGCGCAGCGGCCGTTATGCCCCCAACACCATGATTGAAACTGCGCCTGGCTTAATGCGCGTTGGCGGTCATCAGGTTGAGGATGTGCGTAACTTTGGCAACTTAGACGTGGCGGACGTACTTAAAAAATCAAGTAACGTGGGTGCAGCACGCATTGCACTTGATTTAGGTGAGGGCCACGTCTGGCAGGTGCTCAATGAGGTTGGGTTGGGCCAACCGACTGGGGTTGCGTTTCCGGGTGAGGCCAGTGGGCATTTGGCTTCAACACCCACTGAGCGGCCAGTTGAGCGCGCTACGCTGGCTTATGGCTATGGCGTGTCGGTCAGTACGTTGCAACTTGCCCGTGCCTACGCTGCGATCGCGGCTAATGGGCGCTTACCCACGCCGACATTGCTTGCTAACGCGCAAGCCCCGGCCGCCGAACAAGTCATGAACCCGCAAATTGCCGGGCAGTTGCGCGATATGCTGGCCGCTGTAACCCAGGCCGGTGGCACGGCAACCCAAGCGGCGATCCCGAGTTATCGGGTGGCGGGCAAGACCGGGACGAGTCGCAAAGCGATTGCTGGTGGTTACGCTGACGACCGCTACATCTCCACCTTTGCGGGCATGGCGCCAGCCAGTGACCCGGCATTTGTCGCAGTGGTCAGCATTAATGAGCCCACCGGCAATGATTATTACGCCGGTCCGGTGGCAGGGCCGGTGTTTCGGGCGCTCATCTCCGATGCGCTTCGGCTTTATGACATAGAGCCCGAAGCGCCCGTTGTTGCCGATATCACCGTGGCGCAGGGGCAGCAGCCATGAGGGCTGGTTACAACGCCCAAACATTGCTCGCGCCCTGGGCGGCAAGCGAGCACCTCGGTAATCAAACGCTGATGGGCATCAGTTTGGATTCACGCACGGTAACCGGTGATGGCGTCTTTCTTGCGCTCGCTGGCGCGCAAGGCCACGGATTGGACTATCTTGATGCGGTGCTCGATGCGGGTGCCAATCTTGTCGTTTGGGAGCCCGTTGATGGCTTTGATGCCCAAGCGATTAGTGCTCGGTGCCAGGCGGCGGGCGCCCAAGCAATGGCGCTGCCGGACCTGCAGCAACACGCCAGTGGCATTGCCGCGCGCTTTTACGGCTACCCCGGCCGACAATTACGTATCATTGGGGTGACGGGCACCGATGGTAAAAGCTCGGTCGCACACTACGTCGCACAGCTACTCGAGCATCTTGAAGGTGACAGCGCCGTTATGGGAACGCTGGGTTGGGGCCGACTCAATGCGCTTGAAGCCAGCCAGCACACAACGACTGACCCCGTAAGCCTACAAGCCCAGCTCGCTGAGCTTGCGGCGACGGGGGTGCGCTCGGTGGCGATGGAAGTCTCCTCCCATGCGCTTGCCCAGCATCGGGTTGAGGCGGTGCCATTTGATACCGCGATATTGACCTATATGGGCCGCGATCACCTGGATTATCACGGGAGTATCGAGGCTTATCATGCCGCTAAACGACGCCTGTTTGCGGTGCCGACACTGCGTCGTCAGGTGTTAAATGTGGATGACGCGGTGGGTGAGGCACTGGCCAACGCCGCCCCGGCCAATCAAACCGTTCGTCGCTATGGATGGGCGGCCAATGCCGACTATCAGATCACTCAGGCGGCGCCGAGCGCGCAGGGCTTAACCCTAGAGTTCAATCAGCCTACCGGCGCGCTATCTGCGCGTTTGTCGCTGCTGGGCCGTTTTAATGCAATGAATGCGATGGCCGCATTGGCCGGTGTTGCGGAAACGCCCTCGCCACAAGCGCTTGAGACCATGCTCGCACAGCTCAAGCCAGTCCCCGGCCGTATGGAGCGTTTTATCGCACCGGCCAGGGCCTTGGTTGTCGTGGACTATGCGCATACCCCGGGTGCGCTAGAGGCCGCCTTGTCGGCTGTGCGTGAGCATACGCAGGGACAATTGTGGTGTGTGTTTGGCTGCGGTGGCGAGCGCGATCGAGGTAAGCGGGCGTTAATGGGTGCAGTGGCCGCGCGCTTAGCTGATCAAATTGTGCTGACCAACGATAACCCACGGCATGAATCGCCCGAGGCCATTATCCAAGCCATTCAATCGGGTATGCCAGCGGCGAGCGCGTGCCGTGTCATCCCGGATCGGCTAGAGGCCATTACCACCGCGTTGGACCAAGCCAGCGCAACGGATGCGGTACTCATCGCCGGCAAGGGGCATGAGACCGAGCAAATCCTCGCCGATCAGCGACTTGCCTTTAGTGATCGAGATGCGGTGGCGCAGTTACTGCCTGGGCAGGTGGGCTAATGCGTGCGGTGCGTCTAAAAGCGCTTGCCACCGAGTTGGGCGGTCGTTGCCAAGGCGATGATGTGCAAATCACCGGTGTAGCCATTGATTCACGTCAAGTTACCGAGGGTGATTTGTTTATCGCACTCCCAGGACAAAACGCGGATGGCCATGCCTACGTGGCTGCAGCCATGGCGAATGGCGCCGCCGCGGCAATGGTGACGCAGTTTGTAGAGGTTGATGGACCCCAGTGGCGGGTCGAGGATGCGCATCGCAGCTTGATTGAGCTTGCCTGCCGCACCCGGGCCCAAGTTGATGCGCCGGTGATTGGCGTCACCGGTAGCAACGGCAAAACCACCGTCAAAGAAATGATTAGCGGCATTTTGGCGACGCTGGGCCCCACCCACGCGACGCATGGCAACCAAAACAACGAGCTCGGCGTGCCCTTATCGCTGTGCCAACTATCACCTACCGATCACTATGCAGTGATTGAAATGGGTTGTGGTCGCCCGGGGGATATCAATCTGCTCGCTAGCTGGGCGCGGCCAACCATTGGCGTGGTCAATAACGCGGCGGCGGCGCATTTGGCTGGGTTTGGTAGCGTTGCGGCGATTGCCCGCTGTAAAGGGGAATTGTTTGAAGCCCTGCCGGCTGCCGGCTATGCAGTGATCAATGCCGATGATGATTACGCTGGGTTGTGGGAAGAGCAGGCGGCCCATTGCCATATCGTGCGCTTTAGCCTAAGCGGTAAGCCGGCCGAGGTGAGCGGGGAAGTCATTGATGATCATCAGCTCAAGCTCACGTTCCCAGAATTTAGCATGGTCGTGGCGCGCCGGTTACCGGGTTTGCACAACGCCTATAACGCGCTCGCCGCGGCTACGGCGGCTTGGGCTGCGGGTGCCGATGCACAGGCGATTGCGGCGGGATTAGCGAACATGCAAGCGGTGTCAGGTCGATTGCAAATCTTAGATGGCGTGGCCGGCAGCGAGATTATTGACGACAGCTATAACGCCAATCCCGCTTCACTGCGCGCTGCGCTTGCAACGCAGACCCAAGCGCCTGCCCCGCTATGGCTAGTTCTAGGTGATATGGCTGAGTTGGGTGAGGCCGCGGTGCCCAGTCACACTGAAGCCGGCCAGCTCGCAAGAGCCTACGGTGTTGATCGACTCTATGCCTTGGGCGAGCTTAGTTCGCATGCTGCCAGCGCCTTTGGCTCCGAGGGCCAAGTTTTTAGCAATCATCAAACACTCATTGATCAATTACAGGCGGACCTAGCGCCGGGTGTTCGAGTGCTGGTCAAGGGCTCGCGCTCAGCACGAATGGATAAGGTTGTCGCTGGGCTGACGGCGACAAACAGCCAGGAGGAGCGCGCATGTTGTTAATGCTGGCGCAGTGGCTTGCCGAGTTCTACAGCCCCTTCAATGTAGTGTCCTATCTGACGTTTCGCGCGATATTGGGCACGTTAACCGCGCTTTTAATTGGCCTGATCGTCGGGCCGTGGTTGATTGGTTACCTTGAGCGCAATCAAGTCGGCCAGCAGGTGCGTGAAGAGGGCCCCGTTAGCCATTATTCCAAGGCGGGCACACCCACCATGGGCGGTGCGCTCATGTTGGTGGGAATTGCCGCGGCCACCCTACTGTGGGGTGATTTAACCAGCCGACATGTATGGCTGGTGCTGATTACCACGTT
>CAJXMZ010000094.1 GCA_913056315.1 uncultured Ectothiorhodospiraceae bacterium
ATAGGCGGTTGTGGTGAGCAAGCGATGGCTGGAGGTCACGGCCTGATCGCCGGTGTTAATCAGCGCAAAGCAGCCGGTGCCATAGGTGCTTTTGATCATGCCCGGGGCAAAACAGCCTTGGCCCACCACCGCGGCATGCTGGTCGCCAGCAATGCCTTCAATGGGCAGTTCGATGCCCAGGGTTGCGGTGGTGGTGGTGCCAAAATCCGCTGCGCTGTCGAGTACGTCTGGCAACAACGCCGCGGGAATGTTGAACAGCGCGAGTAAGTCGTCATCCCACACCTGGCGGTGGATATCAAACAACAGCGTCCGGCTGGCATTGGTGGCGTCGGTGGCATGCGTTTGACCGCCGGTTAGTGTCCACAGCAGCCAGGTGTCGACGGTGCCAAATGCCAGCTCGCCCTTGCGAGCGCGCTCTCGCGCCCCGCTGACATTGTCGAGCAACCAGGCAATTTTAGTAGCCGAAAAATAGGGATCGAGCAGTAGGCCGGTGCGCTCGGTCACCATCGGTTCGTGACCGGCGGCTTTGAGCGCCGCGCAGCGCTCGGCAGTGCGTCGGTCTTGCCAGACAATGGCGTTGTGAATGGGCTCACCGGTTTTGCGATCCCAAACAATGGTGGTTTCGCGCTGATTGGTAATGCCGATGGTGCAGGCATGAACGCCCGCGGCTTTGGCGGCCTTGAGCGCGCGCTTGGCGGTATCCGTTGCGGTATCGACGAGGTCTTGTGGGTCATGTTCAACCCATCCGCTTTGGGGATAGTGCTGGGCAAACTCTTGTTGGGCGGTCGCGATAATGGCGCCGCTGGTGTCGAACACAATGGCTCGTGAGCTGGTGGTTCCCTGATCAATGGCCAGAATGCCGCTTTTGTCGGTCATGCTGTTGCCCTCCTCCCGGGTATATTGCGCCTTGTTATGTTCAGGGTATGATCAAACCCGCACATGAAAAGTCAAGTTTGACGTTCAAAAGTGAACATGGGGGAGCAGGGTGATGGCGACAGATTTCGGCGCCATTGAGCTTAATCGGCGGCAACAGTCGATGCTCGATTTGGTCAAAGAACAAGGATTTGTCTCGGTCGAAGAGCTCGCTCAGCATTTTGCAGTGACTTCGCAGACCATTCGGCGCGATATTAATGATTTGTGTGGCGCGGGGTTGTTGCGGCGCTATCACGGCGGCGCGGGGTTGCCCTCGAGCGTCGAGAACGTGGCCTATCAAGCGCGGCAAATTTTAAACTTTGATGCCAAAGTGCGTATTGCCGAGGCCATGGCGGCGCGCATTCCCAATCAAGCATCGCTGTATATGACACTGGGCACGACGACTGAGGAGGTCGCACGGGCCTTGCGCGATCACCGCGGGCTGCGGGTGATTACCAATAACCTTAACGTCGCCAGCGTGTTGGCGGAAAACCCGGGTTGCGAGGTGATTGTTGCCGGTGGCGTGGTGCGTCACCGCGACCGGGGAATTACCGGCGAGGCCACCATCGATTTTGTCCAGCAATTTAAAGTTGATTATGCGGTGATGGGCATTTCGGGTATCGAAGCTGACGGCACGTTGCTGGATTTTGACTACCGCGAAGTGCGCGTTTTGCAGATTATTATGAACAATGCGCGCTCGGTGTTGCTGGGTGCTGATCACAGCAAGTTTGGGCGCAATGCCCTCGTGCGAGTCGGTGAGCTAAGCGAAATTAGTGAGCTGTTTACCGATGCCCAGCCGCCGGTGGCAATCCGCCGTTTGTTGAATGAAAACGGCACGCGGTTGGTAGTCGCCGAGGCTTAATGCGCGAAAATGTTCGCTTGACTCCCTGAATTCGGGTGGTATGTTTGAAATCGAACATTGCGAAGCGGCATGATAAGTCGCAGCAATCGCAATCGGAGGAGAACAACCCGTGTCTAGAGCTGGTCAGCAGACCCAAACCTATGATCTCGTTGTCGTAGGCGGTGGAATTAACGGCGCCGGAATCGCGCGCGATGCCGCCGGCCGTGGTCTCAACGTGTTGCTTTGTGAGCAGGGCGATCTCGCCAATTACACCTCCTCAGCAAGCACCAAGCTTGTCCACGGGGGGCTTCGCTATTTGGAGTACTACGAGTTTCGGCTTGTGCAAAAGGCCTTGGCTGAGCGCGAAGTGCTCATGGGCATTGCGCCGCATATTATTTGGCCGCTGCGCTTTGTTATGCCGCACGTTAAAGCGCTGCGCCCGGCGTGGATGATTCGCTTGGGGCTGTTTTTGTACGACCACCTTGGTGGGCGTAAAAAGTTGCCCGGCTCTAAGGGCATTAATCTGCAAAACCACTACGCCGGCCAGCCGCTCGACGACAGCCTGCGCAAAGGCTTTATCTATTCCGACTGTTGGGTACAAGACTCGCGCCTAGTCGTGCTCAACTGCATGGATGTCGAAGCGCGCGGCGGCAAGGTCATGCCGCGAACGCGCGTGACCGATGCCACCCGCAACGCCGATGACTGGTCTGTCGAACTCACCGATACCTTCAGTGGCGAAACTCGCACGGTGCAAACCCGCTCGGTGGTCAATGCGGCAGGGCCGTGGGTTGGCAAGTTTTTAGGCGAGGCCATGCATCAAAGCGACAACAAAGATGTGCACCTGGTGAAGGGCAGCCACATTGTTGTGCCGGCGATGTTTGATCATGAAGACTCCTACCTATTCCAAAACAACGACGGCCGCGTGATTTTTGCGATTCCCTATGAGCAAAAATTTACGCTCATCGGTACCACCGATGTCGCCTACGAAGGCAACCCGGCTGAAGCCCAAGCCAGCGATGACGAAATTCAGTACCTGTGTGATGCGGTGAATCGCTATTTCAAACAACCCATTGCGCCGAGCGATGTGGTGTGGACGTACTCCGGGGTTCGGGCGCTTTACGATGAGTCCGATGAGGACAATGTCTCGGCAGTCAGCCGTGATTATAGCCTCGATCTTGATGACAAAGGCGCGCCGCTGTTGTCGGTATTTGGCGGCAAAATTACAACCTACCGCACGCTCGCGCGGCAGGCGGTTGACCGCATTGCCCCGCTTCTCAATGCGCCCATTAGCGATTGGACCGGTGATACCGCGCTGCCGGGTGGGGATATTCCGGGTGGTGATTTTGAGAGTTACCTGGCGGCGTTGCAGGCTTCGCGGCCTTGGCTGCCAACCGATATGGCTTGGCGGCTGGTGCGTAACTACGGTACCCGCACCGAGACACTGCTTGGCAACGCGGCATCGCTGGCTGATTTAGGCGCGCATTTTGGCGCTGACTTATACGAGGCAGAGCTGAAATACTTGGCTGAACACGAATGGGCCATGAGCGCAGACGATGCGATCTGGCGGCGTAGCAAGCTTGGCTTAATGCTTGATCCGGCCGCCCGTGATGAAGTCGCCGACTGGTTTGCCGGCCAAACACAAAAGCGAGCAACTGCGTAATGAGCTTAGTTATTGAGGGGGTGAGTCGGCGCGTTGGGGGGCAGATGTTGCTAGACGACATCAACCTAACCTGTGAGCGCGGCGAGTTTAACGTGCTTTTGGGCCTGACCGAGGCCGGAAAGACGACGCTGATGCGCATTATGGCGGGTCTTGAGCCGCCCAGCCGGGGCCGCGTGGTGGAAGACGGGGTCGATGTCACCCGCGTGCCGGTGCGTAAACGCTCGGTTGGCATGGTCTATCAGCAGTTCATTAACTACCCCTCGCTCACGGTCTACGAAAACATCGCCTCGCCGCTTAAGCTCGAAGGCTTGGCCAAGTCCGAAATTGACCGCCGGGTGCGGGTCGAAGCCGAGCGTTTGGGTATTGATCATTTAATCGATCGCTTGCCGGCCGCACTATCCGGCGGCCAGCAGCAGCGCTGCGCCATGGCTCGCGCTTTGGTGCGCGATGCCAAGCTGGTGTTGCTCGATGAGCCGTTGGTTAATTTGGACTACAAGTTGCGCGAAGGTTTGCGCTCCGAGCTGCGAAGCTTATTTGCCGATCGCGACACCGTGGTGGTGTACGCCACCACCGAGCCCGAAGAAGCCTTGGTGCTGGGCGGAAAAACCGCTGTCCTGCATGAAGGACGACTGGTACAGCACGGCGTTACCGCTGAGTGCTACCGCCATCCGGCAAGCACTACCGTCACCCAGGTCTTTGCCGACCCGCCCATGAATCTTATGTCGGTGCGCATTGATAACGGCGAGCTCTACGCGGGTGAGTTAATGCGCCTGCCGCTGCCAGAACACATGCGTGAGCTGGCTCCGGGCGATTACACCTTGGGCGTGCGGCCGCACCATTTATCTGCCCACGGCAACGAGGGCGATGTCGCGCTGCAGGGCGAAGTCGAGGTGGCAGAAATTGCCGGCTCGGTCACCTATGTGCATTTAGCAGTGAATGGGCATGACTGGGTGGTTGAGGCGCGCGGCGTCCATCAGGCTCACCCGGGCGAGGCGTTCACGCTGCACTTTAACGCCGATAGCGCCTATCTATTCGACCGTACCGAGCGCTTAGCAGCGGCGCCTAACACTCAGCGCGGATAATTACGATGGCACGTATTGAACTCAATCAATTAGCCCACCGCTACACCCCGGGCGATGACTATGCGCTGCAGCCCATGCAGCACGTCTGGGAAGATGGCGGTGCCTATGCACTGCTCGGGCCATCGGGCTGCGGTAAGACAACCTTGCTCAATATTATTTCGGGGCTAGTGCAGCCATCTGAAGGCGCGGTGATGTTCGGTGATCAAAACGTCACCACCCTGCCGCCTGAGCAGCGCAACATCGGGCAGGTTTTTCAGTTT
>CAJXMZ010000095.1 GCA_913056315.1 uncultured Ectothiorhodospiraceae bacterium
GCAACGAATATCCCACTGCTGAATAGACCGCTGTGGATTGGCCGCGTTCAAGCGCTGATTGAGTGTTTGCAACGCCCGCTGTGGGCCGCTGAGTCGGTTTTGAGTGGCATAGATTAAGCGCTGTTCTAGCTCATCGAGACGCTGGGCACGCTCACGCAGTTGGCGCCCGGGATGTTGCGCGGCCAGCCGTTGGGCCAAACGCTCAATATGCTGATGGGTTTGACGCAACCCATGGCGAAGGCGCTGGGTTAAGCGGCTTTGCTGGCTGCCAAGTGCGTGTTGAATTGCCTGCATATCAGGTGATAGCAGCTCAGCTGCTGCCGATGGGGTGGCTGCTCGCTGATCGGCAACAAAATCGGCGATAGACACATCCACCTCGTGACCGACTGCGCTGACGATGGGCAGTTGGCAGGCATCGATGGCACGGGCAACCCGTTCGTCATTAAAGGCTTGTAAGTCCTCCAGCGATCCACCGCCGCGCGTAATGACCAAAACATCGACTTCGCTACGTTGTTCAGCGCGCGCAATGGCGTCGGCGATCTCTGCCGCCGCGCCGCTGCCTTGAACGGCAACCGGATAGATTAAAACCGGTAGCGCTGGAAAGCGGCGCTTGAGAACGCTGTTGAAATCGCGAATGGCCGCGCCGGTTGGTGAGGTGATCACCCCAATGCGTTTGGCAAGCTTGGGCAAGGGTCGACGACGCTCGGGTGCAAATAACCCTTCTGCGCTGAGCTGCGCTTTAAGGGCTTCGAATGCGCGTTGCAAAGCGCCATCACCGGCAGCTTCCATGTGCTCGGCAATTAGCTGGTACTCACCCCGTGGGGCGTAGAGCCCGATGCGAGCGCGAATACGCACTTGCGCGCCATTCTCTGGGGTAAAGCGCAGTCGCAATGCACGATTTTTAAACAACGCGCACCGCACCTGAGCCTGTGCATCTTTAAGGCTAAAGTACATATGCCCAGAGCGTGGCTGCGCTAAATTTGAGATTTCACCTTCAACCCAAATTAAGGCAAACGCTTGCTCGAGTAGTGTTCGAACGTCTTCATTAAGCCGGGTAACGGTATAGATTTCGTTGATTAACGGATCTTCCATGCACAAAGCTTATCAGCCCCGTATAATGTTCGGTTAACCTGCTAACGCGAAAAGAGGACGTCACCATGCAGATCGCCCAAGAAGCCCTGACTTTCGATGACGTTCTCCTGCTGCCCGATTATTCCGAAGTTTTGCCGCGTAATGTAGATTTATCAACGCGCGTAAGCCGCGGTATTACCTTAAATATTCCGCTATTGTCTGCGGCAATGGATACAGTCACTGAAGCTCGCCTTGCCATTGCACTGGCTGAGCAGGGTGGCATGGGCATTGTCCACAAAAGCATGAGCATTGCTGATCAGGCCCGTGAAGTGCGCACGGTGAAAAAATTTGAAAGCGGGGTGATTAAAGAGCCGATTAGCGTTGCTCCCAGTGCGACGATTCGCGAAGTGCTCATGCTGATGGGTCAGCACGGCATCTCGGGTGTTCCGGTGGTGGAGGGTGAAAAACTCGTTGGCATTGTCACCAGCCGTGATTTGCGCTTTGAAACCCGGCTTGATTTGCCAGTGACCGCGGCGATGACGCCAGAGGAGCGTCTAGTCACCGTTAAAGAGGGTGCTGAGCGTGACGAAGTGCTAACGCTATTGCATCGTCATCGAATCGAAAAGCTGCTTGTCGTTAACGACGACTTCAAGCTTCGCGGCATGATTACGGTTAAGGATATTCAAAAGGCCGAAGACTTTCCCAACGCGTGCAAAGACGAACACGGTCAGTTGCGCGTGGGTGCGGCAGTGTCCACCGGCGAAGGGACCGAGGAGCGCGTTGCCGCGTTAGCCGAAGCCGGTGTTGATTTGCTCGTGGTTGATACCGCGCACGGCCACAGCCGCGGGGTGTTAACGCGTGTGGCGTGGATTAAGAAACACTTTCCCGACGTCCAAGTGGTGGGCGGCAATATTGCCACGGCCGATGCGGCGCTGGCGCTGGCCAAGGCCGGTGCCGACGCGGTTAAAGTGGGTATCGGGCCGGGTTCGATTTGCACCACTCGCGTTATCGCGGGTGTGGGCGTGCCGCAGGTGACGGCCATTGATAACGTCGCCAGCGCGCTAAAAGGGAAAGATATTCCGGTGATTGGCGATGGAGGAATTCGCTACTCCGGTGATATGGCTAAAGCCATTGCCGCGGGTGCGCACTGCGTAATGATGGGTAGCATGTTTGCAGGCACTGAAGAGGCACCCGGCGAGGTTGAGCTCTATCAAGGCCGTAGCTATAAGTCATACCGCGGCATGGGGTCTATCGGCGCGATGGCCGGTAATCAGGGTTCATCCGATCGATACTTTCAAGAGGACGCGAGCGATGTCGATAAACTCGTGCCCGAGGGCATTGAGGGTCGAGTCCCCTATAAGGGCGGTATTAGCGTGATTATTCATCAGCTTTTGGGCGGATTGCGCGCGAGCATGGGGTATTGCGGCTGCGAGGACATCCAACGCTTTCGCACCGGCGCGAAGTTTGCACGGATTACTAACTCTGGTGTTTTGGAAAGCCACGTCCACGATGTGAGCATTACCAAGGAAGCGCCAAACTACCGCAGCAACTAAATCGCATGACCCAGGATATACACGCTGAGCGGATTTTAATCCTCGATTTCGGCTCGCAGTACACCCAACTTATTGCCCGACGGGTGAGAGAAATTGGCGTTTATTGCGAGATCCTGCCTTGGGATGTCGATGACCAGCGCATTAAAGCCTTTGCACCGGCGGGAGTGATTCTCTCAGGTGGGCCAGAATCCGTTCATGAGCATGCGCAGACCACGCCCAAGGTTGCTGATGCGGTGCTCACCCTCGAAGTCCCGGTCCTCGGGATTTGCTACGGCATGCAAGCGCTTGCCCACCAGCACGGCGGCCGGGTTGAGGCCTCAGCACAAAAAGAATTTGGTTACGCTGAGGTTCGCGCTCGGGGACACTCGGTGTTGTTACGCGATATCGAAGATCGCACCAATGCCCAAGGCCATGGCCTGCTTGATGTGTGGATGAGTCATGGCGATCGCGTGGCGGTCTTGCCTGAGGGCTTTAAAGTCATTGCCAGCACGCCCTCGGCGCCGATCGCGGGTATTGGTGATGATGCGCGCGGCCTGTACGGCCTGCAGTTTCATCCTGAAGTAACCCACACCACCCAAGGCGAGCGTATTTTGACGCGCTTTGTGCGCGAGGTTTGCGGCTGCCATGGGCAGTGGACCGCCGGCAATATCATTGATGATTTAACATCCCGTGTGCGCCAAACCGTGGGCAGTGAGAATGTTTTGCTGGGCCTATCGGGTGGAGTTGATTCAGCGGTGGTTGCCGCGTTGCTGCACAAAGCCATTGGTGATCAGCTCACCTGTGTGTTTGTCGATAATGGCTTGTTGCGCCTTAAAGAAGGCGACGAAGTCATGCAGACCTTCGCTACGCACATGGGCATTCGAGTGATTCGAGTCGATGCCGAATCGCGCTTTCTGGACGGCTTAAAAGGCGAGGCCGACCCCGAAGCCAAACGCAAAATAATTGGTCGAACCTTCATCGAGGTGTTTGATGAGCAGGCCAACCAGCTTGAAAACATCCAATGGCTAGCGCAGGGCACGATTTATCCCGATGTGATCGAATCGGCCGGCGCCAGCACGGGCAAGGCCCATGTCATTAAATCGCACCATAATGTGGGCGGCCTGCCTGAGCGCATGAACCTCAAGCTGCTTGAGCCGCTGCGCGAGCTATTTAAAGACGAAGTTCGCCGGATTGGCTTGGAGCTAGGTTTGCCAGCCAGCATGGTGCATCGCCATCCATTCCCAGGGCCTGGCTTGGGTGTGCGCATTTTGGGTGAAGTGCACAAGGAATACGCCGATTGCCTGCGGGCTGCCGATGCGATTTTTATTCAGGCGCTGCGCGATGCCGGATGGTATGACAAAACCAGCCAAGCCTTTGCGGTGTTTTTGCCGGTGAAATCTGTGGGGGTTACTGGCGATGGCCGTCGCTATGAATGGGTTGTGGCGCTACGCGCGGTAGAAACCGTTGATTTTATGACCGCGCGTTGGGCCCATTTGCCGTATGACTTTCTGGATGAGGTCTCGCGCCGGATAATTAACGAAATCGATGGCATTTCGCGCGTGGTCTACGACATTTCTGGCAAGCCCCCGGCAACCATCGAATGGGAGTGAGCTAAGCGCCTGCGCATCAGCTCACGCATGCTTGCCGACCGCCAAGGCAATCGGCCGTCGTGGCTATTGTTGAAACTTATCCTTCCACTGCGCGTAAGGCATGCCATAGATGATCTCCTTGGCGCTCTCGCGGTCAAGGTCAATCCCTCGGGCCTCGGCGGCCTCGGCGTACCAGCGCGATAGGCAGTTGCGGCAAAACCCAGCAAGCTCCATAAGGTCAATGTTTTGCACATCCGTGCGGCTTTGTAGGTGGGCGACCAGAGTGCGAAAGGCGGCGGCTTCAAGCTCGGTGCGAGTACTTTCATTCATGGTTAGGGTTTCTCCCGCGTTACGGATCATCGATACTTAGGCTTACGCCCAATTGCCAGTATCTTACCGCAGGGCGAAACACAACGGATGGCCTAGATTGAGTTGCAACGAGTCTAAAGAGTTACAGCCTTCG
>CAJXMZ010000096.1 GCA_913056315.1 uncultured Ectothiorhodospiraceae bacterium
GGGCCCGGCTTAAACCCGGGGCGTTGTTATGGGGGCTGGGCGGGCACACCGAGGCCGCCCAAGCCATCAGCCCCGATGACCGCCATCGCCCACTGGGCATGACCTTAACCAACGAAGCCTTTGAGGGTCTGCCTGGGCTGAATATGCACGATCTAATGAGTCTGCCATTAGATCGCAACGCCGCTTTTTTTGCCGCACTCGCCCTGCCCGCACCGCTCGATGATGCCGTCCCGGTGCTGCTAGAGGCCATTCAAGCGCGACTGAGTTTTTTGCAACAAGTGGGTGTGGGTTATTTAACCCTAGAGCGCCAATCGCGGACGCTATCAGGTGGCGAAGTCCAACGCATTAATCTCACCACGGCATTGGGCACATCGCTTGTTAACACGTTATTCGTGCTGGATGAGCCAAGCATTGGCCTTCACCCGCGCGATATCGAACGGATCACCGCGGTCATGCAACGCTTGCGCGATGCGGGCAATACCTTGTTAGTCGTCGAGCATGACCCGGATATTATGCGCGCGGCCGACCGCATTATTGATATTGGCCCTGGCCCTGGCAAAGCCGGGGGAGAAATTGTTTTTAACGGCAGCCCGCAAACCCTGCTCGATGATCCGCAATCGCTGACCGCGGCCTATTTGCGCGGCGATCGCTCGGTGGTAGCGCACGATCGCGACCTTCGCCCCGCACCCGAGCAGTGGCTTGGCGTGGTCGGCGCGCGAGAACATAATTTGCGCAATATCGACGTGCAATTGCCCCTGCATCGCTTGGTTTGTCTTACCGGTGTTTCGGGTTCAGGCAAATCCACGCTGCTGGAGGCAATTATTTATCGTGGCTTGCGCAAAGCCATGGGCGAGGCCGTCGACCCACCCGGGGAGTTTGATCAACTCACTGGCGCAGAATCGATCGATGAGGTGGTTTTGGTTGATCAATCAGCCATTGGGCGCACCACCCGCTCCAACCCAGCCAGCTATGTCGGCGCTTTTGAAGCCATTCGCAAGGCCTTTGCCCGCGAACCACTCGCCCAAGAGCGCGGCTATACCGCTGGCACCTTTAGCTTTAATGCAGGCGCTGGTCGTTGTCCGGCCTGCGGTGGCAACGGCTTTGAGCATGTCGAGATGCAGTTTCTCTCCGACGTGTATTTGCGCTGCCCGACCTGTGATGGCAAGCGCTATCGCGAGAGTTTGCTGGAAGTTCGTCTGCCACCGGCACCCGATTGCGAACGTGCGCCGGCCTCCATCGCCGAATGCCTTGAGATGACGGTCGATGAGGCGCGCGTGTTTTTTGCCAACGCCAAGGATGTTTTGCGCGGGCTCGAACCACTGGCCGCCGTGGGGTTGGGTTATATGCCCTTAGGCCAGCCCGTGCCAACGCTATCGGGTGGCGAAGCGCAGCGGCTCAAACTCGCTGGCCACCTAGCCCGTGCCAGCAAGCGCGGCGGCGGCCATAAGTTATTTTTGTTTGATGAGCCCACCACTGGGCTACATTTTGACGATATTAGCGTGCTGCTAACCGCATTGGAGCGACTTATCGACGCGGGGCACTCGGTCCTATTGATCGAGCACAACCTCGATGTCATGCGCGCAGCTGACTGGCTCATCGACCTTGGCCCAGAAGGCGGCGATGCCGGGGGTGAGTTACTTGGCGCGGGCACACCGGCGCAGTTGATGGCCATTAAACACAGCCATACCGGCCAAGCGCTGCAGCGCTATGCCGCCGAGCACGGCCAACCCTTCCAGCCCTTGACATCATCGACCACCCAAAAGGCCGCACCGGCTCGGGATCGGGCCATTCAGGTGATAAAAGCGCGCGAGCACAACTTGCGCGGCATTGATTTGCGCATTCCGCACGATCGCTTAACTGTTATTACCGGCCTATCAGGCTCGGGCAAAAGCACGGTGGCTTTTGATATTTTGTTTAACGAAGGCCAACGCCGCTATTTAGAGTCACTCAACGCCTACGCTCGGCAGTTCGTTCAACCCGCGGCCAAGCCCGATGTTGATGCGGTTTATGGTATTCCGCCAACTGTGGCCATCGAACAGCGCACCAGCCGCGGTGGGCACAAAAGTACCGTGGCCACACTCACCGAACTGCATCATTTTTTGCGCTTGTTGTTCGTCAAACTCGGCACCCAGTATTGCCCTGACTGTGACCTGCCCATTCGTGAGCAAAGTCAGACCTCAATTGCCGCGCATCTCATGGAAACTTACCGAGGAGAGTCGATTCGGCTGCTTGCGCCACTGGTGGTTGCACGCAAGGGCTACTACACCGATTTAGCTCAATGGGCAGCGAACAAAGGCTTTGCGCATCTCTGGGTGGATGGCGTCGATCAACCCACAGATAACTGGCCGCGCCTCGATCGCTATCAAGAACACGACATTGATCTACCGGTTGCCACCCTGCGCCCTGACCCAGCCCAAGAGGGGCAACTCAACGAAGCCCTGGATCAAGCGTTGGCCTACGGCCGTGGCCAGGTCAAGGTACTGAACCATCAGGCACAGACCACGCTGTATTCCACTCAGCGTGCCTGCCCGGGCTGCGCGCGGAGTTTTTCTGAGTTAGACCCGCGATTATTCTCTTACAACACCCGTCATGGCTGGTGCCCAACCTGCTATGGCACCGGTCATGTCATCCAGGGTTTTGATGCCGAGCAAACAGGCGAAGAATCGCAGTGGCGCGCGGATGAAACCGAACACCGCCGGGTTTGCCCAGCCTGTGCTGGTCATCGGTTACGCCCCGAGGCCCTAGCCGTGCGCTTTCTGGATCGTGGTGTGGCTGAATACGGCCGCTTATCGGTCGCGCAAGCTGACACGCTGTTCGCTGAAGTGGCCCTGAGCGGTCGCGATGCTGCCGTTGCCCGCGATGTGCTCAGTGAGCTGCGCGCGCGCTTAGGCTTTTTGCGCGCCGTGGGGCTTGATTACTTAACGCTTGATCGCGCCGCGCCGACCCTATCAGGCGGCGAAGCCCAGCGTATTCGACTGGCCGCACAACTGGGCTCTAATCTGCAGGGTGTGTGCTATGTCTTAGACGAGCCGACCATCGGCTTGCATGCCCGCGATAACCGCATGCTGCTCGATACCCTGAGCGCCCTTGAGCAAAAGGGCAACACTTTAGTGGTGGTCGAGCATGACGAAGACACCATTCGCCGCGCCGAGCACGTTATTGACCTCGGCCCAGGCGCCGGGGTGCGTGGTGGTTTAATTGTGGCCGAGGGCAATCTCCAAGCTTTGCTCGATAATCCTGACTCGGTGACCGGACGGGCGTTGTCCAACCCGCTCAAACACCCATTGCTTGGCCAGCGCCGCGATGCGCACAAAGGCAATGCGATTAAGCTCACCAAAGCCTATGCCAACAATCTCAAAGACATCACCGTGCGTATCCCCCTGGCCCGCCTAACGGGGGTAAGCGGTGTGTCCGGATCGGGTAAAAGTACGTTAATTCGTGAAGTCCTCCATGGCAGCTTAGCCCCAAGGCTTGGTCGTGATGGCCGCGATGATGCTGCGCTCATCGGAGTAAAACGCTTACAAGGCTATGCCGGCGTCGATCGTATTCTTGAGGTTGACCAAACCCCGATCGGTAAAACGCCACGCTCGTGCCCAGCCACCTATGTGGGCATTTATGACGACATTCGCCAGCTGTTTGCCCAAACCGAAGAAGCACGCATCCGCGGCTATGGGCCTGGGCGGTTTTCCTTTAACACCAAAGATGGCCGCTGCCCGGAGTGCGAAGGCCAAGGCATGCGGCGTATTGAAATGAATTTCTTGCCCGATGTCACCGTGCCCTGTGAAGCCTGTCGTGGTCAGCGCTTTACCGCTGAGACGCTGGCGGTGCGCTGGCGCGGACGCTCGATTGGCGAGGTGTTAAATATGGACATTGAATCAGCGGTCGATTTTTTCTCGGTACACACCCGCATTCACCACGCACTCAGCTTATTGCGCGACACCGGGTTGGGCTACTTAACCTTAGGCCAACCCAGCCCAACCCTTTCCGGCGGTGAGGCACAGCGCATTAAATTGGTGAGTGAGCTTGCCAAAGCGCGCCCAGACACCGGGCGTGGGCGACAACCCAATACCTTGTACATTCTTGATGAGCCCACCGTCGGGCTGCATATCGCCGATGTGGAGCGTTTAGTCAGGGTATTGCATCGGTTAGTCGACGCCGGCCATACCGTTGTGGTTATCGAGCATAACCTCGATATTCTAGCTGAGGCTGATTGGCTCATTGATCTTGGCCCTGAGGGCGGTGAGGCCGGTGGCCAGCTGGTTGTGCAAGGCACGCCCGAACAAGTTGCGCGCAGCCCACAGTCACACACCGGGCAATTTATCGGCGACTATCTTGGCGAGCGCAGATGCGACTAGCCGGCTAAGCCGGTATGCTGCGCCAAAGACTGGTCAGACCAAAAAAGGAGAAACCCATGCCTAAAAGTACTGTTTACCCCCTGCAATGTTCACTGCCGTTGGCTAAGGCCAAAACTCTCATCGAGGCGGCCCGCGCCCACGGACAAACCAGCGGCTATATGCCGTTAACCGTGGTTGTTCTGGATAGCGGGGGGCATATCGTTGCCATGGAGCGCGAGGACGGCTCAGGGATCGTGCGTCAGCAAATCGCTCAAGGGAAGGCCTGGGGGGCCTTGGGTATTGGGGTGGCGAG
>CAJXMZ010000097.1 GCA_913056315.1 uncultured Ectothiorhodospiraceae bacterium
AGAGATGGTGATTGAAAAAGCCAAGCGTTTGGTTGAACACAAGCGCGATGTGGTGATTATGCTCGACTCCATCACGCGGCTGGCGCGGGCCTACAACACCGTTGTGCCCAGCTCAGGCAAAGTGCTCACCGGTGGTGTCGATGCCAACGCGTTGCATCGGCCGAAACGCTTTTTTGGCGCTGCGCGCAACATCGAAGAAGGCGGCAGCCTCAGCATTATCGCCACGTCGCTGGTCGAAACCGGCTCGCGCATGGACGATGTGATTTACGAGGAGTTCAAGGGCACCGGTAATATGGAAGTCCACCTCGACCGGCGCATTGCTGAAAAGCGCATCTACCCGTCGATTAACATCAATCGCTCGGGCACGCGTCGCGAAGAGCTATTAATGACGCCTGAAGAGCTGCAAAAAGTATGGATTTTGCGCAAGCTTCTACATCCGATGGATGAATTAGCCGCCATTGAGTTCTTGCTCGATAAGCTCAAGGACACCAAGACCAATACCGAATTTTTCCAGGCGATGAAGCGCTAGGCTAGGTTCGCGTCCACGTCTCAAAATCCATGGCGTACGCATGCTCAGCGTCAGCGGGGTGATGCGTACGCTGGCTTAACTGCCAGTTCGGGCCTTCAAATAGCGGAAATAACGTATCTCCGTCGATTTCGGCGGCCACGCGGGTGAGCTCAATGCAATGGGCTTGCGGCAAAAACGCGGCGTAAATATCCGCCCCACCAATAATCATAATCTCCTCGGCCTCACCGGCAGCGGCGAGCGCCGCCTCGGTGCTGTGCACCACCTCGCAGCCGGGCGCTTGATACTGCGTATCGCGCGTCATAACAATATTCTGCCGCTTGGGCAGTGGCCGGCCGATCGACTCGTAGTTCTTGCGCCCCATAACGATGGGCTTGCCGCGAGTCAGCGCGACAAACTGCCGCATGTCATCGGGTAGCCGCCACGGCAAATCATTATCCCGCCCAATCACCCGATTCTCGGCCATCGCCACAACCAACGTCAGCTTTTGCCTGTCCACAACTGAATCGTGCCTGTCCATAACCGAAGTCATAATCGCGTCCTTTTGTTAGCAAGCGACGTTAAACCGCCACGGGCGCGGCGATGTGGGGGTGAGCCTCGTAGCCTTCAAGGCTGATGTCTTCAAAGCGAAACGCAAACAAATCGGTAATCGCTGGATTGAGTTTTAGCGTGGGTAGCGCCAAAGGCTCACGCGCAAGCTGGGTGTCTGCTTGTTCAAGATGATTGCTATACAAATGCGCGTCACCCAGCGTGTGGATGAACTCCCCAGGCACAAGACCGGTTACCTGCGCCACCATGTGGGTGAGCAGCGCATAGCTTGCGATGTTAAATGGGACACCCAAAAAAATATCGGCACTGCGCTGGTAGAGCTGGCAGGACAAGCGGCCGTTAGCGACATAAAACTGGAACAGCACATGGCAGGGCGGTAAGCCCATGTATTCAATTTCGGATGGGTTCCAGGCGGTGACAATATGTCGGCGCGAGTCCGGCGTGTGGCGAATTTGTTCAACCACCGCGCGAATTTGATCGATTGGCTCGCCATGCGGTGAGGGCCAAGAGCGCCATTGGACGCCATAAATGGGTCCGAGCTCGCCATTTTCATCCGCCCATTCATCCCAAATGCGCACGCCATTGTCTTTGAGGTAGGCAATATTGCTCTCGCCGGCCAAAAACCACAGCAGCTCATGGATGATCGAGCGTAAATGCAGCCTTTTAGTGGTCACCACCGGAAACCCTTGCGCCAAATCAAAGCGCATTTGCCAGCCAAACGTCGACAACGTGCCGGTGCCGGTTCGGTCGGTTTTTTCAACGCCGTGCTCGCGCACATGGCGCAAAAGCTCAAGATACTGCTGCATGGTCTAGACGCTCTCCTTAGTCATCAAACGCTGGCGTAACGCCCAAATAATAAAACCTGCCCCAATAACAATCATCGGTGCGCTTAAGGCCTGCCCCATGGTTAGCCATCCGCCGGCCAAATAACCAATATGCGCATCCGGCAGTCGCACCCACTCCACCATAAACCGCGCCAGACCATAGCCGGCGAGAAACACCCCGGTGATTAATCCACGCGGCTGGGGTTTTCTGGACACCCACCAAACCAGCAAAAATAACACCACGCCTTCGAGCGCCATTTCATAGAGCTGCGAGGGATGCCGCGGCTCGGGGCCAAGGGGCGGGTAGACCATACCCCAAGGCAGTGTCGTCGGCGCCCCCCAGAGTTCGCCATTAATGAAGTTGCCCAACCGCCCCGCGGCCAGCCCCGGCGCAATCAGCGGAGCGACAAAATCACCCAGGGCGAGCGGATGAATGCCGTGGCGCCAAGCATATAAGCTCATTGCGATAATTACGCCGATGAGCCCGCCATGAAAGGCCATCCCGCCTTCCCAAATACGCAAAATAGCCAGTGGATCGTCGGCAAATGGCGTGGTGGCATAGAAAAGCGCATAGCCCATCCGGCCGCCCACGACGACACCGACGGCGCCATACACCAACAAATCATCCATGGCCGCGGGACCGACTGGGGTGTCGATGCGCTTGGCGCGCAACCGTCCCAACCACCACGCCAGCCCAAAGCCGATCGCGTACATCACCCCGTACCAATAGATATCTAAGGGCCCCAGCGAGATCGCGACCGGATCAATATTCGGATAGCGCAACATACTGCGCATTGTGACCCAATCGCGAAAAATGAGACACCCACACATCGTCGCCAATGTTCGTGCCTGTCCAGAACTAGGCGGCTGAGTTCGTGCCTGTCCAGAATTAGGCTGCCCAGTTTGTGGGTGTCCAGAACTAGGGGCTTACGCTAAACTCCAAGGTTCGCTTGAAAGTTGTTGTTATAGCGGGGAGTTTGCCGGTGCGGCGTTGGATTGGTTGGATCAGTGTGGGTGTCTTGATTTGGGTTTTGCTTGGCACTAGCGCGGCGGTGTGGGCGCAAACGACGGCCTATGTCACCGACGAGCTTGAGATCACCATGCGCAGCGGTAAGGGCAATGACTACCGTATTGTTCGGTTGCTCAGCGCTGGGGCCCAGGTTGAAGTGCTCGAGCGCGGCGATGATTGGACGCGAGTGGCGGCCTCTGGCGAGTCGGGTTGGGTGCGCAATATTTATCTGCAGTCACAACCGGCGGCTGCGCAGCGCTTGGCGCAAGCGAGCGAGCAAATTGAGCGCCTGCGCGCCAACAACCGCCAGCTCGAACAAACCTTGAGCGAGACCCAAGCAGCGCTGACGCAGCTCGACCAAGCCAGCGAAGCACTCGAGTCCGATAATCAGCGCATGCAAGAGCGCCTGCAAGAAGCCGACGAAGGCCTAACGCTGGCCGATAACAACCAAGCGCTGCGCAAACAAGTCATCGATTTAGAGCGTCAAGTGGCCGATCTAAGCCGAGAGAACCAAGCGATGAGCGCCCGCGGCCAACAAAATTGGTTTATCGCTGGCGCTGCAGTGATTGTCACCGGCATGTTGCTGGGCATTTTAATGACGCGCATTCGCTGGCGTCGCCGCAGCAGCTGGGGCGATTTGTAGGGCAGGTGGACTATGCAAGAAGACCTCACTCGACTGGTTAGCTGGTTTCGGCATAGCTCGCCGTTTATCCATGCCCACCGCGGCCGCACCTTTGTCGTGAGCTTTGGCGGTGAGGCGCTAAGCGGCGATAACGCCGCTGCGCTTATCCATGATTTGGCACTGCTTAGCGGGCTTGGCGTTCGCTTAGTACTGGTGCCGGGCGCGCGCCCACAAATCGAACAACGCCTAAATGAACGCGGCGCGGCGATTAACTACGTTGATGGCCGGCGTGTGACGGATGCCGATGCGCTGCGTTGTGTCGAAGACGCGGTGGGCAGCGTTCGCCTGCAGCTAGAAGCACTATTTTCGATGGGGTTAGCCAACTCGCCGATGGCCGGCACGCGGGTGCAAGTGGCGGCGGGCAATTTTGTCACCGCCCGGCCCTTGGGTGTGCGCAACGGCGTTGATTACGCCCACACCGGCGAAGTTCGACGCATCGATGCCGCGGCCATTAACGCCCGCCTGGATGATGGCGCGGTGGTGGTAGTCAGCCCCTTGGGTGTCTCGCCCACCGGCGAGCAGTTCAACCTCTATGCCGAGGACGTCGCCGTTGCTGTAGCCCAGGCATTGAGCGCGGATAAATTGCTGTTTTTGCATGAAGGCGAAGCGATTGTGGACAGGCACGATTTGCCGGCGCGCGAGCTAACGGTTGAGCAAGCCCGGGCGATGCTGGGTACGCCGGTGGGCACGCAAACCTCGGCAGAGGGTCAGGCCGCGCAGCTCACTCGCGCCATTAGCGCCTGCCAAACCGGTGTGGCACGCGTGCACCTGTTGCCGCGGGGCTTGGATGGCGCCATTTTGGGTGAGCTATTTACGCGCGATGGGGTAGGTACGTTGATTACCGCGCAGGCCTTTGAGCGCATGCGCACCGCAACGATTGAGGATATTAGCGGTATTTTGGCGCTCATTGGCCCACTCGAATCCGATGGCACGTTGGTCGAGCGCACCCGTGATCGGATTGAGACGCAAATCGATGACTTTACCGTGATGAGTCGCGAAGGAACGGTGGTGGCCTGTGCCGCGCTGCAATCAATTCCGGA
>CAJXMZ010000098.1 GCA_913056315.1 uncultured Ectothiorhodospiraceae bacterium
GAGGAGCGCACGATTTTTTTGCGCCACAAAACCCGGCCAATCAGTCTCGATAACTCGAGCTCCACAATCTTTGGCAATTTGGACGGTGGAATCAGTCGAGCCTGAGTCGACAACCACGATTTCTGCTGGATTGAGTGGCTTTAAACTCTCGAACAGCCGAGGCAGGTTGTCGGCCTCGTCCTTAGTGATGATGGCGACTGATAAGGGCAGCAAAGTTAGGCGAGTCCGTTTTTAACCAAGGCGGCAAAGTAGGCGACCGTGGGTTTTAAACCCTCTTCGAGGGCTACATGCGGTTCCCATCCGAGTTGGGAGTGCGCGAGGCTGATGTCAGGCTGGCGCTGGCGGGGGTCATCAGCCGGTAGTGGTGCGTGAATGAGTGCTTGCGTGGCATTGGTTTCTGTAAGCACTTTTTCGGCAAGCTCACGCATGCTGAATTCACCGGGGTTGCCTAAGTTAATGGGGCCGGTCACGCCGGCGGGGCTTTCCATCAGCCGCATGAGTCCGTCGACTAGATCATCGACGTAACAAAATGATCGGGTTTGTTCGCCATCGCCATAGAGCGTGATGTCTTCGCCTTTGAGTGCTTGGACAATAAAGTTCGACACCACGCGGCCGTCATTAGGATGCATGCGCGGGCCGTAGGTATTAAAAATACGCGCGACTTTAATGTCGAGATCATGTTCGCGGTGGTAATCAAAAAATAGTGTTTCAGCGCAACGCTTGCCTTCGTCGTAGCATGCGCGCGTGCCGATTGGGTTGACGTGACCCCAGTAATCTTCGGTTTGCGGATGAATTTCTGGGTCGCCGTAAACTTCGCTGGTTGATGCCTGCAATATTCGGACATTGAGTCGTTTAGCTAGCCCCAGCATGTTGATTGCGCCATGAACACTGGTTTTGGTGGTTTGCACCGGATCGCGCTGGTAGTGAATGGGTGAGGCCGGGCACGCCAGATTATAAATCGCATCGACTTCCACAAATAATGGGAAGGTCACGTCATGGCGCATGACTTCAAAATGTGGATGATCGAGTAAGTGGGCGATGTTATCGCGACTACCGGTTAAAAAGTTATCGACGCACAACACCGCATGCCCGTTTTCGATCAGCCGGTCGCATAAATGCGAACCGATAAAGCCCGCGCCGCCGGTCACAAGGTAGGTTTTGCGGTAATGATTGCGTATGGCCATGCGTTATAAATCCTTAGTTAACCGCTTTGGCGACAGTCTCTACAGTAATGCCACGTAAGCAGTTTAAATGGCCCAATGGGCACTCGCGGGCAAAGCATGGGCTGCAGCTAAGTCCACGGTAAATAATCTGGGCGCTGTCGCTAAGTGGCGGAGTATATTGAGGATCTGACGACCCGTACAGGGCGACAACCGCCGTGCCAGTTGCCGCTGCCACATGCATTAGCCCCGAATCGTTGCTAACCACAACATCGCTTGCTGCCAGCAGATCGATTGCTTGGCCTAAGCGGGTTCGCCCTGCTAAATCAACCACCCCCGGCGCTTGTTCGCTGATTGCGGTGGTTATTGTGGTGTCTTTGGCGCTGCCCAATAGCCAAACACGCCAGCCAAGATTGAGGTATTGGCGGGCCAAAGCGGCAAAATATTCGCTTGGCCAACGTTTGGCGGGCCCATACTCGGCGCCGGGGCATAGGCTCAGCACCGGCCCACTATTGTGGTCTAAGTCGAATGCGCTTTTTGCGGCAGTTTGTTGCGCGTGTGTGCTGTTCAACTGCGGCTGGGGCGCGATGACGTTAGAGCTGCTGCCGGATGGATCACCTAGGGCAACAAACCGATCCACGGTGCGGTAATGCCGTGTTCGGTCAAGCACCCGCATGTCATTAATCAGGCCGTAGCGATGCTCACCGCGATAGCCCGTTCGCTTGGGTATGCCAGCAAACCAAGGGATGAGGGCGGCTTTGGCAGAACGCGGCAGAATAATCGCTTGGTCGTAACGGCAATGGCGAAGCGCACGCCCGAGTGCCCAGCGCTTAGCAAGCCCGGCTTCACCATGCCCAACGGCTAAGTGATGGGCTTGGTTGACTTGTGGCATGCGGCTTAGCAAGGCTTCGCTCCAAGCCGGCGCAACCACATCGATTACGACGTTAGGATCGTGCTGGCGCAGGCGCATAAAGAGGCTTTGCGCCATAACCATATCGCCAACCCAAGCAGGCCCCACAACAAGCACTCGCTGAGGCTTAGACGTTTGTCTCACTAGGGCGCGCCTTCAACACGGTTATGCACTTTTTGTAATGCATTGCGATAAGCCGGTCGCTCACCGGGGGGCGGGTGCTTAAATCGCCGATGCACCCACAGGTATTGTTCAGGATGGGCCCGAATACCCCGTTCGATCACTGCGTTCATCCACTGGGCATCCAGCACGTCCGAGCCCGTGGGAAAGCCATCCAGTGCGGGTTCAAAGCAAACTTCATAGCCATCTCCATTGGCGTTAACCTGGAAAAACAAGGGCACCACACGGGCCTTTGTCATTTTGGCCAGTCGGGTTAACCCGGTGATAGTTGCCGCTGGGACACCCATAAACGGTACAAACACACTTTGGTTAACACCATAATCTTGATCGCCGGCGTACCAAACGGGTGTGCCGGCTTTTAAGGTGCGAACGATACCCCGCAGATCATCCCGGCGCAGCGCATTCTTGAGCGTGCGCTGACGGCTTTTGAGCATGGCCTGATCCATCAAGGGCTTTTTGCGCAAGGGCTTATAAATCACGGCCATGTTGACCTGGGGTCCAATTAGCCTGGCGGCAAGCTCAACACATAAAAAATGACCAGATAACAGAATCACGGGCCGCCCATTAGCTTGCGCTGCCTGCAGATGCTCTAAGCCATCGACCCGACATGGCAGCTGGTCAACCCGTTTGCCACCAAACCAAGCCAGCGCGGTCTCTGCCGACGCCCGCCCCATAAAGCGCAGATTTTTTTGCACCAACTGCTCGCGCTCGCTAGGGCTTAATTCGGGCATGCACAGCTGAAGGTTGCGCAGGGCGATCCCGCGGCGTTGTTTTGAAAAGACGGATAAAAGGCTGCCCGCGCCTTCTCCGATCTTAAACGCCAACCGTGGTGGTAACTGACCGACCACCCAAAGGAGCGCCAGCATGAGCCATTGCCCGGCGTTCAGAGGGTGAAAAGGTGAGCGGGTCTGCGGGTTGGACACGTTGGTGCAAGCTCGTTGTTAGCGATAGTACGCGTGGTCAATGGCGGCGACTGTTAGAATTGGGCCATAATTTCTAACAATTTACCGTCTCGAGGACACGAATGCAGCTCAAAGTGCCAGATCTTAGCGCCGCCCGGGTGTTGGTGGTGGGTGATGTCATGTTGGATCGCTACTGGCAAGGGCCAACGGGGCGAATTTCACCCGAAGCGCCCGTGCCGGTTATGCGGGTCGATGATGAAACCCTGCGACCAGGCGGTGCCGCCAATGTGGCGATGAACCTAGGCGCGCTGGGCGTGGATGTCAGCTTAGTTGGCCTAATCGGTGCGGATGACCATGGCGAGTTGCTCATTGAGCAATTGCGTGCCGGTGGAGTGACCCCGATGCTCGAGCGCGTCAGCACGCATCCAACAATTTGTAAATTGCGGGTGCTGAGTCAGCGCCAGCAACTGATTCGGCTTGATTTTGAGCGTCCATTTACCCCGGCTGAGACAGCCGGCTTACAGGCGCAATACGATCAAGCCCTGGCCAATGCCGATGTCGTGATTGTCTCGGATTACGCCAAAGGCACGTTATGCGAGGTGCAAGGATTAATTCTGCGAGCCCGCGAAGCCGGGGTGCCCATATTGGTAGATCCCAAAGGCAGTGATTGGCAGCGCTATCGGGGGGCGACGTTGCTCACCCCGAATTTACCGGAGTTTCAGGCGGTTTGGGCCCAATCACCGGCTGCTCAATCCGACCAAGCCAAGACCACCGTTCACGAGGCGGACACCATCGCCGAAGCCGCCCGTGAATTAATCGATGGGCTTGGCCTTGAAGCCATGTTGGTCACACGGGGCGAGCATGGCATGAGCTTGGTTGAGTCGGGCGCTGAGGCATTTCATCTGCCCGCGCATGCTCGTGAAGTTTTTGATGTCACCGGTGCCGGCGATACCGTCATCGCGCTACTGGGCGCGGTGCTCGCAACGGGCGCGTCCATGCAAGACGCCACGGCGCTTGCCAACCTAGCGGCCTCGTTGGTGGTGGCCAAAGTGGGCACCGCTTCGGTGCGTATGGCTGAACTTGAAGCGGCTGCGGGTATGTCGCGAAACAATGACCAAGTGGTCGATCGCAACGCTTTGCTGGCATTGCTTGCGCCGGTTCGTGCGCGTGGTGAGCGCATTGTGATGACCAATGGCTGCTTTGATTTATTGCACGCTGGCCACGTGCATTATTTAGCCCAAGCGCGAGCACTCGGCGATCGACTGATTGTTGCGGTTAATGACGATGCCTCGGTTAAGCGATTGAAAGGCGATAGCCGCCCGATTATGCCCCTTGAGCAGCGCATGCAAGTGTTGGCGGCACTCGCGGATGTCGACTGGGTCATCGCGTTTAGCGAGGATACGCCTGCCGATTT
>CAJXMZ010000099.1 GCA_913056315.1 uncultured Ectothiorhodospiraceae bacterium
TGGGCACGCGGAACTCCGCACGGGCCCGCGTTTCGCCCTGCTCGAGGTTCGCGAGGGTGCCCTTGCGGGCGGCGAGGACCTCGATGACCGCACCGAGCGCGCCGACGGGCAGGTCGACCACGACCCGTTCGAACGGCTCCTCGCGGACGCCGTCGCGCTCGCGCTCGATCACCTCGGGCCGCGAGACGGTGAACTCGTACCCTTCGCGGCGCATCTCCTCGAGGAGGATCGAGAGGTGCAGCTCGCCGCGGCCGGAGACCTTGAACTTTTCCGGGGTTTCGCCCTGCTCGACGCGCAGCGCCAGCGCAAAGCCATGGATCAAATCTGGGCGATCGATGAGCTAGACGATATTAGCGAGCTCATTCGCACCATCCAGCTAGACGCGCCGGTGCATGACTAACATCAGCCCGCTCTCGCGCGGGCTGATGTTATGCGTGGTCATTGCGCTCGCGTCAACGTTTGTGGCCGACCACTATGGTGGGCCAACTTTGCTCTATGCTTTATTACTCGGCATGGCGCTGCACTTTTTAAGTGACCACTCCGCTTGCCGAGAGGGGATAGAGTTTACCGCTCGAACTATACTGCGAATTGGCGTTGCGTTGCTGGGCGCGCGCATTACCGTTGAGCAAATCACCGCCCTTGGCCTAACACCGCTGCTATTAGTGGTGGCCACGGTCAGTCTTTTAATAATTGGCGGCGGTGTGTTTGCCCGTGCACTCGGGCTCAACCGAGAGCTGGGCCTGCTCACCGGTGGTGCAGTGGCCATTTGTGGTGCCTCAGCGGCCCTCGCTCTGTCATCGGTGATGCCAAAAACCGCGCGTAGCGAACGAGACCTCATACTCACGGTGGTGGGGGCCACCAGCCTATCAACGATCGCCATGATCGTTTACCCACTCATTGCCAGCGCCTTAAATCTGGACAACACCACAGCCGGTATTTTCTTGGGCGCCACCATTCATGATGTCGCCCAAGTGGTGGGCGCTGGGTATATGCTTTCAGAGCAAACCGGCGAGACCTCTACGATCATCAAACTTGTGCGCGTCGCAATGCTCGTGCCTGTCGTTGTGATCTTTACGCTGATCTATCGAAAGCAAACCCTTGAAGCCAACGCGAGCACGTGGCGCAGATACCTCACCTTGCTACCCACCTTTTTACTTGGATTTATTGGTTTGGTGACGATCAACAGCTTGGGATGGATCGCGCAGCCGGTGACTGATGCCTTAACCCAAGTATCTCGCTGGTGCTTGGTTGCCGCGATTGCTGCGCTTGGGCTAAAAACTTCGCTAGAAAAGCTCGCCGAGGTTGGCTGGAAGCCGGTCATTTTAATGAGTGTGGAAACATTCGTGCTACTTGGCGTGGTGCTTGCGGTGATTACCGCTGCCGCGCAATTTTAAGTGATGGTGGAGCCAGGCGGGATCGAACCGCCGACCTCCTGCATGCCATGCAGGCGCTCTCCCAGCTGAGCTATGGCCCCATTTGGAGGATCGATGAGTCTAGGAATGCGGCTAGGCGATGTCAAGCCTCAGCATGCTCAATAGCCCACTGCCGGGCGCTTTCTAAGCGCACCAACGTGGCCGCTTGCCCCAGCAGTTCCAAGGTGACATCAATCGGTGGGGAGACCGGACCACCGGCCACCGCCACCCGAATGGGCTGGGCGACTTTACCCAACTTGACGCTTTGCGCCTCTGCCACACCCATTACCGCTTCGTGAATTGTTGCGGCCTGCCAATCGGAAACGGCCGTCAGCGCACTCAACAGGGCACTAATTACCGCCTCGCTGCCCAACAGATGTTTACGCGCCGCCTTGTCGTCATAAACCTCGGGGGCTTCATAAAAAAACCGGCTGCTGTCGGCCATTTCCACTAGCGTTTTACTGCGCGGCGCTTGAGCCTCAACGATCGCCTCTAGGTTAGGGCCTTCGCCAAGGGCTGGATCGATACCTAAATCGCCCAAATGCCGGGCAAGATGCCGTGCCACATGCGCACGAGGCAGCGTCATTAGGTATTGTTGATTGAGCCACTCTAGCTTTGAGGGATTCAGGCTAGAGGCCGAGTGATTGATATCACTAATATCAAAATGCTCAACCATCTCATCAAGGCTAAACACCTCTTGATCGCCATGCGCCCAGCCTAGCCGAACCAAATAGTTAATCACCGCTTCAGGCAAATAACCCGCATCACGATAATCCATCACGCTGGCGGCTCCGGTTCGCTTAGAAAGCTTTTTGCCCGCTTCGTCCAAAATCATTGGCACGTGGGCATAGATTGGGGGGTTAACGCCTAGCGCTTTAAGAATATTGGCCTGACGCGCCGCATTGTTCAGATGGTCATCACCGCGAATCACATGACTCACCTGCATATCCATATCATCCACCACCACCACAAAGTTGTAAGTGGGCGAGCCATCCCCTCGGGCGATAATCAAGTCATCCAGTTCGGCATTATCAAACGCCACTGTGCCTTTGACGGTATCCTCGACAACCGTATGTCCCTCAAGCGGTTGCTTAAAGCGAATAACCGGTGACTCTGTGGCATCGACCGGTGGTTTATTGAGCTCACGGCAGCAACCATCGTAGCGAGGCTTCACCTTGCGTGCTTGTTGATCGGCCCGCAGCGACTCCAAGCGTTCTTTGGAGCAATAACAGCGATAAGCTGTGCCATCGGCCAACATTTTCTCAAGCACTTCAGCGTAGCGCTCAAATCGTTGGGTTTGATAGAACGGGCCATCATCGTAATCAAGCCCGAGCCAACTCATTCCCTCTAAAATGGCGTTAATCGCCTCAGGCGTAGAGCGCTCAAGATCGGTATCTTCGATGCGCAAAACAAAACGCCCCCCATGACGGCGGGCATACAACCAGCAAAACAATGCCGTACGCGCCCCACCGATATGCAAAAAACCGGTCGGACTTGGAGCAAAACGCGTGGTAACAGTCATGAGCGCTCAATCGTTGATATAAACGCACAGTGTAGCGACTGCGCGGGTCCAACGGCCAGTGCTATGTCACGTCAACACCGTGGCGAGCGGTCGCGTTGACAGCCAACAGGCGACTTCCTACACTCCGAAGCTCGGTTGGGCGGTTAGCTCAGCGGGAGAGCACTGCCTTCACACGGCAGGGGTCACTGGTTCGATCCCAGTACCGCCCACCAACCTCTAGGAGCGTCTTTGTGGAATACCGCCAACTCGGCACAACCAACCTTAACGTTAGCGCCATTTGCCTGGGCACGATGACCTTCGGTAAGCAAAACACCGAAAGTGAAGCCTTTGCTCAGCTGGATATGGCTATTGATCGTGGGGTTAACTTTATCGACACCGCCGAGATGTATCCGGTGCCGCCAGAAGCCGACACCCAAGGCGCAACCGACCGCATGATTGGTCATTGGCTCGCCACCCGCGGGCGCCGAGAAGACATAGTGTTAGCAACCAAAATTGCTGGCCCAGGCCTGAGCACAATTCGCGATGGCAAGGGTGACTTCAGCCGCAGCAATATCCAGGCATCAGTCGATGCGTCGTTGCGCCGGCTACAAACCGACTACATCGACGTATTCCAGCTGCATTGGCCAGCGCGTAATAGCAACTTTTTTGGCAAGCTCGGCTATACGCCTGACCCCAATGAAGCCGATCCTGAGCCAGCCATCCACGAGGTGCTTGAGTCACTGCAAACACTGGTAGAAGCCGGCAAGATTCGGCATATCGGGCTGTCTAACGAGTCGGCCTGGGGGGCGATGACGTTTTTAAAGCTTGCCCAAGCGCATCACTTGCCGCGTATTGTTAGCGTGCAAAATCCCTATAATTTACTCAACCGCAGTTATGAGGTGGGGCTTGCCGAAGTCTCGCACCGCGAACAGGTGGGCCTGCTGGCCTACTCACCACTGGCATTCGGGGTTTTAAGTGGCAAATACCTAGACGGTCAGCGGCCTGAAAAAGCGCGGCTAACCCTGTTTGATCGATTTACGCGGTACACCAAAGAACCTGGCGTTCGGGCGACTCAGGCATACGTTGAACTAGCGCGCGAGCACAACCTAGACCCCTCACAAATGGCGTTGGCTTGGGTAACTGCACAGCCATTCGTTGCCAGCAACATTATTGGCGCAACCACGCTTGAGCAGCTGGCAGTCAACTTAGACAGCGAATCGCTCACGCTCAGCGATGAAGTGCTTGAGGGTATTGAGGCTATTCATGCGAGTGCGCCCAATCCAGCGCCTTAACACTCGGCTGAGCGAATCACTACCAAAAACGTAACAGTCGCAATCGCACGACATCTTTAATCTCAAGTCCAGACACATCATCCACGGTGCTTTTATAGGTCAAACCGACCTGCAATGTGGGTGACAGTGCTAAACGGGCATTCAGCCCATACCGCTCACGGTTAACTGCGCTTTTCCAGTCACCACCGCGCTGGCGGGTTTCTGCGCCACGATCAACGTAGTAGGACGCAGCCAGGTTAAGGGCTGGACTGACCTGGTAGTTCAATGCGGTTTGGTAAGTAATGTAGGGCTTGACTTCTAGCCTGCCCGGCTGACGACCAGCCAAATCATCGCCAATGAATTCATCGTTATC
>CAJXMZ010000100.1 GCA_913056315.1 uncultured Ectothiorhodospiraceae bacterium
CCCGCCCGGCTCATGCCATTTAAGCCATGGTTGTACGCGGTAATCGCCAACGGCCAATGTCCGATTTGCGCATAATTGTGGGCCAACAACTGGGCCGCCGCCTCCGTGCTGCGCCAGGGGTCGAGACGCTCATCGACCACTGGGTCAATACGCATAAAGCGCCGGCCAGTCCCCACAGTAAATTGCCACAGCCCGGCAGCGCCGGCATGGGATCGGGCTTTGGGATTGAATGACGACTCAACGTGCGGCAAGGCCATGAGCGCATTGGGAATCTCATAGCGCTTCAGTACTGCGCGCATGTGTTCACGCCAACGCCCGGAGCGCTCCACGCTCTGGCGAAAGCGCTCACGCAACCCGCCCTGAAACCGCAGGCGCTCGGCCAGCGCAAGCAAAGCCTCGGCGTCTGAGCCTGCCGGCAGCTGTTGCATAATTTGCGACTGCAATGCCGAGCGTGGCTGGCCGTTTTGCTCGGCTAAGTCGGTTAGCGCTTGGCGGTAGCGCTCAAGCGCGGCGCGAATTTGCACTCGACGTTGCTGCCAGTTGCCCGGTTGGGCCACCTCAATTTGCCCGAGCACCTGCAGTGTTCGGTTGGAATCATGAATGAGGCCCTGATCAACCGGAATCTGCGTATAAATACGCGTCCAAAAGTCGATCGCCGGCTCAATCGCCGCAGGCCGCGGCAACGGTTGGGCTTGGAGGGCACCCACGCTAATGAGTAGCACACAAGCAAGCAGATATTTTTGCGGCAGGGTTATCATGCGGTGACTCCGGCACACCATGTGCTTGGTTTATTGGATAGTATCGGTGCAAGGAGCGACAGACAATGCAACCACTGCAATGGATCGCGATTACATCGGTCGCACTGATCTCTATCGGCAGCGCGCTCCATGCGCTGCTCTACAAACGCGACCCCGCCGTTGCCTTTGGTTGGATCGCGTTTTGTTTACTCTTTCCGCTTGTCGGGCCCGTGTTTTACTTTTTCTTTGGCATCAACCGGGTTCGCATGCGCGCTCGGCAGTTACGCGGCGAACTCAGCGAGCAAGACACCGACGCGAACCAGCCGCTACCCGAGCGCATTCCAGTCGCATTTCGCACTCAAGCGCAAATCTCCAATGCGGTAGCCGGATTGCCCATCACCTACGGCAACGCCATCACAAGCCTGATTGGCGGCGAAGCCGCTTACCCGGCCATGCTCGCGGCCATTGACGAGGCCAAACAGCATGTTTACTTATCGACCTACATATTCGAGAGCAATGTCAGCGGTCAGCGCTTTGTTGAGGCCCTGGCCAATGCTCATGAGCGCGGCGTTGATGTGCGCGTGCTGCTCGATGGCGCCGGCGAGTGGTACAGCTGGCCGCGGGTTCGACGCGCGCTTCGTCGCCGGCAGGTTCCAGTGGCGCGTTTTTTGCCACCGCGCCTTTTCCCACCCAGCCCATTGGTGAATTTGCGCAATCATCGCAAACTCCTACTCATCGATAGTCATATTGCGTTTACCGGGGGCATGAATATCGGTGATCGGCATTTGCTCAAACGCCCAGGCAAAGCGCACGGTGTCCGCGATGTCCATTTTCGCATTCAAGGCCCGCTGACACAGCAGCTCGAGCAAGTCTTTCTGGATGACTGGGCCTTTATTACCGGCGATGATCAACCACCGCCAGCGGGGAAGGTTGCACCCGATCAAAGCGTTGGCAATGCGCTTGCTCGGCCGCTCATTGATGGGCCCAACGAGGATTTGCATCGGCTAACGATGGTACTGGTCGGGGCGGTGGCGGCAGCACGCGAACACATTGCCATTATGACGCCGTATTTTCTGCCACCGCGTGAGCTGGTTGCCGCGCTACAAGCAGCCGCAGTTCGCGGCACCCGTGTCGATATTATTTTACCCGGACGCAACAACTTACCGTTCATGCACTGGGCGACCCGCAATATGCTCTGGGAGCTGGTGAAATGGGGAGTTCGCGTTTACTACCAAGCCGGTGGGTTTGATCACAGCAAACTGTTTGTGGTCGACGGGCACTACACACAAGTGGGCTCAGCCAATCTTGACCCACGTAGCCTGCGGCTTAACTTCGAAGTGGTGGTTGAAATTTACGACGCGCAGTTTGGCCAGAGAATGGCAGAGCATATCGAGACCGCGCGCCAAGATGCCCGCCGAATCACTTTGAATGAGCTCGATGCCCGGCCCCTGCTACCGCGCATACGCGATGCCTTAGCGTGGCTTTTTACCCCGTACCTGTAAACGGCAAAAGCGCAACCCAACCGGCGCTCAAACCCAATACGGCACCAAGCGTCAAAAGCGTGCGTAAACGTCGAAACCACCGCGGCATACTGGCCTGGCCCACGCGATACTCCCAAACACGCCAGGCGAGAAAACCCACGATTAACACCGGTAGCCCGATGAGCCGGGGCACCAACAAAGCCACCCACCCCACCAAGGCGGGAAGAACCGAGGCATAAAAACGCTCAGGGGCTGGATTGGACTCAGTCATGGCAAGCCCCCAATGGATCGCGCCAACAAACGCCAATATCACCGCACCATAAGCGGCCAGCCAAGCGCCCAACCAGGACGGGCCAACCCAAAGCCCGAAACCGGCGATTAAAAACGGCAAAAGCCCTAAATAACCCATCCAAGCCGCCGCGGCGTGATGCCCGTTAGCAGCCTGAAGTTTGGCCTTGGCCGCTTGCAGCCCGCCAACGAAACGGCCCTGTAAGAAGACCTGCGGCAAAGTTGGACAGCCGGTTTGCGACTTAAGCTCGGCAAATTGCTCACGACTTTGCGTCGAGCCCATGCCCATCTCGATCATTCGCCATTCGCGCCCGGAGCGCTCAAGCAGCGCATCGAGTCCGCCGAGGTCGGTGACCGGGGAGTGAAAAACCACCACCTCGGCGCTACCGGCTAAGTTACGAATATCGCTTTGCTCCGCCATGACGTTAAACTCCATCGAATTCCCAGCCCATAATAGGGTCAAATGTTCGATTACCCAACGCGGGTTTCATTACTTTAAGGAGATCACCATGCGGCAATCGTCCCACCACCGGATGCGCTCAATCCGCGCCATTGGCGTATTATTCGCCCTCATTGGCTTGCTGGCCGGCTGCAGTAGCGTCGCGCCTGAGGATTACGCCGGCCAGACACCGACCTTTGTGCTTGAAGAATATTTCGATGGCAATGTGCAAGCCTGGGGCATGTTTCAAGCCCGCAACGGTGAGGTGCGGCGACGCTTTCGTGTGGATATTGAGGGCACCGTCGAGGGCGACTCCATCACCCTCGATGAGCGATTTATTTATGCCGACGGCGAGCGCCAACGCCGTGTTTGGGAGATCGAGCGCATTGACGAGCATACTTATGAGGGCACGGCCGGCGATGTCATTGGGACAGCAACCGGCAAGCGTTATGGCAACGCCTTAAATTGGACCTATACGCTGGCGCTCGATGTGGGCGATCGCACTTGGAATTTGCAGTTTGATGACTGGATGGTCCTAACCGACGAGAACACGCTCATCAACACCGCCGAAGTCACCAAGTTTGGCTTTCGAGTGGGGACGGTCACCCTATTCTTTCGCCGCAGCGAAGCCATGGCAGCTGCACAATGAAAGCACTGCAAAGCCCTAGCTGGCACCCTCGAATGCGTCGCCTTATCTTGGCGGCCATGCTATTAATCGTGAGCGCTCACGCGCTGGGCGAAGTTGAAGAACACGGCGCGATGTTTGAGCGCAACGTCATCAGCCATGATCGCTCACTGCAACTGACCGGCACGGGCGTTGCTCGATATCGAATCATCTTTACCGTTTATGCCGCCGGCCTTTACTTGCCCTCAAGCACGCCAGCCACCGCCATACTCGCCGCTGATACGCCACGACGGCTAGCAATTGAGTACTTTCACACCATTAGCGCTGACGACATCATCTTAGCGGCAAACACTAAGCTACAAGCGCAATTAGGCACAGCGGAGCTCGAGCGCTTAACCCCTAAAATCGAGCAATTTCATGGGCTCTATGCGGGCGTAGAAGCCGGCGATCGTTATCGTATGGATTATCAACCCGGTTTGGGTACCGAGCTGAGCTTTAACGGCGAGCCGGTCGGTCGGGTAGTCGGCCGCGAGCGCGTTCCGCATCCCCGCAGCGGGCCACAGTCGCTCTGTCGTCTGTGTCGCTGCAACGGCTGCGACGCCAGCGTAGCCGAAGTCATCGGCCGCGCGAATCGCCTGCCGCCGCGTCTCACCACCTGCCTCGACGAACTGCGTCTGGCTGGCCACGGTCACGTCGGGGGGTGGAGTGGGGCCAGCGATTGCCGTCCCACCGATAGCTGCTCCGGAGAACGGCTGCCAGCGAGCCACCACCTGCGTCCGCGGGCCGGTGGCGTTCACGACTGCGGCGGCAACCCGGCGTTCGAACTCGTCGCTCGCGTGCGTCAGTTGGCGACCGTCGACGGTCGCATTTCGGACGGCGCTGCGGGCGAGAAGTGCCGACAACCGACCGGTCGTTCGCCGGTCGAGCATCGACTCTGAAATCCGCTCCTCGTTGGGC
>CAJXMZ010000101.1 GCA_913056315.1 uncultured Ectothiorhodospiraceae bacterium
TTAAGCCCCATCATGATCATGCGGGCAACCCAAAAGAAAATAATGTCAAAGCCGGTTACCAGCACGCTGGTGGGGTAAAAGGTGGCCAATTCATCGGTTTGTTGCGGCCAGCCAAGCGTTGAAAAAGGCCATAACGCCGATGAAAACCAGGTATCCAGAACGTCATCATCCTGATGCAGGGCCGTACCCGTATCGAGCCCGTGCTGGCGGCGCACGTCAGCTTCATTGCGGCCGACATAGACATTACCGAGCTCGTCGTACCAGGCCGGTATACGATGCCCCCACCAAATTTGTCGGCTTATACACCAGTCTTGAATGTCCTCAAGCCAGTTGTAGTAGGTTTTGGTCCAATTCTCCGGGGTAAAACGAATGCGCCCGTCACGAACCACATCGATGGCCGGTTGGGTGATCGCCTGCCGGCCGCCTGGGCGTCCGTCGGGTTGAACCTCGCGGGTTAAATCAACAAACCACTGAAAGGTCAGGTAGGGTTCAATGACTGCGCCGGTGCGATCACCGCGCGGCACCATCAGCGTGTGGGGATCAATCCCGTCGAGTAGCCCAGCGGCTTTAAAATCGGCAACGATGCGCTCGCGGGCGTCGAACCGATCAAGCCCTTGATAGGCTGCTGGGGCGTTATCGTTAATGCGCGCATCACCGGTGAGAATATTGATCGGCTCACAGCCATGGCGAAGGCCGACTTGGTAGTCATTGAAATCATGGGCCGGGGTGATTTTTAGGCAGCCGGTACCAAATTCGGCGTCGACATAGTCATCGGCGACAATGGGAATTTCGCGGCCAACCAGCGGTAGCGTAACGGTCTGTCCGACGAGGTGGCTGTAGCGCTCATCGTTGGGATTAACCGCAACGGCGGTATCTCCTAGCATGGTCTCGGGCCGTGTGGTCGCCACCACCAAAAATCCATCGCCACTGCTTAGCGGGTAGCGCAGGCGCCAAATCGAGCCCTTTTCTTCAGCAGATTCGACTTCTAGATCAGAAACGGCGGTTTGTAGCACCGGATCCCAGTTAACCAAGCGCTGACCGCGGTAAATCAGGCCTTGTTCGTAGAGCTTAATAAAGACCTCATCGACGGATTCGGAAAGCCCCGCATCCATCGTAAAGCGCTCACGCTCCCAATCAACCGAGGCGCCGAGCCGGCGCATTTGGTTTTGGATTGTTCCACCGGAGTGTTTTTTCCAAGCCCAAATTTTCTCGACAAACGCCTCACGCCCCAGCGTATGCCGATCGGTGCCCTCGGCATTGAGCTGACGCTCGACCACCATTTGCGTAGCAATGCCGGCGTGATCGGTGCCCGGCTGCCAAAGCGTATTGTCACCGGCCATGCGGTGGTAACGCGTCAAGATATCCATAATGGTGTCTTGGAACGCATGACCCATGTGCAAGGTGCCCGTGACATTGGGCGGCGGAATCATAATGCAGTAGGGGCTGCCTTCCCCGCTGGGGCGGAAATAACCCTTGCGCTCCCAGGTTTCATACCAAGTGGGCTCGATGTCGCGGGGGGTATAGGTCTTCTCCATGAGGCGGGTTGGCTCCTACTAATCGATGTGGTGAGTGCGGGGTTTTGCGCCCGCTTGTTGGTATTGGCGATAGCGATCGCGGCCGGCTTGCCGTATTGGCTCATCGGCGCTAATGATTTCAGCGACTTGTCTGCGCTCATTCCAGTCCCCCGGGGTGGCGTTGCTGAGGTTAATGAGCAATTGACCGGGCTGTGAGTCAGGGCTGATGACAATGGGGTTTTGGCCCGCAAGTGAGGCCCGACCATGCGGGACAAAACTGGTGGGCTCGAACGTCCACAATAGGCTATCGAGGTGCGCAGCGCTGGGCTCATCGTCGGTGATAATGTGTACATTCATGCCGTCACGCCAAGCTTGTGCAGCGAGCGTGCAGCTAAATTGCGCGCGGGCATCGGCCCCCTGGGCGGCTAGAATGTAAAAGTCGATGCGCGGCATTATGCGCTCCGCAGCGTTATGATTGGCCCCCAGCGCTTCGTCGCTTTAGGAGGATGGCATTGCATAAGGTAGAGAAGATTACCGCAGGCGCAGGGGCGCTGTCGTGGGGCTAAGTCGTTTAACGCGCTACTTATTGCGTGAGCTGCTGGGTGCATGGCTTGCCGTCACCATTGTTTTGCTGGTGGTTTTGCTAACCAATCGGCTCATACAGTTTATGGCGGATGCCGCGAGTGGCGAGATTCCGGCCGGCGTTATTTTTACCTTATTGGGGCTGAAAGCCGCCGCCAACCTAGGGGTTGTTTTGCCCGGGAGTTTTTTTCTCGGCGCGGTTTTGGCACTCGCGCGTTTGTACCGAGACTCTGAAGTCACCGCGATGGCTGGCTGCGGCATTGGGCCGTTACAGCTTTATAGAGGCGTTTTCTCGCTGGCCCTGCCGCTTGCGTTTGCTGTGGGTTTGTTAACCCTTAGCGTTGGGCCGGCGGCTGAGCGGGTGGCGGACCGAGTGCTCGTGAATGCACAGCAACAAGCCCAATTTGCCGGGGTGCGTCCCGGGCGATTTACTGCGCTGGGCCCGGATAGCACGGTTTATGTCACGCAGGTGAGCGACAGCGGCGAAATGCAGGGCGTTTTCATTGAGCGCCAATTACCCGGTGGCGATGAAGTGTGGATTGCTGATCGCGGTCGACGAGCGGTCAATGCCCTGGGCGCTGGTGAGTTTTTGGTGCTGGAGTCGGGTTGGCGCTATGCCGGTGAGCCGGGCGCTGGGGCTTGGCAGCTCATGCGGTATGCAACCCAGGGGGTGCGCATTAGCGAGCCTGAGCCTATTGACCCCAATACGGGGCTTGATGCGCGCTCGCTCAGTGCTTTGCTCGATCAAGCCGACACCCAATCTCTGGCTGAACTACAAACGCGTTTGTCCTTTCCGGTGATGGTGCTGATTTTGGCTTTGGGCAGCTTGCCGCTGGCGCGCACGGATCCGCGTCAGGGCCGTTACGCTCAGGTGGTCACCGCGGTTTTGTTATTTATGGTCTACTTTAATGTGTTGTATACCGCACAGGATTGGCTGGCCAGCGGCCAAACCCCGGCTTGGCTTGGGTTGGTGTGGGTTCACGCGGTTGCGGCCGTTATTACCGTTGTCGCGCTGCGCCGGCGCTTTAGCCTGGGTTGGCGCACTGGGCGCTCGGCATGAAAAAGCTCGACCGCTATTTGGTTGAAACCGTGGTGATTGGCGCCCTGACCGGGTTGTTGGTCATTGTTTGCTTGAGCTTTGTTTTTGAGTTTATCGACGAAGCCGATGACATTGGCAAAGGCGACTACACACTGGCTTCAGCCATGCTGGTGGTCACGCTCTCGATGGTCCAACGGGCTTACGAGGCCTTTCCCATGGCCACGCTGATTGGCGCGCTAGTGAGTCTGGGCACGTTAGCCGCTCGCGGTGAGTTGGTGGCCATGCGCGCCGCCGGTGTGTCGGTGGCGCAAATCGCACGCCGTGTTGTGCTGGCTGGAGTGGGTTTAGCGCTGCTGGCTGCAGCCATTGGTGAGTGGGTGGCACCACAGGCCACGCGCATGGCGCAAGCTATTCAAGCCAATGCCCAAGGCGGGCAAGTGGGGCTGGCCGCCGGCGGTTTTTGGGCCCGCGACGGTGATCTCATGATTCGTGCCGAGCAGGTGGTGGAGCCGCGGTTGCTCACTGGGGTGCGCGTCTATGTCATCGACAACGTTCAGTTAAGCCAAGTAATCACCGCGCCCCAAGCGCGCTATGACGGGTCTGCGTGGGTGCTTTCACCCGCGCAGATTACGCGCATTAGCACCAATGCGGTTGACGTTGTGCAGCAGCCACAAGTGCGGATTGGCGGCGAACTATCGCCCGCCACGCTTGAGGTGGTTAGCGCCGATGTCCCAAGTCTGGCGGGCTGGGAGCTTGCTCGGTATATCGGCTACTTAAACAACAATAACTTGGATAGCGCGCGCTATCAGCTTGCGCTTTGGGTCAAAATTGCAACGCCCTTTGCCACCATCGTCATGCTGCTTTTAACCGTGCCTTTGGTGTTTGCCTCAGCGCGCAGCAAAGGGGTGGGCCAACAGATTTTCTTAGGCGTACTGATTGGACTAGCGTTTTTCTTGCTTAATCGCTTTTTGGGCAATGCGGGGTTGGTCTACGGGCTGCCGCCGGCGATTAGCGCGTTAGCGCCCACGAGCGTATTTTTGCTCATTGCACTATGGGGCATTCGCCAAGTGCGTTAACGCGGTTTGGGCTCGAGGTAAAGATAGCTTTTAGATAACCGATCGTGCCAGGTCAGCCCTTCGCGATCGATAAGCGCCCATAAAAACCCCGCACCGAGCAGCAGCCATGATAGCAGTGCCATAACAAACCGATGCGATGCAGCACGCGTGCTCAGACGCTCGCCATTGGCATCGATTAGCCGCAGTCGCCACGCTTGCATGCCCAACGTGCGTCCACCAATTACCCAAAAGCTCACAAAAAACGCATACGCCACGGCCAACAGGTAAACCCGATACAGGCCGTCTCCCGCGCTGGCTGCCCC
>CAJXMZ010000102.1 GCA_913056315.1 uncultured Ectothiorhodospiraceae bacterium
GCTCGCCTGCGCCCGGGACAGCGGTGGCACAAGCCGCGGCGCGTCATCATGTGCCGCTGACCATGGAGCTCGGCGGTAAGTCTGCGCAAATCGTCTTTGCCGATGCCGACCTGGATTTAGCCGCGCAAACCGCGGTGCGCGCCATTGTGCAAAATGCCGGTCAAACCTGTTCGGCCGGGGCGCGCGTGCTGGTCGAAGCCAGCGCCCGAGACGCCTTGGTTGAGCGCATGAGTGCAATGATGACTGAGCTGCGCTGCGCGCCGGGCAGTCAGGATGCCGACTGCGGGCCGCTCATTAGTGCGGCGCAAAAAACCCGCCTTGAAGGCATGCTCGAGCGCGGTCGCGCCGCGGGTATGCGGGTGTTAGCGCAAGGCCAAGTCGCCGAGGATGCGCCCGCCGCCGGCCACTACGTGCCACCGATGTTGGTGAGCGATGTGCCCATCGACCATGAGGTGGCCTGTGAAGAACTATTTGGCCCGGTATTAACGCTATTTACTTTTGCCAATGATGACGAGGCCGTGGCTTTAGCCAACGCCACCGACTATGGCTTGGTCACCGGGCTTTGGACACAAGACGCCAACCGTGTGCTAGCACTGCCCAAGCGCTTGCACAGCGGGCAGGTGTTTGTGAATAACTACGGGGCCGGCGGCGGCGTTGAGCTGCCCTTTGGTGGAATGAAGCGCTCGGGCTATGGTCGCGAAAAGGGTTTTGAGGGCATGAAAAGCTTTACCACCCTTAAAACGATCACAATGAAACACGCTTAGAAGTTGCCGATAGGAGAGTGAACCAATGCGCTTAGCGGGAAAAATTGCGATTGTCACCGGTGCAGCCTCGGGGTTTGGCGAAGCCATTGCCAAGCGCTTTGCCGAAGAAGGCGCCCAGGTCATCGTGGCCGATATTAATGATTCCGCCGGCGAAGCCGTCGCGGCGTCCATTCGAGCGGCCAGTGGCAACGGCCGTGGCGATGCCCACTACGTCAACGCCAATGTGGCTGATGCCGACTCGGTCCAGGCATTGATCGACCGCACCCTCGAGCAGTTTGGTGATCTGGATATCATTGTGAATAACGCCGGTATCACCCATCGCAACCAGCCCATGCTCGACGTCGATGAGGCCACCTTTGATCAGGTTTATGCGGTTAATGTGAAGTCGCTTTTCCACACCGCGCAGGCCGCGGTGCCGCTGTTTCGTAAGCGTGGCGGTGGGTGTTTTGTGAACGTCGCCTCCACCGCCGGCGTGCGTCCACGCCCGGGGCTGACTTGGTATAACGGCAGCAAGGGCGCGGCGGTTATTACCGGTAAATCCATGGCCGTGGAGCTGGCGCCGGATAATATTCGGGTCAACACCATTAATCCGGTGATGGGCGAAACCGGGCTGATTGATGAGTTTTTGGGAGACAACACCCGCGAGAAGATCATCACCGGCATTCCCATGGGCCGTCTGAGCCAGCCGCTGGATATTGCCAACGCTGCGTTATTTTTGGCCAGCGACGAGGCCAACTTTGTCACCGGCGCGTGCCTAGAAGTCGACGGCGGCCGCTGCGTTTAACGCTGGTTATCGCACAATTGCGATATCACTATTAAACCGTTATAGCCCTAAACAGGTGCCGTTCAATGCGCGTAATCCACCGATTGAATCAATACAAACCCAGGTCACTGTTGGTGGCCTTGGCGATTGTGGGAGGGCTTTTGATGACCCAAACATTCACAACAAAGGCTGACTCTAGTGATTACGGCCTGTTGAACCATGAGTTACGCCGTTTGCATTCAAGTGAGACGGTCAATCTACAAGCCCTCGCCGCCGACGCGCCGGCCGTGTTAGTGGTCAATACCGCCAGTCATTGTGGCTTTACCGGTCAGTTTGAGGGCCTTGAAGCGCTGCATCAGGACTACGCGCCACAAGGGCTGAAGGTGATTGGGTTTTCGTCAGACTCGTTCAATCAAGAAGCCGATAGCGAGGCGGCCGCCGCGGATACCTGCTACATCAATTTCGGTGTGACTTTCGACATGATGGCGACAGTGCCCGTGCGCGGCGCCAATGCGCATCCGCTGTTCGCGGAACTCGCCCGCCAATCGCGCGCCCCGCGCTGGAATTTCAACAAATACCTCATTAACCCCGCCGGCGAAGTCGTCGACGTGTTCGGCGCCCTCACCAAACCCAGCTCAGCGAAGATGCGCGAGGCCATCGAGGCGTTGTTGTAGGGTGTGAGCGGATCGCTAATAGCGCTAAGGTAGCGCCATGTTCTTCTTTAGCAAGCTTGCTGGCGCGTTACTCAAGCCACTGTCTTTGGTGGTTGTCGGCTTAGCGATTGGTTTGCTGCTTGCCACGCTCACGCGCTATCGGCGCACTGGATTGAGCTTGGTCGCGTTGGCGACGTTGATCTTGGCGCTTATCAGTTGGTGGCCGGTTGCCAATTCGCTGATAGCGCCGCTTGAGGCCCAATATCCGCCGCTCGCATTGCAACTCGATACGGCCAATTCGGCCTCTCCAGACGATGCCACTCAGTCGGCTCAAGTACGGGGTGATGTTGCCGCAATCGTCGTTCTCGGTGGCGGGGGCATTGATGATCCACGCCTACCCGCGAGCGCGCAGCTATCGGCCATTGGGCTACAGCGGTTGGTGGAAGGGATTCGGCTGTGGCGGCAATACCCGATGGCGCAGTTGGTCACCAGTGGCGCCTTGAGTGAGGGACGCTCACAGGCTGAGATCGCGGCGGGAATTGCTGTTGAGCTTGGTGTGCCCAATACCCAAATTAGTCAGCTTCGCCAGGCGCGCAACACGGAAGAAGAGGCCGCGGCGTTTGCGGCTGAGTTTGCCGCCATGGCGCCGTCTGGCTCGGTGCTTCTAGTGACCTCAGCCAGCCACATGCCAAGAGCTATGCAGGCGTTTCGGCACGAAGGCTTGAGCCCGATCGCCGCACCAACAGCCCATCGCGCCGTCGCAAGGTCATTCAATCGGCCAACAGATTTTGCGCCCAGCGCCACCGATCTCGCCACGACTGAATATGTTTTGCATGAGTGGTTCGGGCAACTTTGGGCTTGGCTGCGGGGGCGTTGAGTGGGGCGGTGCAACTTTGCTATTCTGGTCAGACTAGTCAGAATTAGAGTGATTGCATGAAAGATTGGCAAATCCAAGAGGCGAAAGCTCGATTTTCGGATCTTATTCGCGAAGCAACCGAGTCACCGCAGGAGATAACGCATCACGGCAAACCGGTTGCGGTTGTGATGTCTTGCGAAGCCTACGCAAGTCTTAATGCGCCGAAAGAGTCACTCGTCACATTTTTGCGTCGCTCACCTCTATACGGTGAAGACATTGATTTTGAGCGCCAAGATGATTCGACACGGCCCGTGGACCTTTGAGTTATTTAGTCGATACCAACGTTATCTCTGAGTTAACTAAACCCAACCCTAACGCGCAGGTGGAGCGGTGGTTTAGTGAGCGCGATGCCGGATTACTTTTTTTGAGTGTGTTGACGCTGGGCGAGTTACGTAAAGGCATTGAATCTTTGCCGGCTGGGGCAAAACGCCAACGACTCACCGATTGGTTTAATGGTGACTTAAAGGGGTTTTTCTCTGGCCGAATTGTCTTGGTGGATGAAGCTGTGGCCCTTCGCTGGGCGCGCCTGCAAGCCGTGGCGGGCCGCCCACTCCCAGCGATTGACAGCCTATTGGCTGCGAGCGCATTAGCGCATGACTTATGCCTTGTTACCCGCAACCTCATTGACTTTAATCACCCTGGGTTAAGTGTTTTCAACCCATGGGGTACGTAAAACCCTAACTACGCGCTAGCGAACCGCTCAACGCCGGTGTCGGTTCCGACTAATAATTGATCAGCGGGTCGCAGTGCGAATAGGCCGTTGCAGACAACACCGGCGATATTGTTAAGGCGCTGTTCCATGGCGATGGGTTCGGATAAGTCCATCGCGCGAACATCCAAAATGATGTTGCCGTTATCGGTGGTAAAGCCTTCGCGCAACTCAGGACGCCCGCCCAGTTTGACGATTTGCCGGCCGACATAAGATCGCGCCATGGGGATGACTTCGATGGGTAGCGGGAAATCGCCGATGGCGGTGACTTGCTTGCTGGCATCGACGATACAAACAAAGCGCTTGGCCAATGCGGCGACGATTTTTTCGCGTGTGAGTGCGCCTCCGCCGCCTTTAATCATTTGTAAATGGCGGTTAATTTCGTCTGCCCCATCGACATAAATCTCGAGCGCATCCACGCTATTGGCATCACGCACGTCGATGCCATGGCTTTGTAGGCGATCGGCGCTGGCTTGCGAGGCGGCAACGGCGGCTTCAACGCGTGTTTCGCTGGCGGCCAGAGCGTCGATAAAATAATTCACGGTTGAGCCGCTGCCAACGCCAATGATTGATCCGGCGGCAACGGTTTCGACGGCGGCCTCGGCGGCGGCGCGTTTTTGGGCGTCTGCGCTCATGGGCTGGGTCTCCTGTACACTTGTATTTTTGGGGCGCTAATTCGGTTGGCCATGAA
>CAJXMZ010000103.1 GCA_913056315.1 uncultured Ectothiorhodospiraceae bacterium
GGTGAGCCAAATAATGCGCGACAAAATCCAATCCCGCTCGGGCGCAGCGCGGCTAAGCGCCTGACTATAGCGCTCGCCGGTAGCCCTTCGCCCGACAAATACACTGCCTGCCGGCATATCGCCGCCAATCAGTGCGCGAATATGATGCCGACCACGCGGGGTGCAACCACTGCCATGCGCCTCGCCAGCGCCATTGGTGGCTGTTGAGCAGGGCCATTCGCCGATCACCGCGGCTTCGTTGCGCAAGCACACCGATTGCTTGGCCAATGAAATGTCTAACCACCGCTGTTCCACCACGATCCGTCCCCGCGTGTATCGATGGGGTAATGGTATCCTATCGGCAAATAAACACACTGATGTTGGGAGTGCCCTGAAACATGAAACGCCTGATTTTGCTGCGCCACGGCCAGAGTATTTGGAATCTCGAAAATCGGTTCACGGGATGGTATGACGTTGATCTCAGCGATCAAGGCCGTAACGAGGCAACGCAAGCGGGCCTATTAATGCAGGCCGCTGGGCTCAAGCCCGATATCGTTTTTACCTCGGTACTAACCCGTGCCATTCGCACTGCGTTTATGGGTTTAGATGAGCTCAATCGCTTATGGATTCCGGTGATCAAGGATTGGCGGCTCAACGAGCGCCATTACGGCGGCCTGACTGGACTCAATAAAGCCGAGACCGCGACGCGCTACGGTGAGGAGCAAGTCCATGTATGGCGGCGTAGTTTTGCCACTCCGCCGCCCGCTGTGGCTCTAGATGATCCCTACCACCCGGCCAATGAGCCGCGTTATAGCAACATCGATCCAGCGCGTTTACCCGCCACCGAATCCCTTAAGGACACGTTGGCACGCGTGCTGCCGTATTGGGAAAGTGATATTGAGCCGGTGGTCAAGGCCCAAGACACCGTAATGATCGCCGCCCATGGCAACAGCCTGCGCGCGTTGGTCAAGCACTTAGAAGGGCTTTCCGATGAGGCCATTACCGGCGTTGAAATTGCCACCGGCGACCCGCTGGTCTATGAATTAGACGACCAGCTGGGCGTGCAGGCGAAATATTCGCTTCGAGATGGCAATGCGTGATTTAACGCATCTCAACGCTGACGGCGAAGTCCACATGGTTGATGTGGGAGAGAAAGCCCACACGCAACGAGTGGCCGTTGCCAGCGGACATATCCGCATGCAGGCCGCTACGCTGGAGGCGCTCACGCAAGGCAATATTGGCAAAGGCGATGTGTTGGGCAGTGCGCGCATCGCGGCCATTATGGCGGCTAAGCGCACGGCCGACCTCATCCCGCTTTGCCACCCACTGCCGCTAAGCCACGTTGAAGTCACCTTAAGCCTACAACCCACCCTGCCGGGCGTACATTGCGCAGTCCAAGCGCAAACCCGTGGCCCCACGGGTGTTGAAATGGAAGCGCTAACGGCGGTTCAAGTGGGTCTGCTCACCATTTACGACATGGCCAAAGCGATTGATCGCGGCATGTCGATCGAGGCGGTGCGGCTAGAGCATAAATCCGGTGGCCAGTCGGGTGAGTGGACGCGCTAGGCGCCCACCGCAGCATTGACCTTGGCTGCATAAATAAAGTCGTTGTTATGCAGCCCACCAATCGCGTGGGTGAAAATTTCGACTTCGCACCATCCCCAGCTAAAACGCACTTCGGGGTGATGGTCTTCTTGCTCGGCCACATCCCCGGCAATATTGGCGATGGCTTGGGCCTGAGCAAAGTTATCAGTTTGAAAGCGTCGATGAATGCGCGTACCGGCATCATCGAGCACCCAACCGGGTACGTCGGCCAAATAGGCTTGGGCTTGTTCACGGCTCATTGGGTCAATGCCACCTTGGCATGGGGTGCAGTGTTGCTCGGTTAAGGACATAACGCCTCCTGACTGGGTTTAGGTTGATGGGGCCTGATCACTGGCTTTAGCGATTTGATAAGCCGCTTCTAAGCGCGCAAAGTCTACCGCCTCGAGGGTTTCGCCTGCTTGGGTTAGCACCGCCTCAAGCCCCTTAAAGCGCCGCTCAAATTTGCGATTGCCCGCCCGTAGCGCTTGTTCAGGGTCAACACCTAAATGTCGCGATAAGTTGGTGCAGGCAAACAATAAATCGCCCATTTCTTCGGCGACATGTTCAGCGTCAGCCGGTTCAGCGGCCATGGCTTGCTCGAGCTCGGCTAACTCCTCACGTATTTTGGCAACAACCGGTTGCGGTGTGTTCCAGTCAAAGCCAACCCGTGCGGCGCGGCTTTGCAGTTTTTTTGCTCGCGTGAGGGCTGGTAACCCGGTCGGCACATCGGCAAGCGCACTCACCGGTGTGGACGCATCCTGTGCCTTGGCTGAGCGCTCTTCGGCTTTAATCGCCTCCCAAGTCGCGCGCTGCGTTGCTTGATCGTGCACCACCTGATCGGCAAACACATGGGGGTGCCGTCGAATCAGCTTGTCATGAACGCCTTGCGCGATGGTATTAAAGTCGAAGTGGCCCTGCTCTTGGCCAATGCGCGCGTAGAACACCACCTGGAACAATAAGTCACCCAATTCATCGCGAATCGCCTCGGGGTCATTCCGCTCAATGGCATCAGCCACTTCATAGGCCTCTTCCAGCGTATGCGGGACAATGCTGGCCAAGGTTTGTTGACGATCCCAAGGGCAACCAGTGTCCGGATCGCGCAAGCGCACCATTAGCGCGAGTAAGTCATCGATAGCACTCATCGCTTTTGGTATTGGCTTGCGCCAAAGAGCTGCTCCTTGGCCTTTTCGTCTAGCGCTGGTGGCCGGGCATCGGCAAGTACCTGCACACCGCGCTCGACGGCAGGACGCGCACTTATGCGCTCGAACCATTGCTTTAAATGGGGAAAATCATCGAGCGATTGGCCCTGATTGTCATGCGGTCGAATCCACGGGTAGCAGGCAATATCGGCCATGCTGTAGGCCCCACCCGCTAGCCAATCCCGATCGGCCAGGCGTCGATCCATCACGCCATAAAGTCGCGCGGCTTCATTGGTATAGCGATTGACTGCGTAATCGATCGTTTCTGGGGCGTATTGGCGAAAGTGATGGGCTTGACCAAGCATGGGCCCTAGCCCGCCCATTTGAAACATTAACCACTCCAGTGTGGCATACCGCTCGCGCGGGTCGCTGGGCATTAGTTGACCGGTTTTCTCAGCCAAGTAGAGCAAAATGGCACCGGATTCGAATAGTGAGATCGGTTGGCCATCCGGGCCGTTGTCATCAACGATGGCCGGGATTTTGTTATTGGGGCTAATATCAAGGAAGCTCGCAGCAAACTGATCACCTTGCCCAATGTTAATGGGTTGCACACGGTAGGCTAAGCCGAGCTCTTCGAGCGCGATGTGGACTTTGTGCCCATTGGGCGTGGGCCACGTATAAACGTCGATCATGGAAGCTTCATCCTTTATAATTGCGCTATGAACGAAATACCGGGATATAAACGCCGATCCAGTGTGCCCGTCAAGGTGGGCAACGTCACGGTGGGGGGTGATGCGCCCATCGTTGTGCAATCAATGACCAACACCGACACCGTGGATGAAATTCGCACGGCCATTCAAGTGGCTGATCTTGCGCGCGCAGGCTCGGAGTTGGTGCGCATTACCGTTAATAACGAAGACGCCGCCCGCGCGGTACCGCGAATTCGCCAGCGCCTTGACGATATGGGCGTTAACGTTCCCTTGGTGGGCGATTTCCACTTTAACGGGCATCGACTCCTCAAGGCGGTTCCCGAGTGCGCCACTGCATTAGGGAAGTTGCGCATTAATCCAGGCAACGTCGGCAAAGGCGCTCGCCGTGATCCACAGTTTGCCGAGGTCATTGAAATTGCCCGCGATCACGATCGCCCCGTACGCATTGGCGTTAATTGGGGCAGCCTTGATCAAGCCTTACTGGCGCGACTAATGGACGAAAATGCCCATCGCACCGATCCCAAATCTCCCGATGCGGTGATGCAAGATGCCGTTGTGACCTCGTCGCTGGAAAGTGCTGAGCGCGCTGAGACACTTGGTCTGCGTCATGATCAAATCATTATTTCCTGCAAAATGAGTCGGGTACAGGATTTAATTAGCGTCTATCAAGACCTTGCTAGCCGGTGTGACTATCCCTTGCATTTGGGTTTAACCGAAGCGGGTATGGGCTCCAAGGGTATTGTGGCCTCCAGCGCAGCCCTCGGGGTACTGCTGCAACAAGGCATTGGCGACACCATTCGCATTTCATTAACGCCTGAGCCCGGTGGCGATCGCACACAAGAAGTCGTGGTGGCCCAAGAGATTCTACAAACCATGGGGCTGCGTAATTTCACCCCACTGGTGGCCGCTTGCCCTGGGTGCGGTCGCACCACGAGTACTTTCTTTCAGACCTTGGCCGAAGAAATACAAAGTCATGTGCGCGAGCGTATGCCGGTGTGGAAAGAAACCTATCCGGGGGTGGAATCAATGAGCCTCGCGGTCATGGGCTGTGTGGTGAACGGCCCGGGTGAGAGTC
>CAJXMZ010000104.1 GCA_913056315.1 uncultured Ectothiorhodospiraceae bacterium
TGTTTGATAACCTCGCCGGGCGGCTGTACTTAATCGTCAATATTGATCCAGCCGCGCCCGATGCGCTGGTTAACGGTGAAGCACGGCTAAGCGATTTGGCCGAGCGATTACGCAGCGAGGCGCTTGCCTACGCGCGCCCGACACCACCGCGGGTGGTCACCGAAGAAGACTTTCGCTCATCGATTGAACGGCCAGAATACGAAGCCATCGTTGAGCGCATTCGGCGCTACATTATCGATGGCGACTGTATGCAGGTGGTGCCATCGCGGCGAATGAGCGCGGCCTATCAAGGGCGGCCGCTCGATTTGTATCGCGCACTAAGGTGTACCAACCCATCGCCGTATTTGTTTTTTCTCGATTTTGGTGACTTTCAAGTGGTGGGGTCGTCGCCGGAGATTTTGGCGCGACTCGAAGATGGCGAGGCCACCGTTCGCCCCATTGCCGGTACGCGTCGCCGAGGCCGCAACGCCGAAGAAGATCGCGCGCTTGAAGAAGAGTTGCTCGCCGATCCAAAAGAGCGCGCCGAACACCTAATGCTCATCGACTTAGGGCGCAACGATATTGGGCGTGTCACTCAAACCGGCAGTGTCAAAGTCACTGACCCCATGACAATCGAGCGCTATAGCCACGTGATGCATATTGTCTCGAATGTCACTGGCCAGCTGCGCGAGGGGCTTGGCCCGATGGACTTACTGCGCGCGACCCACCCGGCAGGCACGCTCAGTGGGGCGCCCAAAATTCGGGCCATGGAAATTATTGACGAAGTCGAACCCATTAAGCGCGGTGTCTACGGCGGCGCGGTGGGCTATTTGTCGTGGACAGGCAATATGGACACAGCGATTGCCATTCGCACCGCGGTCATTAAGGATGGACAAGTGCATGTGCAAGCCGGCGGTGGCGTAGTACATGATTCGGATGCGGCTGATGAGTGGGAAGAAACCGTTAACAAAGGCCGAGCACTATTTCGCGCGGTGGCCATGGCCGAGGCTGGGCTTGATCAAAGCTGACCCAAGGGGCAAGACATGCTGTTAATGATCGATAATTACGATTCGTTCACCTACAACTTGGTGCAGTACTTAGGCGAGCTCGGGGCAGAAGTGGCCGTGCATCGCAATGATGCCATTAGCATTGAGGCCATTGAACAGCTTGCCCCTGAGCAAATCGTGCTCTCGCCGGGCCCCTGCACCCCCAACGAGGCGGGCCTATCGCTTGAGGTGGTCAAACACTTTGGTGGGCGTATTCCCATGCTGGGCGTGTGCTTAGGCCACCAAGCAATTGGTCAGGCATTCGGCGGTGATGTGATTCATGCCCAATCGGTAATGCATGGCAAAACCTCGGCGGTTCATCATCGCGATGTCGGGGTGTTTGCCGGCTTGCCACAGCCCATGGAAGCCACCCGCTATCACTCGCTGGTCTTAGATGCCAAGACGCTGCCCGCGTGCTTTGAAGTGACCGCTTGGACGGCGCTTGCCAATGGCGATGTTGAAGAGATTATGGGTATTCGTCATCGCGAGCTGGCGATTGAGGGCGTGCAATTTCATCCTGAGTCGATATTAACTCGGGCTGGCCACGATTTACTGCGCAACTTTCTCAACCGCCCGGCCATCGCCGCGTAAGTTAAGGAGATCGGCATGGACTTGCAGGCCGCTATTCGCCAAGTCATTGCGCGCGAGGATTTGTCTGACGCGCAAATGACCGCGGTAATGCAGCAAATAATGACCGGTGAAGCTACGCCGGCTCAGATCGGCGGGTTTTTGGTTGGGCTGGCCATGAAGGGCGAGAGCGTGACCGAAATTGCCGCGGCAGCTCGAGTCATGCGAAGCCTGGCACTGCAGGTGGATGTTGATCCAACGCATTTAGTCGACACCTGCGGTACCGGCGGAGATTCGCGCGGTACGTTTAATATTTCAACGGCGACGGCGTTTGTGGTGGCCGAGGCCGGTGGCCGGGTCGCCAAGCATGGCAACCGATCGGTATCGAGTGCCTCGGGCAGCGCGGATTTGCTTGAGCAGGCCGGCGCACGCCTAGATCTAAGCGCCGAGGCCGTGGCGCAATCCATTAATGCGGTGGGCGTGGGGTTTATTTTTGCCCCACAACACCATCAGGCCATGCGGCATGCCATTGGCCCGCGCAAAGAAATGGGTGTGCGCACGGTGTTTAACCTGCTGGGCCCGCTCACAAACCCGGCGGGCGCGCCCAATCAGTTGTTGGGTGTTTACGCTGATTACTGGGTAGAGCCGATGGCGCAGGTGCTCAAAACGCTGGGTAGCGAACGGGTGATGGTGGTGCACTCAGATGATGGTCTGGATGAAATTAGCATTGCCGCACCCACCCAAGTGGCCGAACTGCGTGACGGACAGTTGAGCGTTTATCAAATCACACCCGAAGATTTCGGCCTGCAACGCAGCGCCTTGGATTCGCTGCGTGTTGATTCTGCGGCCCGCAGCCTAGAAATGATTCAGGCAATTTTTGACGGCTTGCCAGGGCCCGCCACCGATTTGCTCGCGCTCAATGCGGGCGCAGCGATCTATGTGGCCGGCCTTGAGCCAACGCTTGCCGCAGGTGTGAGCCGTGCCCAAGCGGTGTTAGCCAGTGGTGAGGTGCGCGCCCGGTTAGACGCGTTTGTTGCCACCAGTCAGCGCCTAGGAGGCAACTAATGGCCACCCCAACCGATACGCCGGATATTTTAAAGCGCATTGTCGCGCGTAAGGCTGAGGTGGTGGCTGCGCGTAGTGAACGCCGCAGTTTAGATGCGTTGCGCCCGCAAGTTGAGCAGGCGTCGCCGCCGCGCGGGTTTCGCGCGCACATAGAGGCAAGCATCAACGCGGGCCGGGCGGCGGTGATTGCCGAAATAAAAAAAGCCTCGCCCAGTAAAGGTGTCTTACGCGAAGCCTTTGATCCGGCGGCCATTGCCGCGAGTTACGCCAGCGGCGGTGCGGCGTGTCTGTCCGTGCTCACCGAAGAAGATTTCTTTTTGGGCAGTGACGTGCATCTCCAACAGGCCCGCGCGGCCTGCGCGCTACCGGTGATACGCAAAGATTTTATTTTTGATGCCTATCAAGTCTACGAGGCGCGTGTCTTAGGCGCTGACTGCGTGCTGCTTATTGTGGCGATGCTAAGCGATGATCAGCTCAGTGACTTGCATAGCCTAGCCGAGCAACTGGGTATGGATGTGCTGGTTGAAGTGCACGATGATCATGAGTTGGATCGGGCGTTGGCTTTAGATGTCTCGCTCATTGGCATCAATAACCGGGACCTGCGCACCTTTGAAACCGACATAGACACCAGCGTACGGCTTGCCGCCCGCGTGCCAAAATCGATTCGCTTGGTTGGTGAAAGCGGTATTCATACCCTTGAAGACGTCGCGCATTTGCGCAGTCACGGCATTGAGGCCTTTTTAGTGGGTGAGGCATTCATGCGCGCCGACAACCCGGGGGCTAAGTTAGCGGAACTGTTTGTCTGAACGCGGTCCATTAGCGCGATCCATAGAGCACAATCTTTCGCCCCTGCACGTAGACCAATTCATCGGCTTGTAAATCACGCAGTACCCGTCCGACCATTTCACGCGAGCATCCCACTAAGCGGCCAAGCTCAATGCGCGTGCTATGAATTTGCATGCCGTCTGGGTGGGTAATGGCATCGGGCTGACGGGCGAGTTCGTGGAGCATGCCCAGGACTCGACCACGCACATCCTCAAACGCTAGATTACGAAAACGATGGCTGGTTGCGCGCAAGCGCCGGATGATTTGCTCGACCACCGGGTGGAGCATCGCCGGATTGTCGCGTTGGAGCTGCTCGAAGCGGTGGTAACTAATCTCAGCCAAGTCGCAGCGGGTGCGCGTGCGAATCCAGGCGCTGCGGGTTGGCGCCTCACCAAATAACCCCATTTCGCCAACAAAATCGCCGGGGTTTAAATAGGCCAGAATTAGCTCTCGGCCGCTGTCATCATCTTCGAGCACGCTGACGGATCCGTCTAAAATTAAGAACAGCCGGTCACTGGGCATGCCTTGGTGTACGAGTGTGGAGCCCACGCGATAGCGACTGCGACGACAATGCCGAAGTAGCTCAACAATTTTGGGCTGACGAAAAAACTGATGTGTCTCCGGTAACATGCGACCTCCCTTACGTCGCCCGCAGCGCAGTGTTTCTACCCCCGATTTCGACGGTATAGTGATGAAACACAGTGGGCATCACCCATATGCAGGGGTTCAGCAACGGGAGAAACGCCGTGAAAGCGCATATACGCTGGCTTGAAGGCATGGCCTTTGAAACCGAATCAGGCAGTGGTTACCGACAAACGGTCGATGGACCGCCCGATCTAGGCGGTCAAGACCGCGGTCCGCGGCCGATGGAGCTGATACTCCAAGGCCTGGGTAGCTGCTCGGCGGTGGATGTCGTGCATATTCTC
>CAJXMZ010000105.1 GCA_913056315.1 uncultured Ectothiorhodospiraceae bacterium
GCAGGATCTCGGTTTGGACACTCACACGATCGCTGTCATCAGGAATGCGCTGAGGTGGTATGCGCACATCCTCGCCGCTGTAGTCATCTAAAGCGCGGGCATAGGTTCGCACCAACAAATCGCGAAACGCTTGGGTAAATGCTTCGCGCTGAGTAGGGCTTGCATCGCGCCAATGGCGACCCAGTACAAAACGACTCATGAGTTCAAAATCAAACCGCGGCAAGACAATCTCAGCCACCAGCGCTTGCACCGCCTCAGGGTCGTTTTTAATGCGCTCGGCATTATTGTCTAGGGTATTCAAAACCTGCTGAGTGGCCTGTTCAACAACGGTTCGCGGACCGATTGTTGCACTCACCACACTACTGGCTACCACCAGCACGCATACCAGCACAATAAGCAGACTCAGGCGTTGACTTGGCTTGTGCATTATTCCTCGCCACCTGCGCCTTGGTTGTAGAGAAACTGCCCAATAATGTCCTCAAGCACCAAAGCCGACTGGGTGAGCATAATCTCATCACCTTGGCTCAGCGCATCGGGCATACCCCCGGGGTCGAGCGAAATATACTGCTCTCCCAATAGGCCTGAGGTGCGAATGCTTGCCGCGGTATCGCTGGGCAAGTCGTCGTAGCCCTCAGCAATGGTGATTTCCACTCGGGCCTCAAAGCGATTCTGGTCCAGATCAATCGCAGACACCCGGCCGATTTGCACACCGCCTAAACGCACCGGCGCGCGCTCGCGCAGCCCGCCGACGTTCTGGAAGTAGCCAATAATGGTGTAGCCTTCGGCACGCTGGAACGCCGTTATGTTGCTGACCTGCATCGCCAGCACAAAAAGCGCCGCCAAACCGGCTGCAACAAATGCGCCAACGGCGAGATCAACACGTCGAGAATTTTTCACCGAGCGCACCTCCATTAATCAAACATAAGTGCAGTGAGCACAAAATCTAAGGCCAAAACAACCAACGAGGTCACCACGACGGTTTGCGTTGTCGCCCGACTCACTCCTTGCGAGGTCGGCATGCAGTCATAGCCGTTAAAAACCGCAATCCAGCCAGCCACTAACCCAAACAGAACACTTTTAATCACCCCATTGAGCACATCGTCAGCAAAGCTCACCTGTGCCTGCATTTGCGACCAAAACGCACCGCTATCAACACCCAGCAAGGCCGTGCCCACCACGTAGGCACCAAAAATACCCAGTAAAGTAAAAATAACCGCCAGCAGCGGCAGCGAAATTAACGCCGCAATTAAACGCGGCGCAATCACCCGTCGTTCCGGGTCAACGGCCATCATTTCCATGCCGGCGAGCTGTTCTGTGGCTTTCATTAAACCGATTTCGGCCGTCAGCGCCGAACCCGCCCGCCCGGCAAATAATAGCGCAGTCACCACCGGGCCAAGCTCGCGGGTCAGCGACAACGCCACCAGCACACCCAATGACTGCTCGGCGCCAAAATCCACGAGCGTGTAATAACCTTGCAGGCTCAACACCATGCCCACAAACAGCCCTGAGACCACAATGATCACCAGCGTGAGCACACCCACCGAATAGAGCTCGCGCATCAGTAGCCGCGGCCGGCGCACGAGTTCACCGCAGCCCGCCACCACACGCAGCAAAAATAAAATCGCCCGGCCGAGCGTTGCCATATTGCTCAGGGTGCTCGACCCCAGCCGCTCCAACCAGTCTGTCATTGCGATTGCGCCTCGCTGACATCATCGGCCATTGAGCCGGCTGGATAGTGAAAAGGCACCGGTCCATCAGGCCGGGCGTCAATAAACTGCCGCACCCAAGCCGACTCACTCGCACGCAGTGCCTCTGGCGTGCCCGACTCAACGACTTGCCCTTCGGACAAAACATACGCCCGATCAGCAATACTGAGCGTCTCATCGACATCGTGCGAAACCACCACACTCGTCAGCCCTAAGGTGTCATTGAGCTGACGAATGAGCTTCATGAGCGCGCCCATCGAAATGGGGTCTTGGCCGGCAAATGGCTCGTCATAAAGGATAATTTCTGGGTCGAGGGCAAGCGCACGAGCCAATGACACGCGCCGGGCCATGCCGCCCGATAGCTCAGATGGGTAGAGGTCGCGCGCACCCCGAAGACCAACCGCCTCGAGCTTCATTAATACGATAATGCGAATTAACGCCTCAGGCAGATCGGTGTGCTCGCGCAACGGGAAGGCAACGTTGTCATAGCAAGTCAAATCAGTGAACAGTGCGCCGCTTTGAAACAGCACCCCCATGCGCCGGCGTAACCGATAAAGCGCTCGCCGAGACAATGTATCAACTGGCTGACCGGCCACCTCAACCTGTCCCGATTGGGCGCTGAGCTGGCCGCCGATTAAGCGCAGTAAAGTTGTCTTGCCCGTACCACTGGGACCCATAATGGCGACCACTTCGCCGCGCTGGACCGTCACATCCACCCCGTTAAAGAGCAAGCGGCCGCCGCGGCTAAACACAAGCGCGCTGACATCAATTAAAGCTTTGCTCTCGGGGACGGGGGTTTTTGCGCGCATGACGGGCTTTGCTGATCACCAGGCCAACCTAAAGCGCGAGTATCCGCCAAGCCATACAACCGGTCAAATACGGTATCGTAACGCCCAGACCAATCGAGGATTTGCCCTGACCATGGAAATGTTGCTGCTCGCGCTCGCCATCGCGGTGGGTTTTATTGCCTTGGCTTGGAGCGCTGATCGCTTTGTCGCGGGGGCCTCGGCGATTGCCCGTGCATTAGGCGTCTCCAGCATGCTCATCGGGCTGACTGTGGTGGGCATTGGCACCTCGCTCCCCGAAATGCTGGTCTCCGCGATCGCAGCACTGGATAACACCCCGGGCCTGGCTTTGGGTAACGCCCTTGGCTCCAACGTCGCCAATGTCGGGTTAATTGTAGGCACCACCGCTTTGCTTGCACCGCTGGCGATGCACTCGCGTGTGTTGCGCCGTGAATTTCCGGTGCTACTGGGCGTGGTCGCGATCACCGGGTTGTTGCTGATTGATGCGCAGCTCAGCCGCATTGAGGGATTAGGCCTTTTGGCGGGCATGCTCGGTGTCTTAATTTGGATGGGTTGGCAGTCAACACGCAGCAGCAGTGAATCCGACCCCATCGCACGCGAAATTGATGCCGCGTTGCCGCAGGCACAGCCACTGATTCAGTCTGTGACCCAAGCGTTGATCGCCTTAGTGGTTTTGTTGATCAGTTCTCGTGTCTTGGTTTGGTCAGCGGTAGGGCTTGCTGAACAAATCGGCGTCAGTGATTTGGTGATTGGGCTAACCATTGTGGCGGTTGGTACCAGCCTGCCCGAACTGGCCGCGGCCATTGCCAGTGTGCGACGCGGGGACGATGACCTTGCCATTGGCAACATTATTGGCTCAAACCTGTTTAATTTACTGGGCGTATTAGGCATTGCTGCGGTTATTACGCCATTTGCTATCGATGGGATGAGTCTTGCTCGCGACTACGGCATTATGACCGGGTTTATGCTCGCCCTCGTCGTTGTTGGATTTGGAATGGGTCGGCGCGGCCATATCGGACGATTAGAAGGCGGGCTGTTGCTAGTGGCATTTATTGCTTATCAAGGCCTACTGTTTACGATGGGCCAATGAGCACGGAGCGCACCATGGTAAGTGATCATGATTTTTGCCAGCTAGGCCAAGCGGTGATTGCCACCGAAGCCGCCGCAGTTGCCGCGCTGGGTAAACGCATTGGCCCAGAATTTGCCCAAGCCTGCCGCTATTTATTGGCCTGCCAAGGCCGTGTCGTGGTTTTGGGCATGGGTAAGTCTGGACACATTGGTGGCAAATTAGCCGCAACCCTGGCGAGCACAGGCACCCCCGCATTTTTTGTCCATCCCGGCGAAGCCAGTCATGGCGATTTAGGCATGATCACAAGTGAAGACGTGGTAATTGGTTTGTCGCATTCGGGCGAAACCGCTGAAATCAATCAAATCCTGCCACTGCTCAAACGCCGCGGGGTCGATATCATCGCCATCACCGGTGCTGCTCACTCCACCCTTGCGCAAACCGCTGACGTTCACCTGAATGTCAGCGTCGATGCCGAAGCCTGTCCCCTAGGGCTTGCACCCACAGCCAGCACTACTGCGAGTTTAGCCATGGGTGATGCGCTGGCGATCGCGCTGCTCGATGCCCGTGGTTTTACCGCCGATGATTTTGCTCGCTCCCACCCCGGCGGACGTTTGGGCCGACGCCTGCTC
>CAJXMZ010000106.1 GCA_913056315.1 uncultured Ectothiorhodospiraceae bacterium
CAACCACATGGCGGGGGCCATGATTCTTGAACCACCTCGATAAAATTCAGATCGGAGTACACAAATGTTGCAACCAACCACAGAAGTGAATAATCGCTGTGCTGTTTGTGATGGGCCGACAATATCGGGCAATTATGACGCAACGTATTTCACTTTGTTTGGACACTGTCAGGCGAAAGGGGGCCCGACGTTCCAGGTGGGGCGACGATGTTCGACGAACCGAGATCCTGCAAGTCGATGGCCCGGTTATCCCGGTCAACTATGCGCTGTTTTTTCGTGATGAGCAGTGGAAGGTGTTTGATGTCACCATTGAAGGGGTGAGTTTGGTGCAAAACTACCGTGCACAGTTTGGTGATATTGCCCGAGCTGATGGTCTAGATGCACTCATTGAGCGGGTCCAGACGGGCACCCCGGGAGCGCTTGAGTGAGTGAGGCAAGACTCATTGAACAGGCTAGCGGTGAGCTCCAGCTGAGTGGCGATTTACAAGTCGCCGCGGCGACCCGCCTGTACGCTGAGCTGCCTGTGACTGCCACGACCTACGAGGTTAATTTAAGCGCCGTTGAGGCCATCGACAGCGCGGGTATCGCGCTACTGGTGGATTGGCAACAACGCTTGCAGTCGGCTGGGGGGGCGTTAACGCTGGTTGATGTGCCTGATTCGCTTGTGCGGCTCGCGAGAATCGGTGGGGTTGCTAAACTATTGGGCTTAAACACCGAACAAGCGGAGATGAACGAACCATGATGGAACCCGAAGCGATTCGTGCGCTGCTTCAAGCTGGCTTTCGCGATGCTGAGGTTGAGGTGGTTGGCGATGGGCGGCACTTTCAAGCGCGCATTGTCTCGCCGGACTTTGCTGATCTGCCCCTGCTACGGCGGCATCGGCTTGTTTATGAGCTACTGCGTGCCCACATCGATAGCGAAGTGCTGCACGCGATTTCAATGCGCACGCTAAGCCCGGCGCAAACTGCCGTCGAGCAGGACTAAAATCATGGAAAGACTGCTCATTCGTGGCGGTAATTCGCTCGATGGTGACATTCGTATATCGGGGGCTAAAAATGCGGCCTTGCCGATTATGGCCGGCACACTGCTCGCAGACGGCCCGTCAGTGATTGGCAACATTCCCGATTTGCATGACATTACCACCACAATGGAATTGCTCGGTCGCATGGGCGTTCGGCTGACCGTTGATGAGCGTATGCGCGTTGAAATTGATCCGCGCTCGCTGACCAACTGTCATGCACCCTACGAAATGGTGAAAACCATGCGGGCGTCAATTTTGGTGCTCGGTCCGCTGTTAGCTCGCTATGGCGAAGCCGATGTCTCGCTGCCTGGCGGCTGTGCCATTGGCACGCGACCAGTGAATTTGCATGTCGAGGGCCTGCGCGCGCTGGGTGCTGAGATTAGCGTTGAAAATGGCTACATCCGAGCGCGCTGCTCGCGTCTAAAAGGTGCGCGATTGGTGATGGATTTGGTTACCGTAACCGGTACCGAGAACCTTATGATGGCCGCTGCCCTGGCCGACGGCACCAGTGTGATTGAAAACGCGGCGCGCGAGCCTGAGGTGGTTGATTTGGCCAACTACCTGAATGCCATGGGGGCAAAGATCAGCGGCGCCGGCACCGATACCATTACGGTTGAGGGCGTCGAGCGAATGCAAGGTGCCCATTACGATGTGCTGCCAGACCGCATCGAAACGGGCACGTTTTTGGTGGCCGCCGCTATGACCCGTGGTCGTATTCGAGTCAAAAACACCGCGCCACCGTTACTGGATTCGTTAATCGCTAAGCTGCGCGATTGCGGGGCGGATATTGCAATTGGCGACGACTGGATTGCCCTGGATATGGATGGGCGTCGGCCCAAAGCAGTGAATGTACGCACTGCCCCTTACCCCGCTTTTCCAACCGATATGCAGGCGCAGCTGTGCGCACTGAACGCCGTGGCCGATGGCGTTGGCATGGTCACCGAAACGGTGTTCGAAAATCGCTTTATGCATATTCTTGAAATCCAACGTATGGGCGCTGAGGTTAAGCTCGAAGGCCATACCGCGATTAGCACCGGCGTTGAGTATTTAACCGGAGCGCCAGTGATGGCCACCGATTTGCGCGCGTCGGCCAGCTTGGTGCTGGCGGGGCTGGTTGCGAAAGGGGATACGCTGGTTGATCGGATTTATCACATCGATCGTGGCTATGAGTGCATCGAAGAAAAGCTCGCGCAATTAGGTGCCGATATTCGTCGGATGCCCGGGGAGCTTGCCGTTAACCATGCCTGAGCCAATTACCATAGCGCTGTCGAAAGGCCGCATCCTTGAGCAAACGCTGCCACTGTTAAGCCCGCTGGGCATTGAGCCGCTGGAAGACCCGGCCAACAGCCGGCATTTGGTGCTGCCAACCAGCGATGCGGGCGTGCGACTGATCATTGTGCGCGCCAGTGATGTGCCGACCTATGTCGCTTATGGCGGCGCCGATCTGGGGGTCGCGGGCAAAGATGTGTTGCTCGAAGAGGGCGGCCAAGGCCTGTATGAGCCAATCGATTTGGGCATTGCCCGGTGCCGGCTCATGGTGGCGGGGCACCCGAATGCTGAGTTGAGCGGACGGCGCATTCGCGTGGCGACGAAGTTCGTTAATATTACGCGCCAACACTTTGCCGCGCAGGGCCGTCAAGTTGATTTGATTAAGCTGTATGGATCGATGGAGCTAGCGCCCATTGTTGGGCTTGCCGATGCGATTGTGGATTTAGTGGATACCGGTAATACCCTGCGAGCCAATGGCCTTGAACCGCTTGAGCATATCGCGGATATCAGCTCGCGTTTGGTGGTCAATAAAGCGGCAATGAAATTAAGACACCGTGAGCTCAAACCACTGCTCGCCCGCATTGCGGCGGTGGTTGCGGCGCGATAACAGGTTAGAAACCCATGGTTGAAATTCAACGACTTAGTACAGCGCAACCCGACTTTCAGGCACGCCTTGATGCATTAACCAGTTGGGACGACGGCGCAACCCATGGGGTGGAAGCGGTCGTAGGCGATATCTTGCAGGCTGTGCGTCTTGAGGGCGATGCGGCGTTGTTGCGATATAGCCAAACGTTGGATGATTTAAGCGTTGATAACGTGGCCGCGCTGGAGGTGGACTCAGCGCGCTGTCAACAAGCCTTGGCGAGCTTGGATCAGGCCGATCGTATGGCCCTTGAAACTGCCGCGGCGCGCATTCGCGAATACCACCTGCACCAGCGCCAGACCTCCTGGGAAAATACCGAGCCCGACGGCACGCGTTTAGGCCAACAGATTAGCGCCTTAGAGCGGGTGGGTATCTATGTGCCGGGCGGCAAAGCCGCCTATCCCTCATCCGTGCTGATGAACGCGATTCCAGCCCAAGTCGCCGGCGTTGATGAAATTATTATGGTGGCGCCAGCGCCCGGTGGCGACATTGCGCCAATGGTAATGGCCGCTGCTGCGGTCGCTGGCGTGCACCGGTTTTTCTTGTTGGGTGGTGCGCAAGCCGTCGCCGCGCTGGCCTATGGCACCGAGACGGTGCCAGCGGTTGATAAAATCGTTGGTCCTGGCAACGCCTACGTCGCTGAGGCAAAACGCCGGGTTTATGGTCACGTGGGCATTGATATGGTGGCCGGTCCATCCGAGATTTTAATTGTGTGTGACGGCCAAACCGATCCGGAGTGGATCGCGATGGACTTGTTCTCGCAGGCCGAGCACGACGAAGATGCGCGGGCTATCCTTGTCTGCCCAGAAGCGCGCTACCTTGATGAGGTGCAGGCCGCGATGGAGCGGTTGCTGCCGCAGATGAGCCGTTCAGAGATTATTCGTGCCGCATTGGCTCGACGCGGGGCACTGATTTGTGTGCGCGATTTGGCTGAAGCCGCGCAAGTCACCAATGCGATTGCGCCTGAGCATCTTGAGCTATCGGTGGTTGAGCCAGAGCGCTTAGCGGCCTCAATTCGTCACGCGGGCGCAATCTTCTTAGGCCGCTACACGCCAGAGGCACTCGGCGATTACTGCGCGGGCCCGAGCCACGTTTTGCCTACCTCGCGTACGGCACGCTTTGCCTCACCTTTGGGTGTGTATGACTTTTGCAAATCGACCAGTATCGTTCCCTGCAGCCAAGCCGGTGCCGCGGCGCGGGCCCC
>CAJXMZ010000107.1 GCA_913056315.1 uncultured Ectothiorhodospiraceae bacterium
CAGTGCCGGGTGCACCATTGTGGTGGTGGACACGGTGCTTAAAAATGTACGAGGGGCGGCCGGGTCGAGCAGGCGCTGTTGTACACCGTGTGCGAGTGTTAGCCATTGCTGCATGCGCGCGCTGGGATCATTTTCTAAAGCGGCTTCGACCTGTGCAAACGGCATCCGCATAAGGGCGCGCCAAAGCGCGGCTTCATTCGCCAAGCGCGCGCTGGTGCCGGCATGTAAACGCTCAGCCTTTAATAATTGATTGACCGCTGCCAGCGCTTCGCCGTTGGCACTTCTCGCATTGCCTAGCGCTTGGTGCCGGTAGGGTTTGAGTCGATCGGGCAGCAGGCCCTCGAGTGCCTGCAAGGCCTCGATTGTCCGTGCGGGTGTGGCCTCGGTGGCCATCACAATACGAAGCAATTCAGCGCTCGCGCGATTACGGGGGCTTGGCGAGCGCTCAGCCGCTGATATGACACGCTGAGCGGCTGCCGAGTCATTGAGTTGATAAGCAAAAAAAGCTGCTTCCAAGCGCAAGCCCATTGCGGCGTTCGCCGGCGCGTCATTGGCGGCCATGCGCAACAGCGTTAGCGCGCTCGATAAATCTCCCAGCGCCAGCGCGGCATCGGCGTCGGCAGTCAAGGGGGAGCGAAAGACGGGTTCGGGCCCGGTGATGGTTGGTCGCATGGGTGCACACGCTGCCAGCAGCACTAAGCCAAGTAATGACGCAATCAGGAGTCTTGGGCTGGTCAAGGATGGTCCTCGCGATGGTAAGCACTGCCAGTTAAACTCTCGACAGTGATCGCAGTATCGATTCTAGGGATAAATTGTGTCAAACCTTCTGGGCCGCCTTTTTGTGGTGGCTACGCCGATTGGCAACATGGGCGATATGAGTGATCGGGCGCGCGAGACGCTTAGCCATGTTGATTGCGTTGCGGTTGAAGATACACGCCATAGTGGCCGCTTACTCAGTCGCTTTGGTATTAAGCAGCGCTTGGTGAGTTTGCACGAACATAATGAAGCCAATCGCATTGAACCGCTGCTCGATCAACTACGCGGCGGTCAAGATATCGCATTGATCAGTGATGCGGGCACACCGCTGATCAGTGACCCGGGGTATCGGTTGGTGCGGGCGGCTCGGGCAGCCGGTGTTGACGTGTTAACGGTGCCTGGGCCAAGCAGCATTATCGCGGCCCTATCAGTGGCCGGTTTGCCAAGCGATCGGTTTGTGTATGAGGGTTTTTTACCCGCGCGCTCAAGTGCACGAATTCGACGGCTCAAGGCGCTTGCCCAGCTTGAGCAAACGCTGGTTTTGCTCGAAGCCGGCCGGCGCGTCGGCAAAACCCTAAACGACCTAATCGATGTGATGGGGGCAGATCGTAAGGCGGCGATATGTCGGGAGCTGACGAAGCGATTTGAAACAACGCACAGTGATTGCTTATCGCAGTTAGCCGCTTGGTTCGAGGCTGATCCTGACCGACAGCGCGGTGAATTTGTGATTTTGGTTGCTGGTGCTGACACCGCGACCGAATCACTGGACTCGACCTTGCCGCCGGTCGTTGAAATATTAGCCATGCTTCGGGCTGAGGGGCTTGGCGCGAAGGCCGCTGCGCGGGTGGCGGCCCGCTTAACCGGTCAGTCGATTAATACACTCTACGCACAGGCGATTGACGCCGGTTCGTCTGCTTAGGCCCCACGATTGGGCCGGCTCAATGGTAGACTAACTGCGGAAGTCGGCCGGGCAGTCGCTGCGTGTTATGCGTGGAGGAAAGTCCGGGCTCCAATGGGCAGGGTGCCAGGTAACGCCTGGGCGGCGTGAGCCGACGGAAAGTGCCGCAGAAAATATACCGCCGATGGGGGCGTTCGCGTCTCACAGGTAAGGTTGAAATGGTGCGGTAAGAGCGCACCGCGCCGGTGGTAACACCGCGTGGCAAGGTAAACCCCACTCGGAGCAAGACCAAATAGGGGGGCATACGCGTGGCCCGCGCGGCTCCCGGGTAGGTCGCTTGAGGTGCTTGGCGACAAGCATCCCAGATGAATGACTGCTCTCGACAGAACCCGGCTTACAGGCCGGCTTCCACCTTTTCTTATTCATGCGAATTCTCGCATTTTACCTTAAATTCATGTTTTAAAAAGCCATTTTGGCTGCGCATGCAGCGGTTAGGGGTGGCTTTGTCTGTGTCTCGTAAGTCCCTGTCGTAGCAAAGAAAATTCCCTTTTCGTTGGGTTGACGCCACTGCGATTGCTGTCTAGAGTGTGTCTCTAAGTGGGGAAAAGTGGCAAGAAATGGAAATTTAGGGTAATTCGAGGGTCAGCTGGTGTTTCGTGGTGTCACGCATATTAATCTCGATGCAAAAGGGCGGATCGCATTGCCGAGCCGCTATCGAGAGCGGCTGAGCGGAATTTGTGATGGCCATTTGGTCGTTACGGTTGATCGTGATCATTGCCTATTGGTTTATCCATTGCCTGAATGGGAGCACATCGAGCAAAAGTTGGTGCGCTTGCCCAGTCTTAACCGCAGTGCCCGGCGATTGCAGCGTCTGCTTATTGGTCATGCGACCGAATGCCAGCTTGATGGCAGCGGCCGCATCCTGCTGCCTCCGCCGCTGCGTGACTTTGCTGGCTTGGTCAAACACACCGTGTTAATTGGCCAAGGCAATAAATTTGAGCTTTGGGATGAGGCGGTCTGGAGCCAACGTCGCGATGAGTGGTTGGTGGAAGCGGCCGATTCTGATGAGCTCCCCGGTGATCTTGAGTCGTTGTCGCTGTAGAGCTGCACTATGGTAAGCCAAGCAACTGATCATTCTCCGGTCATGCTCGAAGCAGCCGTTGCTGCGCTGGCTCCACGTCCGGGTGGCGTCTATGTCGACGGCACTTATGGTCGCGGTGGGCATGCCATGGCGTTAATTTCGCAGCTCGATGAAAGCGCTTGTATTTGGTTGGTTGACCGCGACCCCGAGGCCATTGCGTTGGCCCAAGCGCGCCATGGTCACGACCCACGTTGCCATATTCTGCAAGCCAGTTTTGCTGACTTAAGTACGCACTTGCACGCGGCGGGATTAGCCGGGCAAGTGGCCGGCATACTGCTTGATCTTGGGGTGTCCTCGCCGCAGCTAGATCAGCCGGAGCGCGGATTTAGCTTTATGCGCGAAGGCCCGTTGGATATGCGCATGGATAACAGCCGCGGCGAAACCGCGGCCCAGTGGTTAGCCCGGGTGGATGAGTCAACGCTTATTCGTGTGCTTCGCCGTGATGGTGAGGAGCGATTTGCGCGGCGTATCGCTGGCGCGATTTGCCGGGCCCGTGAGGCGGGTTGTTTGCCGCAAACCACAACGGCATTGGCTGAACTGATTGCCAGCGCCGTGCCACGGCCTGAGCCCGGTAAGCATCCAGCCACACGAAGTTTTCAAGCAATTCGTATTCACCTAAACGATGAGCTGGGTGCGCTTGATCAGTTGCTCGAGGGGGTTTGTGATTTGTTGGGGCCGGCCGGTCGTTTGGTGGTGATTAGCTTTCATTCGCTTGAAGATCGTCGGGTTAAGCGTTTTATGACTCGGCATAGCCAGGTGGGTGATTTGCCACCGGGTGCCGGCATGGTGCCGCCAGAAAAACAACCGCGATTGCGTCGCATTGGCCGAGCGCAGCGTCCCGAGGCTGATGAGGTGCGCGATAATCCGCGCGCACGTAGCGCCACCTTACGCGTGGCGGAGCGGTTGTCATGAAGGTCTCTGTGCTATCGGTGGTGGTGCTTGGGCTTGCTGTGGTGGTTTCGGCAATCGCTGTTGTCGAAGTCAAACATCAATCGCGCAGTTTATTCGTCAACTTAGAAGCCGAATACAACGAGCGTGATCGACTCAATACCGAATGGAGTCGGTTGCGCCTTGAACAGGGCGCCCTAGCCACACATTCCCGCGTCGAGCGGGTTGCTCGTGAATCATTGGAGCTGCGCCAGCCAGCGCCCGAGGACACGCAGCTACTGCGGCTGGATACACCGGAGGCACGACAATGAAGTTCGAGGCGCACAGTGGACCGGCTTTGCCGGCCTGGCGCCGCGTTGTGGTGATGGTCGTGCTGCTCTTATTGCCGGTTTTGCTATTGGCTCGCGCGGCCTCGTTGCAATACCTCGAAGGCGATT
>CAJXMZ010000108.1 GCA_913056315.1 uncultured Ectothiorhodospiraceae bacterium
CCGTGCGGCCTGCGTGATGCTTTGCCCCACCGCAATACCCAAGCGCTTTTCGCCGGCATCAAAGCCTAAGTAGGTTGCATTTTGCCCGCTCATGACCAGGCAGTATCCGTGAGCAAGCCCTTGGGGACAAGCAAGGTTTGGGTTAATTCTCGGCCTCGCCAAATGACCAAGTGCGGGTGATCACTAGCGTGTCGGCACCTTTGAGTACGGTCGCTGGAACCGCCGGATAAGGACCGGCGTCACGCGCTAGTTTGTGGGCGGCCTCACGCAGCTGCGCATGCTCAGTGCCGCCGATGATGGCAACCTGACGAACTGCGCCGTTTGCTGCCAACGTGACTGCCATCACCACCTGACCTGATAGTCCCGATTGTTGTAGCCACGCGGGATAGGCGGCGTTGCCTTGACGCTCGGCTTGCGCAACCCATTCGCGCAAGTAACGCGCCGCAGGGGTGTCTTCAGTGGTGCCGTCAATCGCGCGTTGGTTGACTGAGCCGGCGCTTAACCGACGCGCTTGGTTTTGTCCTGTAATGACTTTGAGTATGGGCGCTGCTGTGGTTGAGGCGGGAGATTGCAGCGCCACTGTCACCGCAATGGGCTGCCGCTCTGGGTTGAGTTGGATCGGGCCAAGGGGGCCAAAAATAATTAACACATGGACCAGCGCCGATAGTAATAGCGCCATTAAAAGGCGATCCCGGGCGCGCGCCGAGTGCTGCGTGGCCATTAATGCGGTGTGGCTAAGCGCCGCTCAATGACGGTAAACAAATCGCCGGCAATGTTGGTTTTTTGTTGGGCATCAATTTCGCGCACACAGGTGGGGCTGGTGACGTTAATTTCGGTGAGATAGCCGCCAATGACATCCAAGCCAGCAAACAAAATCCCTTGCTCGGCAAGCAGCGGGCGGACTTGTTCAACAATCCAGTGCTCTCGATCGCTCAGCGCAGACGCAACGCCACGGCCGCCAGCGGCTAAGTTTCCTCGGCTTTCACCGGCTGCTGGCAAGCGCGCGAGTGCAAACGCGGCGGGCTGTCCGTCAATCACCAGAATGCGGCGATCGCCGTCACTAATCTCGGGCAAGTAGCGCTGTGCCATGACATAGCGTGTGCCGCGCTCGGAGAGCTGTTCGATGATAACGCTGGTATTGGGGTCTCCGGCATAAACCACGAAGATCGCTTCGCCCCCCATGCCGTGGAGGGGTTTGAGCACTGCGCGCTCTTGGGCATTAATAAACGCCTTTAGCGGTTCGGCGCGCATTTCAACCACCGTGGGGGTGCAGCACTGCGGGAACTGCGTAATCGAGAGTTTTTCTTGGACATTGCGCAGCCCAGCCGGCCGATTGACGACCAGTACGCCAGCTTGCTCGGCAATCTCTAGAATTTGAGTGGCATAGGCATAGGCGCTATCCACGGGCGGGTCTTTGCGCATTAAAATCGCATCGAGGTTACTTAAGGCCTCATCGATGCGCTCGCCCAGCGTAAACCAATCCTGGTTATCGTCTCTGACTTCAAGCCGGGCGCTATCGCCATAGGCCACCCCATCGCGCAAGGACAGGTCGGCCAGTGTTAAGTAGCGAATCTCCCAGCCACGGCGTTGCGCCTCTAACAGCATGGCAAGCGTGGTGTCTTTGTAAGGGGTGATCCCCTCAATGGGGTCCATCACAACCCCGAGGCGATAGGGCATGGGTTACTCCTGTAGCGCAATGGCAATGGGCGCTAGTGTATCGGATCTGGCCGCTGGGGTGAGCGTGGCCGATACAGGGCCCAAAGCCCTAAGACCGGCCCAGGCAAGAGCCACAGCACAACCCAAGGCCCCTGAATGGCCCATAAATGGCTGGTGAGCCAGATGGCCGGAATGCTCAGGCCAAATCCAATGGTATTCATAATGGCGAGCGAGGCACCGACCCGGTCGGGTGGAGCGCTGGATGAGGCGAGCGCTGAGAATTGGGGTGAGTCAGACACCACGGCAAGGCCCCAAATGAACAGCAAACTTATAAGCACGGCAGGTGGCGTGTCGATGGCAACTAAAACGGGATAGAGCAAACACAGGCTGCCCGATAATCCCAGCGCGCGACCGGCGACCCAGGCGCTTCCCCGGCTGCGGCTTAGCTGCCCACCTACCACACACCCGAGCAGTCCAATACCAATAATCCAATAGGACAAAAGCGGCACCCAGGTCATGGAGGCTTCTAGCCGTGTGATTTCTCGTGCGACCAGCAACGGCATGAGCATCCAAACGGCATAGACCTCCCACATATGACCAAAATATCCCCCTGCTGCAGCGCGAAAGGCGGGGATGCGCAGGGCATCGAGCCCGCGTTTTAGTGCCATGGGCCCAGCGGTACGCGGCAGGTGCGGACCATCGCCTAGGCCCAGGATGAGCAGCCCACCAATCAATGTCAGCCCTGAGGCACCAAGCAGCGCCCATTCCCAGGGCAAGCCTGTGGTTAGCGTGCGCATTAAATGCGGCGTCGCGGTGCCCAATGCCAACATGCCCACCAACCAGCCGAGCGCGGCACCGGCGTGTGAGGGCGTCCAGGCAATCACCAGTTTCATGCCCAATGGATAGATGCCGGCCAAGCATAGCCCGGTGAGAAAGCGAACGATGGCATCCAGCGGCGCAAACGGTGCGGCCCAAATAAAGCCCGCGTTAAAAAGCGCCCCCAGCACACTGGCAATCGCCACGATGCGACTCGCCGAAAATCGATCGGCCAAGCCCGTTGTTGCCAGTATGAGTGTTCCAACGATGAAGCCAGCCTGAACACTCAATGTTAGGCGGCCAAGGTCAGTTTCGAGCAGACCTAACTCGGTTGCTAGCGAAAACCAAACACCATTCACACTAAACCACAGCGAGGTTCCGAACAGCTGCGCAAGGACAATCACTGCCAGCGGCGCACGCTGTAGCCAGGCCATTGTTACCCCAAATCGCCAATTTGCGATTGAATAACGGCAAGCGCTGCTACCGGCGCGGTATCGCTGCGTAAGATACGCGGACCTAGCTGAATGCGTTGCCAGCCTAGATCAACAACGCGCTGAATTTCATCGGCGGCAAGCCCGCCTTCGGGACCGATGAGGGTGGCCAGTTGTTGGGTGGGCTGCAAGGCGCGGGCAGTGCAATCCCCCTCGGTATCAAAAATGACACCCGGCAAGTCACTGACTTGCGCTAAGGCATCGGCAAGTGAACAGGGCAGTTCAACCGGTGGAATGCGATTGCGGCCGCATTGCTCGCAGGCCGCAATGGCAACGGCTTGCCAGTGACGCTGCTTTTTGGCCCAACGCTCAGTATCCAATCGAACAACGCAGCGCGCACTAATGACTGGAATCACCCGAGCCACGCCTAGCTCGGTGGCCTTTTGGAGGGCGTAGTCCATGCGCTCGCCCTTGCTGATTGCTTGTAGCAGGGTCACCGCGAGGGGAGATTCGGCTTCGCGCGGCTGATAAGACTCAATCAGCGCCTGCGCCCGACGGCGCTGCAAATCGACTAAGCGGGCGGTGTACTCGCCACCGTCGCCGTTAAAAAGCACAAGCCCGTCACCGCTGCGCAGTCGACGGGCTTGAATATGTTGAACCGCCGCGCCGGGGAGGTCGATCACCTCACCGACGGGCGGGATGCCTACCACATGTAGGCGGGTTGCCGGATCAGTAGCGATAGTGCTCAGGCTTAAAGGGCCCTTCAACCGGTACACCAATGTAGTCGGCCTGCACGTCAGCGAGCTTAGTCAGCTGAGCGCCGATCTTCTCGAGATGCAGTCGTGCGACTTCCTCATCTAGGTGCTTAGGCAAGATGTAGACCTTGTGGTCGTATTCGCCTTTGTTGTTAAAGAGCTCCATTTGCGCGAGCACTTGGTTGGTAAAGCTTGCTGACATAACAAAGCTTGGGTGGCCAGTGGCGCAGCCCAAGTTCACCAAGCGACCCTCGGCGAGCAGGATGATCTTCTTGCCATCCGGGAAGGTGATGTGATCGACCTGTGGCTTGATGTTTTCCCAGTCGTACTGACGCAGGCTGGTTACATCAATTTCGTTATCGAAATGGCCGATGTTGCAAACGATGGCCTCGTTTTT
>CAJXMZ010000109.1 GCA_913056315.1 uncultured Ectothiorhodospiraceae bacterium
GGTGGGCAGTGGTTTGTTGCGCGTGTACAGGATGGCCGACGGCAGGTGTACTCCGTGGATTGCCGGATTCATCCATTACCCTCGCCTCGGCCGGTTACCACCTTTTGCGGTTGCCCTGACGGTGGCGGCTGCGCCCATGCCGTGGCCGCGCTGCTCTATTATTTGGATCGCCAAGCGCCAGCCGGTCTAGTAAAAGCCAACCCGGCGATTCACCAGTGGTTGAGCGAGCTCGATGCCGCTAACGCACCGCCAACTGATACGCCCACTGCGCGACCTGAAGTATTGCTCTACCTACTGGATACCGATAGCGTCGGGCACCCGACGGTTGCTATCCGCCGCGCACGGCCCAAGCGTAAAGGGGGTTATGGCCGGCTTACCCCATTTCACGGTGGCCGCCGGGCACCCGAAGGCCTGCTCAGTGCGGCTGATCGACGATTGTTGAAGTTGCTGCCTGAGGCCGGTGTCGCCATCAGCCCAGATGATCGATATTTTTTATTGGATGCGCTGGCCGCAACCGGGCGGGCGTATTGGCAAAGCCCGGATCAACCCGCCTTACATGGCGAGCCCGAGCGATCGGGTGAGCTGGCTTGGCAAGTCCAGTCCGATGGGGGCCATCGTTTGGTCCCGATGTTGCCGGACACGCAGGTTAAAACGTTTTCTGGGCATCCGCCCGTCTGGCTTGACCCAACCACTGGCGCATTTGGTGTATTAAAACTCAACGCGCCCGAGGCCCTGACAACCGCTTTGCAGGCAGGACCGGTGGTCGCGCCTGAGGACTTGCCTACGTTGGCCGAGGGATTAAAAAAGCGGGGTATTCCGGTCCCTGCGCCCAAGCCGCCCAAACGTTTACGCATTCAAGGGGTTACGCCGGTTTGTCAGCTGCAGTTAACGCGCATTAATGATGGCTTGGTGGCCGCACGGGCCGAGGCAGGCGAAGCGGTTGCCTTGTTGAGCTTTGATTATGGTGGGCACGGCGTTAGCGCGGATGAAGCCGGTGCACAGATTTCCGTGTTTGAGGCTGGCGAGTTGCGCGAGTACCCACGCGATGCGGCGGCGGAGCAAAAGGCGTTCGCGCGCTTGCAGGCAGCGGGTTTGCAAAGTGCTGGGTCGTTATCCAAAGCCCGACTCGCGCCCGATCATAATAGTGATTGGCGTAAATTTGTTGCCGGTAGCGTCTCAGCGCTTGAAAGCGAAGGCTGGCAAATTACCACGGATGCGAGCTTTCCATGGCGGTTGGCCGCGGCGGACTACTGGCAAGCGCAGGCTGAGCGCGCCCGCGCGCAGCCGGGGTGGTTTCATTTTGATGTATCCATTGAAGTCGATGGCGAGCGGCATGCGGTCATGCCGTTATTGCTGGCGCTCATTCGAGAAAATCCCGAGGCGATGTCGCCGCGCTATTTAGACGCAATCGATCCCGAAGCCAGCTTGTTAATCGATCTGGGTGACGGGCGCTTAGTGCCGGTGCCTGCCAAGCGGCTCATTCCCTTGCTCAAAGGTTTAACCGAGTTGTACGACCCCGCCGCGCGTTTAAATCAAGGACGTTTGCTGTTGCCGCTGGGACGAACCCGCGTGCTGGATCAACTGGCCAAAGCCCAAGGCCGGGCGCTGCACTGGCAAGGCGATGCTGAGCTGCGCCGGTTGGGCGAGTCCTTAAATGCGCTGCAAGATCTGGGCAATGCACCCATTCCACAAGGCCTGCAAGGTGAACTGCGGCCTTATCAGCGTGAGGGAGTGAGCTGGCTACAGCGGCTTGCGCAGCTCGGGCTTGGCGGGGTGTTGGCCGATGACATGGGGTTGGGTAAAACCCTGCAAGTCATTACGCATCAGTTGCTCGAAAAAGAGTCGGGCCGGGCACAGGCCCCGAGTTTGATCGTGGTGCCAACCAGCTTGTTGTTTAACTGGGAGCGCGAAATTGAAAAGTTTGCGCCTAGCCTGCGCGTGCTGCGTTTACATGGTCCCTCGCGTCACGCCGAACACGGCCGACTCAGCCGCTACGATGTGGTGTTAACCACGTATAGCTTGTTGGTTCGCGATATTGACGCACTTCAACGCCAAGACTGGCATTTGCTGGTGCTTGATGAAGCGCAGGCAGTCAAAAATCCCCGCGCGCAGGCTGCTCGGGCCGTGCGTGTGCTTAATGCCCAGCAGCGCTTAAGCTTGACCGGGACGCCGCTTGAAAACCACTTAGGCGAGCTTTGGTCGCAATTTGATTTTGTGGCACCCGGTTTATTAGGCAATGCATCAGCGTTTAAGCGTGTCTATCGCCGACCCATCGAGCAAGACCATGATGAAAGCCGATTAGAGTCGTTGCGCGAGCGCGTTGGGCCCTTTTTGTTACGGCGAACGAAACAGGCCATCGCCAAGGACTTACCGGCCAAAACCGAAATCCCCCTCTACGCTGAATTGGTGGGCGAGCAGCGTGATCTTTATGAGCAGTTGCGCTTAGCCCAGCATAATCGGGTGCGCGAAGCGCTAGCCGATCGGGGACAGGCGCAAGGTCAGGTGCTGGTTTTGGATGCGCTCTTAAAGCTACGCGAAGTCTGTTGTGACCCCCGGTTAGTGGAGACTGCGCCGAAAACTGCGCGCGAGTCGGCAAAGCTTGAGTTATTGCTAGAGCTCGTCGACGAGCTGCGCCATGCTGGCCGACGTATTCTGATTTTCTCGCAGTTCACCCGCATGCTGCGATTAATCGAAGAGGGCTTGGCGAGTCATGGCCACGAGTGGGTCAAACTCACCGGTGAGACGCGGGATCGCGAGGCGCCGGTGGCCGAGTTTCAAAATCACGAAGTGCCGATATTTTTGATTAGCTTAAAAGCCGGCGGTACGGGGCTTAATTTAACCGCGGCTGATACGGTGATTCATTACGATCCGTGGTGGAATCCCGCGGTGACCCGTCAGGCCACCGATCGTGCGCATCGTATCGGTCAAGACCAGCCGGTGTTTGTTTATCATCTGTTAACGCGCGACACCGTAGAGGATCGCATCATGGCCTTACAACGTGATAAGGCTGAGCTTGGCGAGCGCTTGCTAGGCGATGGCGCGAGTGCAACGAAGGCGGTACTGGATGATCAGGTGATTGCGGACTTGTTTAGTCCGATGGGCGGTGTTGATTCATCCCCAGCGCCGCCGCAGTCCAAGCAAAGTATTCCACAAACGCCCGTCGATAACGGCAAGGCCAGCGAACAAAATGGCCATGCCGGCAAACGCGGTTGAACCCAAACGCTCGTCTAAAAACAACGCGCCTAAGCTAATCGCAGAGACCGGCACGATAAACGTCACTAACGACATGTTGGTCGCTCCGGCTGAAGCCAGAATGCGAAAATATAGTAAATAGGCAAAGGCGGTGCACAGCAGTGATAGCCCGAGCAACGCCGTCCAGCCACTAATACCGGGATTGAGCGTCCAGGGTTGCTCGACGATCATGGCCACTGGCATTAGCCATACGGTTGCGGCCGTTAGCATATAGGCAGCGTTGACCAAGGCTGAGGTTTCACCAAAACGCCGGCCATAGTGCACCGCAAACCCGTAGCAAATTGTGGCGGCGAGCACTGAAAGCTGCCCGAGGCTATAGGGGTCAAGTTTTTGCAGTAGATCTGGCCCCATGAGTACCGCCACGCCGGCAAAGCCGAGCAATACACCAATGCCTTTGTTCAGGGTGAGTCGATCATGGCTTTGGATGAGCACACCGACCAATACGGCCCAAATGGGTGTCATGGCGTTAATGATTGAGGCAAGTCCGCTGGGGATTTGGGTTTGGCCCCAGGCAATGAATGAAAATGGCAGCGCGTTACTAATCAGGCCCAAGAGCAAATAGCGCCCCGCGATTAAGCGCGAAAATGGCATTTTAGCCCC
>CAJXMZ010000110.1 GCA_913056315.1 uncultured Ectothiorhodospiraceae bacterium
GTTTTCGCGCGCATAGATCGCCAAAACCTCGGCAATGGGCACATAGACTTGACGAGGCGTTCCACCAAAACGCGCGCTAAAAGCAACGGCTTCATTGGTCAGGCTCAATTCGCGCACCGCAGACGGGGAGACATTGAGCACTAGGCGGCCTGCTTCGGCAAATTCAGTCGGGGCCGATACATCCGGCCCATCAGCATTCACCAGCACATGGGGCGTGAGCCCGTTATCAACAATCCATTCATACAGCCCGCGCAGCAGGTAGGGACGACTCGGCGTCATTAGGCCGGGCGCATGGCTTGCTCGGTGGTGGTTAGGCTGGCGATAAACGGCTCACGCGCAAACAAACGCTCGGCGTAGGCCTGAATGGGCTCGGCCTCGTCGGGCAAATCAACACCGTAGTGCGTCAACCGCCACAGCAGCGGTGCGAGCACGCAATCCATCATGGTGATTTCATCGCTCAAAAAATACTGCGTACCCGAACCAAAGACATCGGTGCTGGCTGTTAGACTTTCAGCAAGCTCGCGCCGCGCGGCCGTTCGCCCGCGCTTGTCTTGACGCTCGAGAACCATAAGCAAGTCATACCAATCGCGTTCGATACGCGAAATAACCAACTTCGCCTTAGCCCGTGACACTGGGTCGATGGGCATAAGCGGTGGATGCGGAAAGCGCTCATCGAGGTATTCACAAATCACGCGTGCATCGTAGAGCGACAGGTCGCGATCAACCAACGTCGGTGTTTCGGCATACGGATTAAGCGCGGCAAGGTCTTCGGGCTGCGGGCCATTCGGCTCAACCTCGACCACTTCAACTGAGAGACCCTTTTCGGCAAGCACTAGCCGCACACGATGGCTGTCAGCGCTGGCTGCATCGCTATACAGCCCGATACTGGATCGTTGCGTCAGCGCGGTTGCACTGGGGGTCACTTCGTTCGCTTGGCGACTCAGTGGATATCCCTCCAATATTCGCGCTTCATCAAATACGCCAGTCCGGTAAAGATCACGAGAAATCCGATCACCCAAACGCCAATCTCCTGGCGCTTGGCACGCACCGGTTCGGCCATGAAGGCCATGTAATTCGTTATGTCGCGGGTTGCCTGATGATACTCCGCAGTAGAGAGCATACCCTGTTGCGCGTCCGGAACACGAATCCCGGCCACCTGCACCCCATTGGCGGTGTCTTCATATTCCGCCTCAGGCACCCCCTGAAGCCGCCACAACACGTGGGGCATGGACGAGTTGGCCAGTAGCTTATTGTTCCAGCCAATACTTGCATCCGGATCACGGTAGAAGCTGTTCAGGTAGGTATAGACCCAATCGGCACCCCGTGCCCGTGCGGTTAACGACAAATCAGGCGGTGCAGCACCAAACCACTCCGCACCGTCTTCACTACGCATAGCCGCATTGATCGTATCACCGGCTTGGTAGGCACCGTAGATAAGGTTGTCTTCCACCATCTCCATGGAAACGCCCAACGGTTCAGGCAAAGCATTCCAGCGAACATATTTTGCGGAGTGACAGCCCATGCAGTTATTCGCGAACAACTTCGCACCGCGTTGCAACGAACCCTGGTCAGACACGTCCACTTGCGCATCCATTAAATTGCCACTGGGCGCCGCGGCGTAGCCCGTTGTGCTAAGGATACCCAGCATCAGGCCCAACAAAATCTTACGCATCACTCAGTCACTCGCTCTGGCACCGGCTTAGTTCGCTCAAACCCAAACGCGGTATAGGCGAACAAAAAGGCAAAAAAGCCAAAATACACCATGGTCCAAATTTGCGCCCAGGTCGTTACCGTCAACCCAAAATAGACATTAGACGGCGCTTTTAAGCCCAAATAGCTCAAGCACACAAAGGCAACCGCAAACAATCCCAGTGCCACTTTATGGCCTAAACCACGGTAGCGAATTGAGCGCACCTTGCCGCGGTCAATCCATGGCAGCAAGAACAGCAAGAAGATGGCCGAGCCCATGGCCAACACGCCACCAAACTTATCGGGGATGGCACGCAAAATCGAATAGAACGCCGTGAAATACCAAACCGGCGCAATATGCTCAGGTGTTTGCAGCGGGTTAGCCGGCTGGAAGTTAGGCGGTTCTAAGAATAACCCGCCCATTTCGGGGGCAAAGAACACCACCGCACTAAAGAAGATTAAGAACACACCCAAACCGAAGGTGTCTTTCACCGTGTAGTAAGGGTGGAACGGAATGCCATCTTTGGGCTTACCGTCCTTGGTTTTGTGATCTTTAATATTGACGCCGTCTGGGTTGTTCGAGCCAACCTCATGCAACGCCAAGATGTGGAACACCACCAACCCCACCAGGGCCAGCGGCAGCGCGACCACATGCAGGGCAAAAAATCGGTTGAGTGTCACCCCAGAGATATTAAAGTCGCCGCGAATCCATAGCGCGAGCTGTTCACCCACGATCGGGATCGCACCAAACAACGAAATAATCACCTGCGCGCCCCAATAGGACATTTGTCCCCATGGCAGCATGTAGCCCATAAAGGCCTCGGCCATGAGCACCAGGTAAATGATCATGCCAAAGATCCAAATGAGCTCGCGCGGCTTTTGGTAAGACCCATAGAGCAGCGCACGAAACATATGCAAATACACAACAACAAAGAACGCTGAAGCGCCAGTGGAGTGCATATAGCGAATCAGCCAGCCCCACTCAACATCGCGCATGATGTATTCAACAGAATCAAAAGCGCCTGCGGCCGACGGGTTGTAATTCATCGTCAACCAAATACCCGTGAGCAACTGGTTCACCAGCACAAATAAGGACAGCGCGCCAAAGTAGTACCAAAAGTTGAAGTTTTTCGGCGCGTAGTACTCGCCAACGTGCTCGTTCCACATTTTGGTTAATGGGAACCGGGCGTCGACCCAACCGAGCAGACCGCCTTGGGCTTTTGTTGTTGCTTCACTCATTAGGCTGCCTCCGGATCTTCCCCAATCACCAATGAGCCGTTGCTGGCCATGCGATGAGGGGGGACTTGCAGATTAGTCGGCGCCGGCACACCCCGATAGACGCGGCCGGCCAGATCGAATTTAGACCCATGGCACGGGCAGAAAAATCCCCCTTGCCAATCAGCATCGAGCGAACCCGCTTGAGGCATATACGATGGGATACAGCCTAAGTGGGTACATATCGGCACTAAGACCAAATATTCCGGATCGATCGATCGATGCGGGTTTTGTGCGTAAGCCGGCTGCTGCGAACTAACATTAGAAAGCGGATCGCTCACCGTATCGTCCATCGCAGCGAGCGATTCAATGGCGGCTTCAGAACGCCGTATTACCCAAACCGGCTGCCCGCGCCAGGTTAGGTTAATTTTTTGTCCAGGCTCGAGCGTGCTGGTATCCACTTCAACCGGTGCGCCGGCTGCTTTAGTACGGGCACTCGGTTTCCAATAAGCCAAAAACGGTACCGCCACATAGGCCGCACCAACACCACCGACAACGCCCACGGCGCCGGTTAAAAACCGACGGCGGCTATTGCTCGCGCCTTCCTGGGACATTGCCGCTCTCCTGCTTGGATAGCAAAAATTGACACAACCTCAAGGATGGAACATTGCTGCTTTTTCGTCAAGCTGAAAGCCTGCTCACAAGGGCTTTCAAGCCGGATTAGGATCATCGATAAAAACATGATCAAGCGCAAAAGCCTCGGCCAAGTGTTCGCCCAGCGCCTGAACACCAAAACGCTCAGTCGCGTGATGCCCGGCAGCAAAATAATGCATCCGCAATTCGCGCGCTTCATGGGTGGTTGGCTCGGATATCTCACCACTAAAATAGGCATCAACACCTAAATCGGCAGCCGCCGCCAAAAACCGTTGCCCTCCGCC
>CAJXMZ010000111.1 GCA_913056315.1 uncultured Ectothiorhodospiraceae bacterium
GCCATGCAAGCGATTTAGGCAGTCGCTGCCCCAGCGTGTGTAGGCTTGTGCCACAAGATACGCGTCACTAAGCGCCGGATCGGCGGGCAGGTCCAAGGCGGCAATTAATTCGTCATGATTATGCAGGCGGCCATCAAGGGCAGCCTGCAGTCCGGCGTATTGCACGGTCGGATTACGGGTAATGACAAAAGGAACGCTTGTCAGCGCAGGATCAAAAGAATCAGCGGCTAGCGGCGCCGCGTTGAGGCTTGTCCGGCCGATTAAGCAGTCCACTATCGTATTCGTGAGTGCCTAAACACGTTCTAGGCTTACAAGATGCGAAGTACCGATTGGCCGGTAAGCTACTATATCGGCCGACGCCAACCCCACACTAAAACAACCTCAACTACCTTCGCCAAACACAGTCCTGCCGCCCGGACTTGTAAATGGGGTGCTCTCAGTAGCGCCTGGGACTGGCCCACCCTCAGTCTCCTTCACATCCAGCACAGAAACCGACGGCGTCTGCCATTGTTTAAGCTCGGGTGCTTCAGTCGATGAATCATTGTTACGATCGGTCATGATATGCGCTCCTGTTGATAAAACATTCCCTGTCGCTCGAAGGCGCGCGAGTACTGACCACCGTTTGCCATTAATTCGCGATGGATACCTTGCTCTTTGACGGTACCCTCATCCAGCACATAAATCCAATCTGCCAGGCGGATGGTGGAGAGCCGATGCGCGATGAGCAGAGCCGAGCGGCCACCGAGTTGGGCTTTGAAGTCCTCAAACAGATCGGCCTCGGCGTGGGGGTCAAGGGCGCTGGTGGGCTCATCGAGCACAGCAATTTGGGCGCGCTCAACAAAAGCGCGGGCCAGGGCGATCTTCTGCCACTGCCCGCGCGATAAATCCACGCCGCCGTCAAACATGCGGCTGAGCATTGTCTCAAAGCCCTGCGGCAACTGCTCAATAAACTCGCGTGCGCCAGCGCGCTCAGCGGCCCGTAACAGCTCGTGGCTGTCCTCCGGCAGCGCAATATCACCAAAGCGGATGTTATTGGCCACCGAGTCTGCATAGCAGGCAAAGTCCTGAAAAACCACGCTGTAAAGGCGTCGGTAAGCCTCGGGGTCAAAGCATCGAATGTCTTGACCATCGGCCAGAATTTGCCCTTGGCTGGGGTCATACAGCCGGGTGAGCAGCTTTATCAGCGAGGTTTTGCCAGAGCCGTTGGCGCCAACCAGAGCCACTACCTGACCCGGCTTAATGGTCAGGTTGATATCGTGCAAAACGGCTTTCTCGCAACCCGGGTAGGTGAAATGCACGCCCTGAAAGACGATTTCCGGCGGCTGGGGCTGGGGGTCGTTGGGCGTGGGCTCGGTGCTCGCACCCTGAACCGTCAGTTGCGGCTTCAGGTCCAAAAACTCAAACAGCAGGCCCAGATAAAGATGATCTTCGTAGAGCTTGGAGATTTGCCCAACCAGTTCCTGGCCCATGCTTTGGGCGCGCTGGAAGATCAGCAAAAACAGCACCAGGTCGCCAACGCTGCTTCGGCCCTGGGCGGTTTGATAGGTCAGATAGCCCAGAGCAAGGAAAAATACCCCCGAGGCGGCCAGGGCCACTGCCACTTCCACGCCGGTTCGCCGCCGGGTGATGGCCAGTTGCTCGCCACGAATAGTGGCCTTGAGATCGGCATACTGGCGTTTTAGATACTCGCCCAGTTGATTTAATCGCAGTTCCTTGGCGTGCAGGTCGGAGGTCATTAACCAGTCCAGATACCCTGCCCGGCGCTCAAGCGCAGTGCGACGTTTGCGCCATTCATAAAGCGTTCGTGTGAAGTAAATACGCACCCAGAGCGCGGGCAGGATGGCCACAGCCAGAATAGGCAGAAGTCGCCAGTCAATAGAGACAATCAGACCGATCACCGCCACGAGCATGATGGCATTTTTAACCAGCAACAGCGCATTGGCAGCCACCGTTGCCGGGCGCTGGGTGCCGGATTGGCGGGCGCGCTGTAGCGTATCGAAGTACTGAGGGCTTTCGTAAAAGCTCAAATCCGCCTGCACGGCGGCCTGATGGACCAAACGGTCAACATAATCAGCCACTGCCAGGCTTTGTGCCTCGCGGGCCAGAGCCGAAAGCGAGCGGGCCGCCAGATACCCCAGAGTGGCTAGCCCAAGGTAGGCTACCTGCCACAAAATCGGGGTCAGCGAGGCGCCATCCTGCCCGAGTGCCCCCGTAATCGCATCAATCAGGGTCTTGATCAAATACAGCGACAACAACCCGAGGGTGATCTCGAGAATGAGCAGACCCGTTGCGGCCACACTCCACCCCGGCGCGCTCTGCCAGAGAATGGGCGGAATGCGCTTTAGCACTTGGACCTGATTTTGCGTAGCGCCCACAACGGCGGCCTTAATAGGTAATAGGCAAAATGCCAGCCCGGCGGCAAGGGAAGATGAGAGAAATCATCAACCGTGGGTGAAAATCGTCGTGCAGTCTTTTTCATCCATCGCTGCAGCGGCGTGCCCCGGGTTGTTTGATCAACGCCGCGCACCGACATCGCCCGGCGCAAGTACCGCTCGGTGTGATAGCCACCCACCAGGCAAGCCTCCATGCCCTGCCAGATCACCTGATCATACGCATTCTCAAGCCTGGCACCGGGATTATCCGGACTCAGAGCAATAGCCTGGTGAATGCGCAACATCGAAGCCACCATCGTGGGCAAATTCAATTGCTCAGCACGGGCCATGATGGCCTGATGGTCAAAGCTTTTATGCGCGGTAATGGCATCAATATCAACCAGCCAATGCAGCCGAGCAAGCCGATGCCACAAGTGATGATAGGCCAGGTAGGCGCAAAGCGTTGCGGTGGGTAAGACATGGGTTTTAACCCCGGCAATCGGATGGGTTTGGGCTTGATTGAGCAAATCATCCGTTACAAAGCGCTGATGCTCTGAATCAAATTCGCTCTTGATTTCGATGAGCAAGCCCTGCGGGGACACCCAGTTCATCATGCCGCTAAACCGCTGCTGGAACGCGGCACCATGGGCATGATTAAACGCCTGGCCCAGTGGCTGACTAAAACCCAGCGTCAATAAGCGCTCGGCCACTGCAATCATCGCATCGCGGGGAATTAACACATCCAGATCCCGCAGCGCTCTGGCCATGCCCCTGGGGTAGTACACCGCGGACAAGGACACCCCTTTCACAAACACATAGGGCACATTCAGCGGCTGAAAAACCTCGGTGACCAGTTGCCGCTGAAGGGCGGTGAATTGCAGGCTTCGCATATTAAGGCGCACTGTTTGCTCACGCAGGGCCTCGAGCGCGGCCGCCGGCACCACAGGGCCTGCGGCGCTCAAGTGGCGATAAACCTGCGGGATGATCATCCGAAACTGCGCATCCTGAATTAACCCCGCCCAGTCGTTAACCTCACCACACAGGGCGATCAATCGATCACGTTGCTCGGCATTCAGCCGAACCCGCGCGCACAGCAATAGGATTTGTTGGTTAATCGTTAGGAGCCTGAGCGTTGGGGGGTTATCAGAAGGCGTCCGGTTTTTTGGGGGCGCGCGATCGTCATCATCGAGTTGGCGCCGCCTCCCCCCGCCACCGATACACCCAATACCCGACATACTCGTGGATGGCGGCGGTAGAGCCCGACAAACCGCGCACACTCGGCAAAAAGCGGCGCAGGCTCGGCACCGGATTGGGGTCAACGCCAAAGCCGGTGGCCACCGGAATGGGGTCGAGACCGGCGGCGCGGAAGGTCGCCTCGGCGCGGCGCATGTGGGTGGCCGAGGTGACGAGCAAGAATG
>CAJXMZ010000112.1 GCA_913056315.1 uncultured Ectothiorhodospiraceae bacterium
TATGTCGCGCATCTGCTGGGCTTGCGCCGGGCCATAATTGGTCTGCCTGACGGCTTATCACGCCTACAAGGTCGTATCTTGCAACATATGCCGGGCAAGCCTTATACCTACGATAACTATCTCTCAAGCCAAGTCGATAATGTGTGCGCGCACAACGCTTTGCCCGATTTAGGCATCCACCCCACTGCGCTGGAAGCCGTGGCGCCGAGCTACTTAAGTGGCACCGATAGCCGCAGCCGCTACGATGAATGGCGCCGCGGCGCGGGCCGAGAGCAGTAGATGCCGCTCACTGACCTAACCGTCTATGAAGTCGGTGGGGCGGTGCGCGATCGTTTGCTCGGGTTGCCGGTCAACGAACGCGATTGGGTCGTGGTTGGCGCCACCCCAGAAGAAATGACCGCACGCGGCTTCAAACCGGTTGGGCGCGACTTTCCCGTGTTTTTACACCCCGACACGGGCGAAGAATATGCGCTTGCCCGCACCGAGCGTAAAACCGGCCCGGGTTATCATGGGTTTAGCTTTTGTGCCGACCCTAGCGTCACGCTAGAAGACGATCTCAGCCGGCGTGACCTGACCATTAATGCAATCGCCCGCCAAGCCGATGGCACGCTCATTGACCCCTACAACGGCCAAGCCGATTTAAAGGCCCGACGGCTAGCGCATGTGACCAACGCCTTTCGCGAAGACCCAGTGCGCATCCTGCGACTGGCTCGCTTTGCCGCCCGGTTTGCCCATTTGGGGTTTCATATTGATCACGATACCCAAGCCCTTTGTCGCGATATGGTGACTGCCGGCGAAGTCGCCAACCTCGTCCCCGAGCGAGTGTGGCAAGAGACCCGCAAAGCGCTAATGAGCGATACGCCTGCGGTGTTTATTCGGGTACTGCGCGACTGTGGCGCACTGGCCGTGCTCTACCCCGAGGTTGACCGGTTATTTGGCATCCCGCAGCCACCGAAGCATCATCCAGAAATTGATAGCGGCGAGCATGTGCTACTGGCCATGAACCAATCGGTTGCCCTTGACTGCAACGCGGCCGAACGCTTTGCGGTGCTGGTCCATGATTTGGGCAAAGGCCTAACCCCAGCGGCCGAGCTGCCCCGGCATCGCGGTCACGAAGAAGCCGGCGTCCCCCTGGTTGAAGCGCTTTGCGAGCGCTTGCGTGTGCCTAGCGAGTATCGGGATTTAGCCCGCGGTGTAACGCGTTATCACCTGCAGTGCCATCGAGTTCGCGAGCTGCCTGCCCAGACAACTTTAGCCATGCTTGAGGGGCTCGATGCCTTTCGCCGGCCTGAGCGAGTGGCGCACTTTCTAAAGGCCTGCGAAGCCGATTATCGTGGCCGTCTAGGCTTGGATGCGCGCGACTATCCGCAAGCAGCGTATCTACGTGAATGCCTACGCCGTTGCCAAACCGTCACCGCAGCGCAGTTTGTTGAAGCAGGGCTGAGTGGACCAGCGATTGGCGAGGCGATCCAGGCTGGCCGCCTTGAGCAGATTCAAGCGCTCGCTGATGCCAGCGATACTGTCTAGTCGGGGCTTGCCCTAACCGGCTTGACCGGTAAACAACACCAACAACATCGCGCCAAGCGCTAAGCGGTAAATAACAAACGGCGTCATACCCACCCGGGCGACCAGCGCCAAAAACGCGCGAATACAAACATACGCCGAAACGCCGGCCACACTCAGACCCACGGCAAAACTGACCCAATCCACCGCGCCACTCTGACCCGCGAGTTGCAAAGCTTTCCAACCACCCGCTAGAGCGATGGCGGGAATGGATAATAAAAACGAAAAGCGCGCCGCCGCGGTGGCATCCAGACCCAACCACAAAGCAGCGGTCATGGTAATACCTGAGCGTGATGTGCCGGGAATAATCGCTAAAATTTGCGCAGCACCAATGAATAACGCGGCTTTTGGCCCGATATCGTATTCGTTACGACCTTGCCCACCGCGCCGGGCAGCCCACCACAACAACCCGCCAAAACCAATCGTTGCCCACGCGATCACGAGCGGGCCACGCAGAATGGTTTCGGCCGCATCCGCCAAAACCAGTGCGCCGACAATCAACGGCAATGTCCCCAACACAATCGCCCAGCCCAGTTGGCTATCACCCACCGTTTGGCGACGCCAGACTGAGGCTAAGGTGTCAGTGATCAATCGGCCAAGTTGCGCGCGAAAATGCAGCATAACCGCTAGCAACGTACCCACATGCACCGCCACATCAAATGCAAGCCCTTGGTCGGGCCAGCCCAGCAGTCGCGGCAAGACAATGAGGTGCGCCGAGCTCGAGATGGGCAAAAACTCGGTTAACCCTTGAATCAGGCCGAGCCACAGTGCGTGCGCTAAATCCATTTAACCTCGCCTCAAGCGGTATAAACCCAGACTGTCATCCACCCCCGGCGGCGCATCATCGGCGTAGGTCTCAAATAGCATGCCGCTTCCATCGTTAACGGCATTAAGCATGGTTTGCGTGGTCAGCACTTCCGGCCCACTGGCGCGATCACACAGCCGAGCGGCCACGTTAACGGTTTGCCCAACCGCGGTATAAGTCGAGCGACTTTGGCAACCCACGCTGCCCATTGCGACATCACCAATATGCAAACCCACACCAACCGGCACATGACCATCCACGCCGTGGCGAGCTTGTGATTCGGCCATTTCAGCCACCTCAATGGCACAGCGACAGGCGTTGTCTTCAACCCCTTCGCCCTCAAATACCGCCATTACCCCATCCCCAGTAAAATTATCGACATAACCGCCATAGTAAGTCACCAACTCGCTTTGCGGCCCCACATGTCGATCCAAAGTGCCAAATAAGGCATCCGGTTGGATAGTACGCGAGAGCTCAGTAAAACCGCGAATATCGGTAAATAAAATACACGCATAGGCTGCGCGCGGCCGCCGCAGCATGCGCTTGGCGGCGGGCCCAGCGTCGAGCAAATCGCGAACGGGCGGGGTGAGATAGCGTGAAAACCAAACCTGCTTTTGGTTTTGGGTGTAGGTAACGGGAATATAGCGAGTGACATTAATTAAAGGCATGACGGCACTCCTTGCAGTGGCGTAGATCTACCGGTCAATTCCACTACTAAATTAAATGCCTTCTCCTCACAAGCGTTCCCGATGGTCGGCAAAGGAAAACCCCTTGAGCGGCACAGGCACACCCCGGCCTAATCCCAACACTTTAAACCGCTCACCCATTTCATCTGGGAACAACAATGGCTTGGCCAACTGCGCTAATTCGGCTGCCCGATTGGGGTCGCCAGCGGCAAGGCGCTCGAGCAGTGCGGGCAGCCCGGCCCCGGCCAAAAAATTGCCCTGCGTAGCAAACCCCAAACAATCCAATCCCGCGTCCTGCCCAGCACGTGCCACCGCCGTAAAATCCACTGAGGCGGTAATGTCCTGTAGCCCTGGCCAAAAGAACGGATCTTCATGCGCGCGATGACGATAATGACAAAGTAGCGTCCCAGTGGCGCGTTGCCGATGGTAGTACTCATGCCGCGGATAACCGTAGTCGATGAGCAAAGCTACAC
>CAJXMZ010000113.1 GCA_913056315.1 uncultured Ectothiorhodospiraceae bacterium
AAGCCATAAAATGCAGCGAATAGTTAAGCGCTGAAATCAGCATAAACACCACCGCAATCATTTCGATGGTGGCGCTATTAAAGTAGCCAATGCTTTCATCGTGGGTCGAAAAACCGCCGGTCGCGATGGTGGTGAAGGCGTGGGTAATGGCATCGAACACGCTCATGCCAGCCAGCCAATAGGCCAGGGCGCAGGCAAGCGTAAGGCCCATATAGATATACCAAAGGGCCTTGGCGGTTTCAGCAATTCTTGGGGTTAACTTGGCGTCTTTAACCGGCCCCGGTAACTCGGCGCGATAGAGCTGCATGCCACCAATCCCCAGCATGGGCAAAATGGCCACTGCCAACACAATGATTCCCATGCCACCCAACCACTGCAGTTGCTGGCGGTAGTACTGAATGGACAAGGGCAAATTATCGATGCCAACGATGGCCGTGGCGCCGGTGGTGGTCAGCCCCGAGACGCTTTCGAACAGCGCATCGACAATGCTAAAACTGACTTGGTTTTGAAGCAGCAACGGCAGCGCGCCGGCCACGCCCAACACCACCCAAAACATGGCCACCACAAAAAACCCATCCCGGGTACGCAGCTCGCGGCGAGACCGGCGCACTGGCAGCCAGAGCAACCCGCCCAGCGCAAAGAGCAGGGCAAAAGTCAGCCAAAATGCACCGGCTACGCCATCTGCCACCGCCATGGCCAATAGCCCCGGCGGCAGCATGGTCAGGCTAAAGACCATGAGCAAAACACCAAGAACACGCTGAACTGCATCGGGATGCATAGCGACTGCGCTGCCTTTATAAAAAGGTTACGCCGACCGAGAACAACTTCTCGACATCGGCAAGACGGGTTTTATCGACTAAGAACAAAATCACGTGGTCTTCGGGTTCGATGACCGTATCGTGGTGGGCCATCACCACTTCTTCGCCGCGCACAATCGCACCAATCGTTGTGCCTCGAGGCAGTCGAATCTCTTCAATGCGCTTGCCCACCACGTCCGAACTACCGGCATCGCCATGGGCGACAGCCTCAATGGCCTCGGCCGCGCCGCGGCGCAGGCTATGCACAGCCGCCACATCGCCTCGGCGAATATGGGCAAGCAAGCTGCCAATGGTTGCCTGCTGCGGCGAAATCGCCACATCAATGTCATCGCTTGATTGGATCAGATCGACATACGCAGCACGGTTAATTAACGCCATGACCGTCCGCGCGCCGCGACGTTTGGCGAGCATAGCGGACAAAATATTGGCTTCGTCGTCATTGGTGAGCGCACAAAACACATCGGTATTTTCGATGTTCTCTTCAAGCAACAAGTCTTCATCGGCCGCGTCACCGCGCAAAACAATGGTTTTTTTCAAATCATCCGCGATGTCGCGGCAACGCGTGGCGTTTTGTTCAATAATTTTGACCTGGTAACGCGTCTCCAGCGATTGCGCCAACCGCGTGCCGATATTGCCGCCACCGGCGAGCATAATGCGCTTCACTGGCTTTTCCAGCCGGCGCAGCTCGCTCATCACCGCGCGAATATTTTTACGCGCGGCAACAAAAAACACCTCATCACCGGCTTCAATCACCGTATCGCCCTCGGGGATGATCGCACTGCCGCGGCGATAAATGGCTGCTACCCGTGTTTGCACACCGGGCACATGCTCGCGCAACGTGCGCAGCTCTTGGCCCACCAATGGACCGCCGTAGTAGGCGCGCACCGCCACCAATCGCACCCGGCCATCGGCAAAATCCATCACCTGCAAAGCGCCGGGGTGCTCGATTAAACGGCGCACATACTGGGTGACGAGTTGCTCGGGGCTAATAAGGACATCAATGGGCAGGGCGTCAGGAGCAAAGATTTGCGGGTGCGACAAGTAGGCGACTGATCGTACCCGCGCGATTTTGGTGGGTGTATTAAATAGAGTCGCGGCAATTTGGCAGGCGACCATATTGGCCTCGTCCGAATTGGTGACCGCAATCACCATATCGGCGTCATCGGCGCCAGCGCGCTCAAGCACCTCGGGGTAAGTGGCGCTACCCACAATGGTGCGCAAATCTAGGCGGTCCTGAAGCGCTTGTAAGATGCTTGGGTCACTGTCGACAACGGTAATGTCGTTATCTTCGCTGGTGAGGTTGGCCGCCACGGTGCCGCCCACTTGCCCCGCGCCTAGAATAATAATTTTCATAACCCGCCTTCTCCCCAATCCTGGCGCTCTCGCGGGTCAATGCCCAAGGCGCGCAGCTTGCGATACAAATGCGTGCGCTCCATGCCAGCCAAGCGAGCCAGCTGCGCCACACTGCCACCCGCGCGTTGGAGCTGTTGCTGCAAATAGGCCCGTTCAAACTGCTCGCGCGCTTCGCGCAATGGCAAATCAAGCGCCGGCGGTAGCGGCCAACTCGCACTTTGCTCAGGCTCAGTGTTGGCGCCATGCAATGCGCGCTCGACTTCATCGACATCAATTTCAAGGCCATCGCCGAGCACCAATAAGCGCTGGACTAGGTTGCGCAGCTCCATGACATTGCCTGGCCAGTCATGGTTGCGCAGACGATTTTGCGCCGCCACGGTAAAGCGCCGATAGGCCAGCTGCTCGGCTTCAACCAAGCGGTCAACATAGAACTGCACCAGCTCGGGGATATCTTCGGCATGCTCACGCAATGGCGGCACGCTCATCGGGACAACACCCAGGGCATAGCAAAGGTCGCGCCGAAACCGCCCAGCGGCCACTTCGGCGTTGAGATCGTCGCGCGTAATGGTGAGCATGCGCACATCCAGCGGAATACGCGCGGTGCCACCGACGCGCTGAAAGCTACCCGCCTCGATAGCCGCAGCAAGCCGGGTTTGGCCTTCGGCATCCAAATCAGCCACCCCATCGACGATTAATGTACCGCCGGCAGCCGCCTCTAGACGCCCCACGGCAATGCCGCCGGCATCTTCAACGCCAAATAGCTCTTCGGCAGCGGCTTGCCCGGCAATCGTGCCCGCCGCCACCTCAATTAAAGGCCCCGAAGCCCGTTGACTCAGGCTATGCAGATAGCGCGCCAAGCACTTGCGACCACTGCCCGCTTCGCCGTGAATTAATACCCAACTATCGCTATTGGCCACCCGCTTGGCTTGTTCGCGCAAGCGCTGCATGGCCTCGCCTCGGCCGATGGGTTCAATAACCGCCGTGGCGCTGACCTGGGCAGCGGCCGCGGCGCCTTGCGCCAGCGCTTTGTCTACAGTGACCAGCAACTTGCCCATCGACAAAGGCTTCTCGACAAAGTCCGTGGCGCCGTGTCGGGTCGCCTCGACCGCGGTTTCCACCGTGCCGTGGCCTGAAATCATTACCACGGGCCAATCAGGCGCTCCGCCGTTCGACCACTCGCGCAGTAACGAAATGCCATCTTCGCCAGGCATCCAAATATCCAATAACACCAGGTCAGGGCGCTGCCGCTGGAGCATGGCACGGGCGTCACTCGCGCTCTCGGCGGTGGCCACGCTATAGCCTTCGTCTTCGAGGATTTCGCGCACCAGCCCACGAATATCCGGCTCGTCGTCGAC
>CAJXMZ010000114.1 GCA_913056315.1 uncultured Ectothiorhodospiraceae bacterium
GGCGTGAAGCACGCCAAAGCGCGAATGCTTCCAGCCACCAAAGCTATGGAAGGCCATGGGCACGGGGATGGGCACGTTAACGCCGACCATGCCGACTTCGACTTGCTCGGTGTAGGTGCGTGCGGCGTCGCCGTCACGCGTAAAGATCGCCGTGCCGTTGGCAAATTCGTGGCCGTTGACGATGCCAAGGGCTTCTTCGAAGTCGGCGGCGCGGACCACGCTGAGCACCGGGCCGAAAATTTCTTCGGCGTGAATGCGCATGCCGGGGCGGACTCGATCGAATAGCGAGCCGCCAATAAAAAAGCCGTCGCTGTTTTTGGTTTGTGAGTCAGTCCGCCCGTCGACAACCAGCTCAGCGCCTTCTTTCACGCCGATGTCCAGATAACTGGCGACTTTGTCGCGATGCGCGGCAGTGACTAAGGGGCCCATTTCGGGTTCGGGGCTGGCAAGGCCATCGCCAACGCTGAGCGTTTCAAGGCGCGCTTTTAAGCCGGCGACTAACCGATCAGCGGTTTGTTCGCCGACGGGCACGGCCACGGAAATGGCCATGCAGCGCTCGCCGGCCGACCCATAGGCCGCGCCCATGAGCGCATCGATGGTTTGGTCGATATCGGCATCGGGCATCACCACAGCGTGGTTTTTGGCGCCGCCCAGTGCTTGAATGCGCTTGCCGTGCGCTGCGCCGGTTTCATAAATGTACTGTGCGATGGGGGTTGAGCCGACAAAGCTAATGGCGCCCACGCGTGGGTCGGTCAGCAGTGTGTCGACCGCTTCTTTATCGCCATTGACGACGTTAAATACGCCGTCGGGCAGGCCGGCTTCGCGCAGCAATTCGGCCAGCAGCATGCCGGCGCTGGGGTCTTTTTCCGAGGGCTTTAAGATAAAGGCATTGCCGCAAGCCAAGGCGACTGGCGCCATCCACATGGGCACCATCACCGGAAAGTTAAATGGGGTAATGCCCGCGCATACGCCGACCGGCTGCTGCATGGAGTGGCTATCGACGCCGGTGCCAACATTGGGCGAATGCTCGCCTTTGAGCAGATGCGGGATGCCGCACGCAAATTCCACCACCTCGAGTCCACGGGTGACCTCACCCTTGGCGTCAGAAAAGGTCTTGCCGTGTTCGCGCGTAATGCACTCGGCTAGCCGCTCATGATTTTGCTCGATGAGGTCTTTAAAGCGAAACATCACGCGAGCGCGGCGCAGCGGCGGAGTGGCGCCCCAAGCCTTTTGCGCTTCGGTGGCATTGGCGATGACCCGCTCGACTTGATCGGCCGACGCCAGGGCGACGCTGGCGGTTTGTTGGCCGGTGGCCGGGTTAAACACCGGGCTGGTGCGCCCGCCGGATTCGCCGGCGATGGCCTCGCCGTTGACGAAGTGTCCGATGGTGGTGCTTGCGTTGGATTGTGGATGTGCGCTCGCCATTATGGCTCCCCTCCTGTGGTCAGACCGCTACTATAGCGGTTGCAATGCGGCAGGGGAAAACCCGATACCGATTTGGTCTACCAGTTGTGTTTCTGGTACAAAGTCACCTCAACATCTAGTGGAGATAAGTGCGTGGTTTCATCCCCTTGCGTCAGCATTTGTGAAGTCGAACAAGGCCGGTGCATCGGTTGTGGGCGTACGCAAACCGAAATCGCCGAGTGGCGCGATTATGACGAGCCGCAGCGCTTGGCCATTATGGATCGCCTCGAGCAAGAAGCCGCCGCCGGCGGATGGTCTATTGACGCAAGCGCCAGCGCTAGCCCAACCCCAGCTTCACCAGCCAAGGCCAGTGCCATCGCCACACCGGCGGGGGCAAAGTCTGGCGCCGCCGCTATATCTGATCCCCATGCCTGATCACGAGCCCAAGCACTGTCCGCGCTGTGGTGGAGGCTTTGAGTGTCGGTTGGGGAGCATTCACCGGTGTCAGTGTGTGGATGTGATTCTGAGTGATGCCGCGCGTGAGGCGATTGGGCTTGAGTACGATGAGTGCTTGTGTCGCGATTGTTTGTTGGCGATTGCCGCGGCTGAGCGCATCGATGACGAACGCCTCGCGAGCGCCGGGCATTTGCCGCTATAGTGGGAAGGGTTGGAGGGTACCCTTTCGTGCAAAACTTATTCACGCCGATTGTCTCGCCGAACGATGGCCGTTTGTCGGATGTCATCGCCGAGCAAATTGAAAGCCTAATCGTTGAAGGCCAGCTCCACGCCGGCGATGCCTTGCCTGCCGAGCGTGAGCTCTCACGCCTCTTATCGGTATCGCGCGCTTCATTGCGTGAGGCTTTGCTGCGACTGGTCTCGCGCGAGCTGCTCAGCGTGCGCCGTAACGCTGGCTACACCGTGGCGGAGGTCACTGCGCCCAAGCTCACCGATCCGTTGTTGCGCTTAATGCAAGAGCAGCCCAAAGCGGTGGCCGACGTGTTGGAGTTGCGCCAAGGAGTGGAGACGCTGTGCGCGGATTTGGCGGCGCGGCGGGCAACCGAAAAAGACCTGACCAGCATTGCCAGCGCGCTTGAGCGCATGGAGTCGGCGCAGCAGGCGGGCAAAGCCAGCGAGGCGGCCGATTGGGATGCGCGCTTGCATTTGGCCGTGGCTGAGGCCAGCCACAACGTGGCGTTGGTGACCATGATGCGGGGGCTGTTTTCGGTGTTGCGTGAGCATGTGCGTCGAGGGCGTGCCGCCATGTTAGTCAGCGACGAGGGCGAAGAGCAGTTACGCTTACAGCATCGACATTTAGTGGATGCGATTCATAAAAATGATCCAGCCGACGCGGTGGCCGCGGCGGCAGCGCATTTGCGCTACATTCGCCAAGGCCTTGGCGATGATCGGGACTAATTTTTTCGGAGCACTGGCTTATGAGTGATGCAATGGATAATCGCGACGCGGCAATCGCCAAGGTGGCGAGCTTTATTCGCGAAATTCCTGACTTCCCGAAACCGGGTATCGATTTTAAAGACATCACCCCGTTGCTGGGCAATGCCGATGCTTTTCGCACGGCGATTGATTTGCTGGCCGATACGATTGATGGGCGGGTGCCGGAATACATTGTTGGCACCGAGTCGCGCGGGTTTATTTTTGGCGCGGCGTTGGCCTATAAGCTGGGGGCGGGGTTTATTCCGGTGCGCAAGCCCGGCAAGTTACCCGGCGATGTGCACAGCTGTGAGTACGATTTGGAATACGGCACCGATGCGCTAGAAGTCCATCGCGATGCGCTCCAGCACGGCGCGAAAACCTTAATTGTTGATGACTTGCTTGCCACCGGCGGGACGGCGCGGGCGACCAGCGATTTGCTGCAGCGTCTGGGTGCCGAAATGCTGGGTTATGCGTTTGTGATTGAGCTAGAGTTTTTAAACGCGCGCGAGCACATGCAAGACGCGCCGGTGATTTCGCTTATTCAGTATTAAGCGTCGTAATCAATCGGCCTTGCTGTTATTTGCAGCCAGAAAGTGGCCGCACGCGTTATCTAATAAGACGCAGAT
>CAJXMZ010000115.1 GCA_913056315.1 uncultured Ectothiorhodospiraceae bacterium
ACTGGGGGTGGCCTGATTCCATCAGCGTTCGAAACGTCCACGCCACGTCACTGGCCTCAATGGCCTGGCCGTCATGAAAACGCGCGGCTTCGCGCAATTCAAAGCGGACCGAACGATTGTCGGCGGCCACTTCCATACGCTTGGCGATCAATCCATATTCGGTAAACGGCTCATCCAGTGATCGCTCAGTTAGCGTGTCATAAACCAGCCCAATACCTTCGGCCGCGGTGCCGCGCAAAATAAAGGGATGCAAACTATCAAACGTTGCCGCGGCCACATTGGCCAAGCGCAGACTGCCCCCCTTTGGCGCCTGCGGATTCACATAGTCAAAATGATCGAATCCCGCCTCATACTTTGGCGTGCCGTGCAGCGCTAGCGCGTGTTCCGCGGCGCTGAGCGGCGTGCTCATGAGCGCTACAGTCAGCGTGAGCATAATGCCGCTGAGTCGTGCGATTGGGCTATAATGTATAAACATTGTCAGTCCTTGTAGCGTGCGTGGGTACCAATAGTCGCTTGGCGACATCAGTGCTTTTCAGTAACGTACCCGGGATTCTTACAGGGGCAAAGGGGTATTCATGGGTTTTCTCACTAATCGTAAAGCGCTCGTTGTTGGCGTTGCTAGTAATCGTTCAATCGCCTGGGGCGTGGCCGAGGCCATGCACCGACAAGGCGCCGAGGTCGCGTTAACGTATCAAAACGACAAGCTCAAAAGCCGTGTCGAGCAATGCAGCGCCGCCTGCGGTGGCGGTCCGGTCATGCCGCTGGATGTCACCGATGATGCACAAATCGACGCGGTATTTAGCGAGCTTAAGCAAACCTGGGGACATTTGGATATTTTAGTCCATGCGGTCGGGTTTGCCCCACGCGAAGAGCTCGAAGGCTCGTTTGTGGACAACACAACCCGCGCGGGCTATGCCATGGCCCACGACATTAGCGCCTATAGCTTTGTCGCCCTAGCGCGAGGCGCGCGCGCCCTGATGCAAGACCGCAACGCCAGCCTGCTTACCTTAAGCTATTTGGGTGGCGAGCGCGCCCTGCCCAACTACAACGTTATGGGCCCGGCAAAAGCCAGCCTTGAGGCGGCTGTGCGCTACATGGCGCATGATCTTGGCCCTGAGGGGATTCGCGTTAACGCCGTCTCGGCTGGCCCCATTCGCACGCTGGCGGCCTCTGGCATTGGTGACTTTCGCAAGATGCTCGACTACAACGCCGCCGCCGCGCCATTGCGCCGCAACGTCGATATCGATGAAGTCGGTAACACCAGCGCCTTTTTGTGCTCGGAGCTCGCCTCGGGTATTACCGGGGAAGTCGTCCACGTTGACGCGGGCTTTCATGCCGTTGCGCTATCAGGCAACGCGCTGGGCGCAGACGACTAAGCCAGTCGTCTTAGATTCGATCCTCAAACACACGCACTTCGGCCTGTTCGCGTAGCGACGCGAGCACGGCCCGAAAGGCGGTTTGCCCATCAATGGTGTTCATCGACTGGCGAAGCTGCGCACGTTGCTCTGCCGTCACCTCGCTTGGATCGGCATTTTCAACTTGTGTCACCACAACAGCCGCCCAACCATCCGCCAAACGGGCAACCCCAGCGCTGGCTGGGTTGGATCCGCTGACTGGCAACCTGAAGGCTGTCTCGCGCACGCCTGCTGGTAATTCACGCTCGTTACGCTCGCTCCACTGGGGAGCGTTTAAGCGCGCGTTGGTAACCCCCTGGGTGGCATCGGTGAGCGACGCGCCATCGTTAACGGCCTGGGCAATCGTTTGTGCATCAGCACGCGCTTGCTCACGGGTACGCTCATCCATCACGGCCTGCTCAACGCGCTCGCGCACATCGGCAAATGCCTCGCGCTGCGGCGATTGATAATCAACCACCCGAATCACCGCATAGCGTCCATCTTCAAGCTCAATTAAGTCGCTATTCTCGCGCGATGTCAGCAAATCATCACTGAATGCTTGGCGCTGAATGGCCGGATCGGCCAATGGGCCATCGGATGCGCCGGTGGGCGTTAACCAGTCACTTTCTTGCACCTCGACGTCGAGCTCGGCAGCCGCAGGCTCAAGATCATTCGGATATTCAAAGGCCAATGTCTCAAGCGTATTGCCCTGCTCAAAAACCGCGCGCTCAGCGCGCTCTAAGGCAATGCTATCGCGCAGCTGATCGCGAATATCCGCCAGTGGAGCCAGCTCAGTGGCCCGCACATCCGTCACCTCAATTAAGTGCCAACCAAAATCGGTGCGCACCGGCTCACTCACCTCACCAGGCGACAACGCCCAGGCCGCCTCGGCAAAACGGGGCACAACATCAGCGGGCTGTATAAGCCCTAGATCACCGCCATTGTTAGCCGACCCCGGATCATCGGAGACCGCTTGGGCGACCTGTGCAAAGGACTCTCCCGCCTGAATGCGCTGACGAGCGGCCAGCGCGCGTTCACGGGCCTGTTCCAACGTCTGCTCGTTCGCTTGCGCCGGCACCTCGATGAGAATATGCCGAACTTCGCGCTCGGCCGCTTCGCTGACCTCAGCTTGGCGGGTTTGATAGCGCGCTTGAATGTCATCGGCACTGACTTCGACTTGCTCAGCCATCGCTTCAGGGTCAAGCATGATATAGCGCAAGCGCACCTGCTCGGGTAGCTGAAAGCGTTGGGTGTTTTGCGCATACCACTCACGCAGCTCGGTCGGCTGCGGGTCGACATTGGCACGATAGTCATCGCCACTCAGCGCAGCCCACGCCAGCTCGCGGCGCTGGCCTTGCAGGGCCAAGATCCGATTGAGCTCGGTATCACTGGTGAACGTGCTGCGCTGGACGGCCTGGCGCAACAGCCCCAACACCAAGTCCTGGCGCACCGAGGCCTCATAGCGCTCAACGGTTAAACCGTTTTGTGCAAGCAAATCGCGGTAGCGTTGTACGGAAAACGCGCCATCGACTTGAAAAACCGATTGGTTACGAATGGTGTTAGCGACTTGGTCGTTGCTCACGGATAGGTTGCGCTCGCGCGCATGGTTAATCAGTAGCTGCTGATCGATGAGCTGTTGCAGGGCCTCGCGGCGTAATTGATCGGTATCAAACAGCGCGGGATCAAAGCGATCGCCAAGCATTTGCCGTAGCTCGCTTTGGCGAGCGCGGTAGGCTTGGTCGAGCTGGGTGCGAGTAATCTCCTCGCCATCAATGCTGGCTACCGTTGGGTCGCCCCCATTGCCGATGTAGTTGTACAAGCCAAACAAGGCAAAGGGCACAACCAACAAACCAACAATGACGTAGGCAATCCAGCCGCGGGTTTTATCTCTGATCGCTAACAGCATGTTCGCTATCCGTAAATCAAAAAGGCGCCTGATGGCGCCTTCCTGATGATGGGACTAATGGCGGAGCGGACGGGATTTGAACCCGCGACCTCCGGCGTGACAGGCCGGCATTCTAACCAGCTGAACTACCGCTCC
>CAJXMZ010000116.1 GCA_913056315.1 uncultured Ectothiorhodospiraceae bacterium
CTGGCTGTGGATGTCTATAACAGCAAAGATGGGCGGTGGCTGCACGTCCAGGAATACGCCGCTCCCGCCAGTGTCGATGCCGGCAAGGCACAAGCCCGCTTGCGTGCGGCGTTGAGTGTGTTGCCAAGCGCACTTGAGACCGACCCTTCAAAACTGGTTTATAAGGTGCGCCAGCGCCAACGCGGCCAGCAGCAGTATCAGCGCTTGGCCGACCAAGCGCGGTATTTAGAAGTGCAAGAAGGGCCTTGTCGGTTACTCGTCAACCTAACTGATCATCTGGATACGGGGCTATTTTTAGATCACCGCCCGGTGCGGCAATGGATTGGTGAGCACGCCAAAGATCAGCATTTTCTCAATCTATACGCCTACACCGGGGCCGCCACGGTGCACGCAGGCTTGGGTGGCGCGGCCAGCACCACCAGTGTCGATTTATCAAAGACTTACCTCGCCTGGCTGCAGCGCAACTTAAAGCTTAATCAACTCAATAGCCCCGCACATACGCTGATCCAAGATGATGTGATGGGGTGGTTGAAGGGCTGCCGGCGGCGCTACGACCTGATTTTCTTAGACCCACCCAGTTTTTCCAGCTCAAAGCGCATGGCCGGCAACTTAGATATCCAGCGCGATCATGTCGCGCTTATTCAAGCGGCGGTGGCGCGTTTAAGTGACAATGGGTTGTTGATTTTTTCCACCAACCGCAAAGGCCTCAAGCTCGACCCCGTCCTGCACGAGCAGTTCAGTATCGAAGAGCGCACGGCATGGTCCATTCCAAAGGATTTCCAGCGCCCGGGGTGGGTACATGGGTGTTGGTTTATTCGCGCATGAGTCACGCCGTGCACCTCAAGGCGATCGCTTTAACGTACGTACTTAGTAACGTACAATTAACGATGTTGAATATAGAGGGAGCATCTTATGGCTGGAATTACTGCCACTGAAGCGCGCAGTAACCTGTATCGATTGATTGATGAGGCCGCTGAGTCACATGAGCCCATTATCATTATGGGTAAGCGAAACAAAGCTATCCTGATCTCCGAGGAGGATTGGTCGGCGGTCCAGGAAACGCTCTACCTGCTCTCGGTGCCCGGTATGCGGGAATCGATCCGTGAGGGGATGGAGACCTCGGTGAATCAATGCGATGAAGAGATTGATTGGTGACTTGGCGATTGGTTTACACCAAGCAAGCTCAAAAAGATGGGAAGAAGCTAGCCGCGAGTGGCCTGAAAGCCAGAGCGCAAGAACTTTTGTCGCTGATCGCAGAGGATCCATTTTGTCGGCCGCCACCATTTGAGCGCCTCATCGGTGACCTTGCCGGCGCCTATTCGCGGCGAATCAATATTCAGCACCGCCTTGTCTATCAGGTGTATGAGGACGAGCAGGTTATCAAAGTCCTCAGGCTCTGGAGCCACTATGAGTGATCAGGTGCTTGGAGCGAAGGGCGAGCCAGATTCGCAACCAAGGTGTTGATCCACCGTATCTTTTGACGGTAGCGATGTCGCCGCGCCGGCTTTAGTCACCGAGAGGCCCGCCGTGATACAAGCCCGACGGGCTGCATCGGGCAGTGCATGCCCGGCTGCCAGAGCGGCAGCTAGCGCGCCATTAAACGCATCTCCAGCACCGATGGTGTCAACCACTGGGCCGGCATCAAACGCTGGGATAATGCCCTGAAACGCGTCACTATCGATCAACACACCGCGCTCGCCCAGCGTAATGAGCACCGTGCTAACGCCACGCGCGCGCAAAGACGCGGCCGCCGCAACAAGTTCATCTGTAGTATCCACAGCATGACCGACGAGCGCCGCTGCTTCGGTTTCATTGGGTGTCAGGTAGTCAATGAATGGATAGAAATGCTCCGGCAGCGACAGCGCCGGCGCTGGATTGAGGATGACCGGCACATTCGATGCTCGCGCAATCGCGATGGCGTGCGCACAAATGGGCAGCGGTAACTCGAGCTGACAGACAAAGATATCGGCCGCTTGGATGCACGAGGCCGCCTCATCAATCTGTTGGGTAGTGATTGCCCGGCAGGCGCCGGTATCGACCACGATCGCGTTATCGCCTTTATTTGAGTCCACCATTATCGTGGCGGTTCCCGTTGGTAGATGCTCATCGACGGTGACATGGGCGGTGTCGATCCGTCCTTTGCTAAACAGATCGTGCGCTATTTCGGCAAACGCATCATCACCGAGTCGTGAGATAAAACTCACCGCGGCGCCCTGATAAGCGGCTGCGAGCGCCTGATTGGCCCCCTTGCCGCCGGGTTTGAGGCTAAATCCGTCACCCCGCAGGCTCTCGCCCCAGGCCGGCAGCCGCTCGGTGCGGGTAATTAGATCAACGCAAAAAAGCCCGAGCACACAAACATTGCCCATCGCTTAAGCCTCCTCGCTTAGGTAGCGGATAAGTGATGGATAGTATTAGAAAAGACATCGAATTGGGTAAGCAGCGTTACAAAAAGCTGCTCTAGCAAGGACAGGAGATTGCGCACGCGTAAATCACGGGTGTCTGACAGCCAGATCGTGGCGCTCGACGTTCGGCGGCATGGACACCTCGATCAAAGAAAACGCTTTGCCGATGCGCTGGATCGCTATCTGGCCTGGATTGGGTGGCTTCACAGTACCGACAAGACATCGGTTTTGGCAAAATCTTCGCCAACGTATAACAGCGGCAGGTTGTTGGCCTTTGCTGAAACATAGGCAAAGCAATCACCGAAGTTAAGCCCCGCTGGATGAGTGCCTTTTCCCCATTTCGCATAGGCATCAGCGGCAGCCACTGCTTTGGCTGCATCCAGTACATCAACCTCTGCACCAATGGCATCGAGTAGTTCTGCTATCTCTTCAGCGACGCCGCGGCGTTTGGCAACAATTAATGCCTCAGATAGCGTACCTGCGGAGATGACGAATGGGTCTTCGCCTGAAAGAACCCGTGCGATCTCATCGCTTTCGGGTTCGTCGAGCAGGAGCGCCATCAGGGCAGAGGTATCCAGAACCATTATTCCGGCAGACCAGCTTCATCGTATAGAAAGTCTTGGCTTCGGCTTGCGTTGGGCCCGGATAGGGCTTTCGCCGCTGCGCGCGCACGGATCGCGGCGATCTGGGCGGCTCTATCTTTGACCAAGGCGCGAGGGCGCATTGCAACCAGTCGTGCAACGGCG
>CAJXMZ010000117.1 GCA_913056315.1 uncultured Ectothiorhodospiraceae bacterium
ACCCAATATCCTGCTGTTGGGGGCTCGAACCCAATCACAATCATCCAATAAAAAACCGGCACAAGGCCGGCTTTTTATTGGATGGCGCGCCCGGGAGGATTCGAACCCCCAACCTCCTGATCCGTAGTCAGGCGATCTATCCAGTTGAGCTACGGGCGCTTCTTGCGAACTGCGAATTATGGCGGGGGTTCAGGCTGTGGGTCAAGTGCAAACCAAGTCGCGCCGTCCTTGGCGCAGGCCTCATCCCTAACCCTTTAACCCGATTAACGGTTAACACTAACCCCTTCGGCATAAACCCCATCATCAATGCGGCTGGCTTCGATAGTCAGTTGGCCAGTGCCGCCATCCGCTTGAACCACCTCGAAGCCCGTATCATCACTGTCATCATTGTTGGTTGTATGAACGTTGAGCGCATGGACGCGAACATCACCCGTTTGCTCTTCCTCGAAGACGAAGCCTTTACCTCCATTGTCTCGAGCAGTGCTGCCGTTTATCTGTGCAATGACATCACCGCCGTCCTCTTCTGACATCTTATAAGCATCATCAGCGTTGGCATACGCACTTGTGTTGATATAGGTCAGGTTGCCGTCGCCGCGACCAGACTCGTCCATATCAACGCCTTCATCGTAATTGCCAGAGATCACCGAGCTGATAAGCGTCAAGTTTAGCGAGCCATTGTCAGCCTCGTCGAAATCAACTCCATCATCGACATCAATGCCAATTTCATATTCTTCAACGCTGCCTGAGTCGTACAAACTGACTTCACGCTCAAAACAAGTATCGTCTGGCGTTCCAGTTACCGCTGCTGGAATATCTGACTCTAATCGCTCACCGTCGGCAAACTCACCCTCAGGCTCGGCCGGCATAAACGCGTTGAGAATCGCTGGGTCGCAATAGGCGCCATTGTCTGTAAAGGCGCTATTGATGAGGGTTGCATAGATGCTACCGGCATCGCCCTCGTCGAGCTCCAGACCATCAGCGCCGGCCCGATTAAACGTCGATGCGATGGCATGAAAATAGATATCGCCTGGGCCGCGATCATCAACGCGAAGGCCATCACCATCAAAAGTCCCATTACCTACGTCTTGGATCGTCACGTTATTCAGGCGCACGCTAATCGAGGCGGGTGATCCTTGGCCGCCACCACCGGCGCCCGCACCGCAGTCATCTGCTAAGTTGCAATCTGAAACATGAACACCGTAGTTGGCAACGCCGCTCACGTTAACGTTGTCGAGCGCAAGCTCAACCAAACCAGTTTGCTCATCGCGCACGTCTACGAAGATTGCTTTTCCGCCGGCTTGGTTATTTAAATCGCCACGACTGAGAATGCTAAATTGCCCGGGGCCTTCAAAATTTAAATTTCGCACCGCTAAGTTAGCGCCGTTGGCACTCACCAAAAGGTTGATGTTCTCGCGACTACGCACGCTCTGACCGGCGCCAATAATCTCCAGTGGCGCTGTACCGCGGTAGCTCAGCGGCTCGTTAATCACGATATCTTCGCTTACTTTGATAACGACCTGGGTAGCGTCATCTTGGGCGGCGGCTTCAGCGATGGCGGCCCGGAGTGACCCCGGTCCCTCATCTGCAGTATTGGTCACCACCAACACGGCGCCAGATTGTGCGCTTACCGTTCCGGCGAATAGCGCGATCAGCGCCAAGGCGTGTGCTTTGTTCATCAGATGTCCTCACTAATTTATGATGAGGCCATTAACATAGCGGTACTCAATGACACTATTGTGAAGCCGTGGAACTTGGTGGCTGTCGCTGTATACTTAGGCCTTCTAGAAATGGGGGATTTCACTATGTTGGAGCGCTTTTTTGGGCTAGCTGAGCACGGCACCGATGTTCGCCGGGAGCTACTAGCCGGCCTGACCACCTTTTTAACGATGGCCTACATTATTGTGGTCAACCCAAGCATTTTGTCTGACACCGGGATGGACTGGGGTGCGGTGTTTGTTGCGACTTGTTTGGCTGCAGCGCTTGGCTGTCTCATTATGGGGCTATATGCCAACTATCCATTTGGCCTAGCGCCCGGTATGGGACTGAACGCTTACTTCACCTATGGCGTGGTCTTAGGTATGGGGATTGCCTGGCCAACCGCGCTCGGCGCTGTTTTCCTCTCAGGTATTTTGTTCTTAATTATCTCACTACTACCCATTCGCGAATGGATTATTAACGCTATTCCGCTATCTCTTAAAATGGCTATCTCCGCTGGTATTGGTTTTTTCTTGGCCATTATTGCGCTCAAAAATGCGGGTGTGGTTGTCAATAGCGACGCGACCCTGGTTACGTTGGGTGACCTAACCAGTACGACAACGCTGCTGGCCATCCTCGGCTTTGTCATTATGGTGGGCCTAAGCTACCGCAAAATCCCGGGAGCAGTTCTTATCGGAATCTTGGCTGTCAGCGCGTTGGGCTTGCCCTTTGGCGTTGCTGAGTTCGATGGCGTTGTCTCGATGCCACCTGATCCCAGTCCAACCTTTATGCAAATGGATATTGCGGGGGCTTTAGAGCTCGGGCTAATTTCGGTGGTCTTGGTGTTTTTGTTTGTTGATCTGTTCGATAGCAGTGGCACCTTGGTTGGACTATCCCATCGAGCTGGCTTTTTAGATAGCGAAGGCCGTCTAGGGCGCTTGCGCAGTGCCCTGGTTGCCGATTCTGGCGCGAGCATCGGTGGCGCAATCTTAGGCACCTCGACGACAACGACTTACATTGAAAGCGGCGCTGGTGTTGCTGCGGGCGGACGAACCGGCCTAACCGCGGTGGTCATCGCGGTTTTATTCTTGCTGTCGTTATTCTTTCTACCGCTTGTCAGCGCCATTCCCGCTTACGCCACCGCACCGGCTTTGCTATTTGTCGCTTGCATGATGGTGCGCGGCCTGGCCGAGTTGGCATGGGATGACGTCACGGATACGGCGCCAGCGGTTGTCACGGCGATCGCAATGCCACTGACCTATTCCATCGCCGATGGCATGGGGCTTGGCTTTATTACTTACGTGCTGGGGAAAACGCTCGCCGGTAAGTTCAAAGAAATTCACATAGCGGTGTGGCTGATCGCTGCACTATTCGCGCTGAAGTTTGCTTTGATCTAGTAGGCCTTCGCGGATCATCCCTCCTGGTCGGCGCACCGGCCGGGAGGGAT
>CAJXMZ010000118.1 GCA_913056315.1 uncultured Ectothiorhodospiraceae bacterium
GTCGGCGTCGGCGTCGGCGTCGGCGTCGGCGTCAGCGTCGGCGTCAGTGTCGGTGTCACCGTCGGTGTCGGCGTCAGCGCCAGCGCCAGCGGTTAGGGATTGGCGCTGTAACTGGGCTGAGGGCATGGTTGGAGCTGGGGCTGGGGTAGAGGCCGACGCTGATCCCGAGGGCTCAGGAAATGGCACCGAATGATCCATTACCTCGGTTAGATACGTACCGCAGGCTAGCTGCAGATCATTGATATCGATAGCCGCGTGCAAGATCGACAAATGTTTACGCACGACGAAAACGACCCGAGGGTGAAACATACGAACTCGACGCCCGCGCCAAATACTCTTGACGCTCATTTGTTTGCAGCTCACCAGCATAAATAGCTCCTCGGGTTGGCCTTGGCGAATAGGAGAGCATTTGCGCTTTTTAGCGGATAGAGCCACCTGTCAGACCGACGCAGTTACCTGATGGGCGGGGTAAATAATCGAATCAATGGTTCTTGTCGTATTGAGTGCAGACCGGTTGGTGGCGGCCTGGTATCGGATGGATGGTATTAGCGGGCTTGCGACAGGTGGCAGGTGACAGGTGGCAGGTGGCAGGTGGCAGGTGGCAGGTGGCAGGTAAGAACGTACCGCGTTAGTCGAGAATGTCACCCCTCTTCTTTGGGGGTGTGAATGTTGGAGATAGTTCGGAAGGACGGAGGACGCAGTGCCGAGAGACTTTTAATGTAAACCGAATGTTAGGCAGTGTTTGCGCTAATGGAACGAAAACCCCTTTATGACGGGCTTCAAGACGATTGTTGGCTGATTTACGGCGCATTGCCTGACCCAATACTGCGCTATTTAAAACGGAATTTGGACAATTCAACCGTCTGCGTTACGTATTACGTTTACACGAGCTATCTCCAACATTCGCACCCCCCTGACATAGGGGTATGCATCCTCGGGCTTTCGAATGACGTCGATCATAGATTACCTATCACGCAGCTCCCGTAGCCCTTATCCCATCACCCACCCCATTCCCATATTCACCCCTATCCTCATCAGCCACCCCCACCAACCCCAACATTGCTATGCTTTTGCGCATGTCTACAGATTCAACCATTGATATTGAGCGATTCCGTCAGCTGTTAGTCGACCAGCGTGCGCAAATTGAGTCGCAGGCGGAGGAGCGCAGTGAATCGGCAGCGACGGTGGAGTTGGATCAGACTCGCGTTGGGCGTTTGTCGCGCATGGATGCGATGCAACAGCAGGCAATGGCGAAGGCCACTGGAGCCCGAGCGCAGCTTGCGCTCACCCGTATCGCATCCGCGCTGCAACGCTGCGAGGACGGATCTTACGGCTACTGTTTGCGCTGCGAGGAGCTGATTAACGTAAAACGTCTTGAGGTTGATCCAGCGGCGACGCTTTGTATTACCTGTGCAGATGCCGATTCGTAAAAAGCGCTAGCGATGCTAAGCGGGGTGCGAAAATATCGAAAATCCTTAGCTTAAAAACAACGCGTAAGCCGGGTTATCGGACTCGTTACGGTACGGGTAACCCAACTTATCGAGGCTCTTTTCAAACTGCTCGCGTTGATCGGGCGGAACCTGAATGCCGACCAAAACGCGGCCATAATCAGCGCCATGGTTGCGGTAATGAAACAGCGAAATATTCCATCGACGGCCTAGGCGTTTGAGAAAGTTCAACAACGCGCCCGGTCGCTCTGGAAAGCGCACGTGGTAGAGCACTTCATCATCGACATTGTGTCCGCGGCCGCCCACCATGTGCCGAACATGCACCTTCGACATCTCATCATCCGTTAAATCCATGACCGCGTAGCCGCCCTTCTCGAGCGCCGCGACCACTTCGTCACGCTCAGCCAAACCCTCATTCAAGCCAATACCGGCGAACACATGCGCGGTGTCAGCGTGGGCGTAGCGATAATTAAACTCAGTGATCGATCGATTGCCGAGGGTCTCGCAAAACTCGCGAAAGCTGCCCGGGCGCTCCGGGATAGTGACCGCCAACACCGCTTCACGCTGCTCGCCAAGCTCCGCGCGCTCAGCCACATGCGCTAAGCGCGAGAAATTCATGTTCGCACCGCAGTTAATGCCGACCAGCGTCTGACCCGTGATGCCATGCTCGGCGACATACTTCTTAATGCCTGCCACCGCCAGCGCACCAGCGGGTTCCATCACCGTGCGCGTGTCCTCAAAAATGTCTTTTATACCCGCGCAAATTTCATCAGTCGTGACGAGCAAGCACTCATCAACCAAATCGCGCACCACGCGAAAGGGCTCCTCGCCGATCTGACGAACGGCAACGCCATCGGCAAAAATACCGACCTCATCCAACATCACCGGCTTGCCGGCGGCCATTGCGCGCTCGAGCGTTGGCGCATCTTCGGGCTCAACGGCGATAATCTTAATGTCAGGGCGTAACTGCTTAATGTAAGCCGCAATACCGGCGATCAGGCCGCCGCCACCGACCGGCACAAATACCGCATCAATCGGCCGCGGATGCTGGCTAAGAATTTCCATGCCCACCGTGCCCTGACCGGCAATCACATCCGCATCATCATAAGGCGGGATGTACGTCAGGCCGCGCTCTTCGACCAGCTTTTCGGCATGCGCTTTGGCCGCGTCGTAGTTATCTCCGTGCAACACCACGCGGCCGCCGAAGTTACGCACCGCATCAACCTTAATCGACGGGGTTGTGCGCGGCATGACGATGGTTGCCTTAATGCCCAGCTTTTGCGCCGACAAAGCAACACCCTGGGCATGGTTACCGGCCGAGGAGCAAATTACGCCGCGCTCGCGCTGTGCCTGCGATAACGTCGCAATTTTGTTGTAAGCGCCGCGAATTTTGAACGAAAAGACTGGCTGCAGGTCCTCACGCTTGAGCAAGATTTCATTATCAAGCCGACGCGACAAATTGGTTGCGCGCGTTAACGGCGTTTGCTCAGCGACGTCGTAGACACTCGCGGTTAGAATGCGTTGTAGATAGGATTTCATGGCCAACCGAATTAGCGCCTCAAAAACTCAAGTGTACAGGAGACCCAGCCCATGAGCGCAGACGCCCAAAAACGCGCCGCCGCCGAGGCCGCCGTCGAAACCATTGCCGCCGGATCAATCATTGGCGTCGGCAGCGGCTCAACC
>CAJXMZ010000119.1 GCA_913056315.1 uncultured Ectothiorhodospiraceae bacterium
TCTACTGCTCTCGGCCCGCACCGCGGCGCCATTCATCGTAGCGGCTGCGGCTATCGGTGCCACTTAAGTAGCTCGGCGCCACGGCTTCCAGTGCAGTGGGGTGTATACCTAAATCGGGCAAAGCGTTGTGCGCGCACACATTATCGACTTGGCTTGAGAGATAGTTATCGTAGGTATAGGGCTTGCCCGGCATGTGCTGCAAGATACGACCTTGCAGGCGTGATAAGCCGTCAGGCAGACCAATAATGGCCCGGCGCAAGCCCAGCAGGTGCGCGACATAGCGCACGAGTGTCTCGAGCGTATACGTCGATGGCCCGCCAAGCTCGTAGGTCTTGCCGGCACAGTCACGTCGCTCAAGGCATTGCTCAAAGGCCGCGGCAACGTCATCGACATAAACCGGCTGAAAGCGCGCGTTGGGGGTTGGTAAAGGCATCATCGGTGCCATGCGCAGCACGCCCGCAAAGGTGTTTAAAAAGCTATCAGCCGGGCCAAACACCACTGAGGGTTTGAATACCGTCACCCCAAAATCCGCGTTGCTGGCAGCCAGCGCGAGCTGCTCGCCCTCGCCTTTGGTTTGCTGATAGCGACTGGGCCCATTCGGGTCAGCGCCTAGCGAGCTCATATGCAATAAGCGTTTCACTCCGCTATCCAAGCAGGCGCTAATGAGGTGCTCAACCAAGCGGATATGAACATCCTCAAACCGGCGGCCCGGTTTGTTTTCTTCATTAAGAATCGCGACCAAGTTAATCACTGTATTAACGCCAGCCAACTGCTCACGCAGCTGATCGGGGTCGTGGATATTGGCTTCGATTAGCTCAAGGTTGGGGATAGGCAATAGATGCCGGTTGCGCTCGCGATGGCGGGTGAGCACCTTGATGTGAACTGACGTATTGGCCAGTCGATTGGCGATTTGACGGCCGACAAATCCGGTTCCGCCTAAAATACAAACGCTTTGCTCGCGCATAATCACCGCGCTCCTGTCGGTAATAAAATGTTAGCTGACATTGTAGAGCAAACCGTTGCTTGAACGCAGGGCGCAGGCGAATCGGCACCTCGTTCTGTCATACTGGTGGTTTCGGGGGTAGTGGCAAACGGGCGCGGAGCGGGCATTGCTGTTTTTAGTCTTGTATTTGTTAGCTGGGGTTTTTGTTGGCATTGCCTCGGGGCTGTTTGGCATTGGTGGCGGCACCATTGTCGTGCCCGTGCTGCTTGCCATTTTTGCCGCCCAAAATCTAACGCCCGATATCGCAATGCACCTAGCGGTGGGCAGTTCCTTGGCAACGATTGTGGTCACGGGGATGTCGTCGGCGCGAGCGCATTGGCAACTGGGCAATGTTTTGACCACCGCTTTGCCTTGGCTTGTCGGCGGATTAGTGGCGGGCGCTCTGGGTGGGGCACAAATCGCCGCGGCGCTGCCTGGGGATGTGCTGCGCACGGTGTTTGCGATCTTTTTGATTGCGATGGCCGCGCGCATGGCCTCATCCAAGCAACCGCCAGCAGGGCGTGTGTTGCCACACCCGGCGATTGTGCTCGTGGTGGGCATCGTCATTGGCGTGATATCTAGCCTGGTAGGGATTGGTGGGGGTGCCATGATGGTGCCGTTTTTAGCTTGGGGCGGCGTGGCAATGCGCCAAGCGGTGGGCACCTCGTCGGCGGCGGGTGTGTGCCTTGCGATCGCTGGCAGTATTGGCTTTGTGTTGGCGGGTACGGGTGAGGACCAACTGCCGGCCTGGAGTTCAGGCTATGTGTACTGGCCAGCAGTCATTGGTATTACGGTTTCAAGCGTTTTGTTCGCCCCGCTTGGCGCACGGCTTGCCAGCCGATTGCCGAGTTTGTTGTTGCGCCGGGGCTTTGCCGTATTTTTGGTGCTGGTGAGTATTCGTTTGCTCACCAGCTAACCGGCGCTAACTAATGCCAAGGCGCTTTTCTAAGTAATGAATATTGGTACCACCCTCAACAAAACCGGGGTCGAGCAGTAGATTTTGATGCAACGGAGTGTTGCTTTTTATGCCTTCGATTACCAGTTCGCCTAACGCGGTGCGCATTCGCGCCATCGCGGTCTCGCGGTCTTCGCCCCAAGTGATGACTTTGCCAATCATTGAGTCATAGTGCGGTGGGACGGCATACCCGGTGTAGACGTGCGAATCAACGCGCACACCCGGTCCCCCCGGTGGATGATAAAGGGTGATTTGCCCGGGTGAGGGCATGAACCGCTCGGGGTCTTCAGCGTTAATACGACATTCGATGGCATGGCCACGAAAAGCGATTTGGCTTTGATCAAAGGAAAGCCGCTCGCCGGCGGCCACACGAATTTGCTCGGCGACCAAGTCGCGACCGGTAACCATTTCGGTGACAGGGTGTTCGACCTGAATGCGCGTATTCATTTCAATGAAGTAAAACTCGCCATCCTGGTACAAAAACTCAAACGTCCCCGCGCCACGATAGCCTAGCCGCTGGCAGGCCTCGGCGCAGCGTTTACCAATGCCGGCGCGCTCGTCAGCGCTAATGCCGGGGGCGGGGCTTTCTTCAATTACCTTTTGATGGCGCCGTTGCATTGAGCAATCACGCTCGCCTAAGTGCACCGCATTGCCGTGTTCATCGGCCATGACTTGAATTTCGATATGACGGGGGTTGTCGAGGTACTTCTCCATGTACACCACATCGCTGCCAAAGGCGTTAGCGGCCTCGGCGCGAGTCACCGAAATGGCATGCAGCAAGGTTGCTTCGCTGTGGACCACGCGCATGCCTCGGCCGCCACCCCCGGCGGCGGCTTTAATAATCACTGGATAGCCAATCTCGTTGGCGAGGCTTAAGTTAGTGGCGTCGTGATCGTCCAGCGGTCCGCCCGAGCCGGGTACGCAGGGCACACCGGCTGCTTTCATCGCATCGATTGCCGAGACTTTGTCGCCCATGAGCCGAATGGTTTCAGAGCGCGGGCCAATAAAGCGAAAGCCCGATTCTTCAACGCGCTCGGCAAAGTCGGCGTTTTCCGATAAAAACCCATAACCCGGGTGAATCGCCATGGTGTCAGTGAGCTCAGCCGCGCTGATAATCGCCGGAACATTGAGGTAGCTCTCAC
>CAJXMZ010000120.1 GCA_913056315.1 uncultured Ectothiorhodospiraceae bacterium
TAAGTGGCCGAACGACCTTGTCGCTAAAGGTGGAAAATTGGGGGGCATCCTCGTCGAAACTATGCCTAACGGCCCCGATCGTTGGTTAGTGGTCGTCGGGGTGGGGGTTAACCAATCCTCCCCCGCGCTAGCCGAACAACCGCCCGAACAGCTACCGGATCGAGCGATGATTGGCCTGAACCAACTCGACCAGAGCGGTCAGGACACAACCCTGTGTGATCGCGATGCACTGATTGGCCAACTCGCTAGCGCCGCGCTCGACACCCTAGCCCAAACACCGGCGCAGCTGACCGATAGGCTGAGCAATCGCTGGTCTGCGCTGGATGCACTGGCCGGCCAAACAATCACCCTGGCTCAACCCTCAGGCGCAGTCATAAGCGGTACGGCTCAGGGAATTGCCGCGGATGGGGGGCTGCGGGTCGTCACTTCCAGTGGTGAGCAGATCTTTTATAGCGGTGAGTGTCGGGTCATGAGCGGCTGGCAGACCACGGAGGCACTGTCGACATGACCGAGCTGCTCATCGATATCGGCAACAGTCGCATTAAGTGGACGCTCGCAGCAGATGGCGAATTGTTAGCGCCGGCTCAGGCGCTGGCCCATGACGATCATCCAGCCCTGTTTGCGGCGTGGGCGGGCGTTAGCCCGGCTCCCAGTGCGGTGCGTTGTGTTTGCGTGGCAGCCGGCCCAACCCTTGCGTTGATTGAAAGCTGGGTTGCTCAGCAGTGGGGGCTCGCGTTAGATCAGGTGCAAACGCCCAGTTCACGCTCGGCCGCCGGGCTGACCCTAGCCTACCCACAGCCCCAACAGCTTGGTGCCGATCGCTGGCTTGCTATGCGCGGGGCACAGCATCTTGGGCAGTTGCCTGCCATTATCATTGATGCGGGCAGTGCCATTACGATTGATCAGGTGGATGACCAAGGCCAGCATTACGGTGGCCTGATTATGGCCGGGCTTGCCGCCCAACAGGCGGGTCTGCAAACGATCACACCGGCATTGCCGTCGTGGATGCCAGACCCTGCGGATCACCCACCGTCGTTGTTGGCCACCAATACCCCCGATGCCCTGCGCAGTGGCGCCATTAACGGCACCGCCGCCGCATTAGATCAGTTGATCGCGCGTTTAAGGCGTGATTCAGCGGGGCAGGAACAAACCCCTGATGCGATAGGCGCTGGGTGTAATGTCCTCATCACCGGGGGTGATGCGTCTCGCTTAGCGGCTGCCATGCAAACCCCCACCCAGTATTACCCCGATTTGGTGTTGGCGGGTTTAGCAGTGAGCAGATAATATCGAGTTATGACTAAAAGCGATAAAACGTTGACGGTTGCTGTGTCGCAGAACCGCGCTAACGATCTCATATCACGAGGAATTGACGGGGTGCTCAAAGGTGTCGCCTTAGATAGAAAGGCGTTTCATCAGCACCTAGGCGATAAGCATCGTTGATGATGACGCCCTCATCAATTGCCCGTTCGCTCTAAGCCGGGTACCCTTTGCACCTTCTTGCGCAAAGCTGGCGTAGCTCAGTTGGTAGAGCAGCTGATTTGTAATCAGCAGGTCGGGGGTTCGAATCCGTCCGCCAGCTCCATTCCCGCAGGGTCCATGCCGGACACATGGGTAACGGTTGCATTCTAGGCGCGTCCTCTACGCCTGCAATATCCCAATTCATCGCCTTATCGCGTTGCGTCAACGTACCTAATTAATTACTCACCACCGCTCCCGCTAACACTTGCCGCACTAACCCCTCATATGGGCCCCTTCTTTAAGGGAGTTTTAAACCGTCGGTATCTGTCGGTTACTGCCTGTAGGTTAAGTCGATAGTAGCGCCTACAGTCTAAATATGTCGTGACGCCGTAAATAACAATAACGATTTGGTGAGCCAAGGAAGGAGCATGTCGTGAAGAAAACACCGCAAGTGATGTTGGCAACCGCCAACGCGATGAATGCGCACCGCTGGCGCCAAGCGCTGGCAGACAATGGCGCTGATGGGCATGCCTGTCCTGATCAAGATTCTTGCCACGCTTGGTTCGACGACTTGGATCGCATTGATGCCATTGTTTTAGAGCCGCCATTCACGCAGGGCGACGATCTGGGTTTTATTGCACATAACGTCGATCTGCATAATGGCGGGCCGGCAGCCGTGGTGGTGTTACCTAGCGAGCAGGCCGGCCAAGTCGCTCAGGCACTTGAATACGGGTTCGATCTGCCGATCGTCGGCCCAGTTGACGCGGCCAATTTAGCCAAAGCCACCTTGCAAGTAATCAATCGGCAAACCGATCAGCAGGCTATGGATGGTCATTGGCGCTTGGATGCGGTTGCTTGGCAGGTTGTCGCGCCAGAGGTTGATCGCCCGGTGCCACTCACCTTTAAAGAGCGGGAGTTTTTGCTCAAGCTCGCCGAACAACCCGGCCAGCCCGTGCACAAAGAAGCGTTTGTGGGGTTATTCGGCACCACGCCAGAACTGTTTGATCCGCGTCGCCTTGAAATTATGGTGCGGCGGTTACGCAACAAAGTGCGCTCGCACACCCAACAAGAATTACCCCTGCATACCGCCCACGGGTTGGGCTATGCCTTGGCTGCCCCGATGGCGGTTGAGGCGGCGGTGCCACCAGCACCCGCATCAACGCCACCTGAACCC
>CAJXMZ010000121.1 GCA_913056315.1 uncultured Ectothiorhodospiraceae bacterium
CCAATTAAACGCAATTCGCCCGTGGGTAAATCATTAACATTACGAACGGGCGGCGTGGGCGCAGTTGAGAAAGACTCAAGGTTGCCGCGGCCGTCGATATATTCAACTCTGACCCGCAGACGGTTGCCGACGTGGGCCTGGCGCGGCGTGAACCCCTGTGAGGTCGCGCCATCGATCTTTGTCCAAACGCCCTGGGCTTGATCGAGTTCTTGCCACTGGATCGACATGTTGCCAATACCATCAGCATCTCGCAGATCCGATAAATCGATCACCAAAGGCACATCCTCAAGCGGGCCATCGCTTTGCGAGGACACTGAGCGATCGACTGTCTGCGACTCTGCTTGCAAAGACTGATCTTGCGTATCGGCACGATTACTTTGAGCGCCACGGCTGTCTTGGGAATCCTGATTAGGTTGAGAATCAGATACGCGAGGGCTTGCATCGGCGGTATCGCTTGGCGGTGTTGGCAGGGCGGATTCATCGACACCCCCACCACCGGCAATCGTTACACACGCAGTCATCAGCGGCGCTAGTGCTAGCACCCTAGCTAAGCTGTTGACTCTTTTCATAACCCCCACCTGATTTTTAATACTGTGCTTGTAGACAACGAACATTTGCTTACACAAATTGACGTTCGCCGACACAATAATGTGATTGCTGCGAATAGGCAACAAAAAACTACCCACCTTCGGGGGCAGGAATCATTGTATCTGTGCCGCCATTTTGCAAAACCACTAATAAGTGCACCGCTTCGGTTACATCACGATAAAGCTCGTAGGGCTGAAAAGATTGGGTTTCGTCAAATAAGCGCACGCGATAGTCAACGTCATGCGCATCCAAAAAGTCGGTAATCCGCGCGCTTTTCATCGCGAAATTCACGTTTTGTGGAAAGTCTTGCGTCAACTCACTGGCCCGCTGGGCATCAAGCTTGTGACTAATAATGCCAACCACACTGCCATCGGGCGTGAGGACTGGGCTGCCCGAATTGCCCCGATGCACTTCGGCGCTTAGCTGAAACCAATCGTTGCGACCGGAAAACCGCTGCTCACCATTGATAATGCCGGCGGTAATGCGCTTACCACTGATGATTTCGCCGATTTTGGGAAACCCAACAACACTAACGCTTATGCCTAAGGGCACGCTCTCCCAAGCGGCAAAAACCACCGGCTCAGCATCAACGGCTGCCTCAATCAACGCAATATCCAAGGCCTTATCAAAAGCAACCACTCGCGCGGCCGTAAACAATCCATCGCGCTCGGTGCTAACAAACAAGCGCTCATGGGTTTCCACGGCATGATAAGCAGTGAGCAGCTGATTGGGTGCCACCACAAAGGCCGTGCCAACGCGCGGGACCGCCTCGATAGTTTGTGTGCGCATCTCATCCTGAGCCGCGCCCACCCCAGCCCATAGGGCCAAGGCCAGAACTAGCGGAGTACACCACCCGTGCACGCATGCTTGCATGCCAGCCAACCGAATCAATGCTTTATTTTCCCCGACGACGATTTGATTTAGCCGGCGCTTTTTCTTCGGCTTTATCCGCTGTGCTGTTGTCGTCTAAATCAGCTTCGAAAGACTCCAGGGCCGCGGTGACCTGCTCGTCAGTCGCCGGCGCTTCGGCCTCGGCCTCGCTGCGGCGCTGCAGAATACCTTGGCTGACCATTTCTTCGGTGGCCCGAGTGAACGCGCCCTGAATGCGCACAAACGAGGCCAACGGCAGCACAATTTGACCCTTATTTTGTAAGCGCACCTCGCCCTCGTTATCGCCCTGCACCCGGCGAACGCAATCAATCCGCACTAAGCCATTGTTAATGCTGATATTGCCAATATCTTCAATAAAATAATCCATACGCAATTCTCCGTTTACACAATTAAATGACTATTCTCGAAATGCTCGGTCTTTCAAACGAAACACCGGCTCTAGCAAGTACGACAACACCGTGCGTTTCGAAACTAACACATCAACATTCGCCGCCATGCCAGGGCTAATCGGGTAGCGCTGCCCTTCGGATTCAAGCCACGGGTTCTCGGTCTCGGCTCGGACTTGAAAATACTTAGTACCGTCTTGGCGCTCGAGCGCGTCCGAGCCCACAAACACAATCTCGCCGTCCAACCCGCCAAAGCGCGAAAAATCATAGGCCGTGAGTTTAATACTCACCTCTAGACCTAGCTCCATAAAAGCAATGTCTTTGGGGGGAATAGCGACTTGAACTTGAACCGGTACGTTGACCGGCGTGAGCTCAATAATTGGCTCGCCGGGTTGGATCACACCACCGACAGTACGCACGCTAATGGTATTTACGATCGCGGCCATCGGCGCACGCAACTCGGTACGGGCTAGGCGATCTTCTAAACCGCGCAGTTGCTCAGCCACTTCAATAGTTACACGTGAAACTTCAAAAATTTCATCGCGGGATATTGGTGCAACGCCACCTTCACGGATGGCTTTTACAAAGGCATCAGCACAGGCCAATTGGCCTTTATCTTGCCGCCAAAGACGATTGTTTCTGACTCCCGGCCAGCCAAACACATTCAGTTTACGGAAGTTGTCGAGCTGCAGTATACGTCCGG
>CAJXMZ010000122.1 GCA_913056315.1 uncultured Ectothiorhodospiraceae bacterium
TGACGAGGCTGAGCCGATTCAGGCCTATGCCGAGCGGTTGTTTGCGCGCGAGCCGTTCATCGCCAGTCTAACCACCACTGAGCAAGCTATGCGCCCGGCCTAATGACGCCGAGTCGTCCCTACCTGCTGCGCGGGCTTTATGAGTGGATAGTTGATAACGGGCTTACGCCCCATTTGCTGGTGAATGCCAATGGGCAGGATGTATCCGCGCCGATTGAATTCGCCGAAGCCGGGCGCTTAGTGCTCAATGTCTCACCGTCAGCGGTGCGCGATTTAAGTTTAACCAATGAAGCGGTGGCTTTTAGCGCGCGATTTGGGGGAACCCCCCGCCAAGTTTATGTCCCCGTCGCCGAAGTGCTGGCTATTTATGCCCGCGAAAACGGCCAAGGCATGCTCTTTACTGACGAGGATGGTGGTGGCGATCCGCCGCCGAGTGATGGCGGCGGGTCTGGCCCAGCCTCCGAGCGCCCTGGACCCGGGGTGCGTGTCGTTAAGTAGTGCCGCCCATACCGCCGAATAACTGCTGATCAATGAGGTCGCACAAGCAGTGGATCACCAACAAATGCACCTCTTGAATGCGGGCTGTCACCTCGACAGGTACACGAATTTCAACGTCGCTTTCCGCAAGTTTCATGGCCATGACACCGCCATCACGACCGGTTAATGCCACCACGTGCGCGCCGCGTTCATGGGCGGCTTCAATGGCATCAATGATGTTTTCGCTACCGCCGCTGGTGCTAATGGCCAAAACCACATCGCCGGGGTGAGCGAGCGCGCGAATTTGTCGCGAGAAGACTTTGCGAAATTCGTAATCATTCGCGATCGAGGTCAGCGTTGAGCTATCCGTGGTCAGTGCGATGGCGGGGAGGCCGGGGCGCTCCATCACAAAGCGATTAAGAAGCTCCGAGGAGAAATGCTGCGCATCACCTGCGGAACCGCCGTTGCCGCAGGCAAGAATGCGCCCTTCGCGTTGGAGGCAATCGGCCATCACCAGCCCAGCCCGCTCGATAAACGGGTTGAGCTGGTCGAGGGCAATTTGCTTGGCCTCGATGCTTTCGTGGAATTGCTGCGCGATGCGCTCGCTAAGGTTCATATTGTAGGCTTCCTATAGTTGCTCGCCGACGGTTAGTCATCCGGCCGAAAGGCATCTTTAATCCACACAATCTTATCGCCTGGGGCAACGGCAACAACATCAAATCGGGTGGGTGGTTGCTCGCGTCGGCGCTGAAGCCATGCGCTGGCCGCGGCGATAAGTCGGCGTTGCTTGCTGCGCGTCACGCTATCGATCCCGTCGCCAAAGGGGCTATGACCACGCGCACGCACCTCGATAAAGGCGACTTCATCACCTTCGCGCATAATCAGGTCAATTTCGCCGCGCCGTATTTGAAAGTTACGCTCATAAAGCCGTAGGCCCTGGGCTTGCAAATACGCAAGGGCTTGGTCTTCTGCCTGTTGGCCAATCTGGCGTGCCTGAGTTGTCATTGCGTTGTGGTGATTTCGCCCATCCGCTGCAAGCCTTGCTGCGTGACCCGTGCGGCGTTCAGGTCGCGTTTCACGTGCCCTGTCTCGTCGACATACAGTTCGCCTGTTGCCGCGTCGAGTCGCAGATGGCGGTGCTGCTCCAGTAGTGCGAGGCTACCGAGCAGACGATAGCTGTCGATGCCGAGCGCAAGCAATTCGTTCAGCTGAGCATTGGGTGCTAAGGCGTCGGCTTCGATTAATAGCGACCGGGCTGAAACACTGAGTTGATCTGACGTGGTGTTGGTTAACCAGGGCATGGCGGGCATCATGACGCCCTCTAAATCTTCATTGGCCACGGTATTCATGCCGGGTGGATAGCTTGCGCTGGTCGCAAAGATAGGCAGATCAATACCGCGGTGGAAACGCATTTGGGGTACGACTAATCGCGCCGGCTCATGGAAAGCGGCCACAAAAGCCGCGTCCATATCGCGCCGGCGTCGCGGCTCAAAACTAAAGCGCTGATTGGTAATATCTTTTAAACGCTCAAAACGTGCGGTGCTGGCATCTAAATTAAATAGCGCACGGATGGGTACGCGCATATCTTCTTGGTCTTGCGCATACGTGCTGTGCTCGAGAATTTCGCCGCCCAGCGCTTCAAATTGCTGGGCAAACCGCGCGCTAACCCGCTTGCCCCAATCGCTCGTGCTGCTAAGCGTGACCAATCGGCGGTGGCCGCGTTGATAGGCCAGTCTAGCCGCGGCTTCGGCGTCATCTTCGGGGGCTAGGCCAAATTGGTAAGCATTGCGCCGCCGCGGTGCATCGTCGACGCGGTTGAGCACAATGGCGGGTGTGCTAATGCGGATGTTGTTGAGCAATTCGCGCACCGCGGCTTTTGATAACGGACCGATGACCTCGCCGGCGCCATCCGCTATAGCGCGTTGGTACGCCGCTGAGGGAGATAACCCATCAGCACCCACATCAATAAAGTGCACTTGCGGGGGTGACATGTTTTGTTGGTTAGCATACAGCGCGGCCAGAATGCCGCGCTGTATGTTTTGTCCGGCCCGGGCTAAATCACCACTTAGGGGCAGTAATACGGCA
>CAJXMZ010000123.1 GCA_913056315.1 uncultured Ectothiorhodospiraceae bacterium
CTATTTCGCGCGCTACTTACCGCAAATGACCATTGCCGTGATTGTGCCGTTAAGCATTGCGGCAGCGGCGTTTACGCAAGATTGGATTGCGGCGAGTTTTTTGTTAATTGCCGCGCCGCTTATCCCCTTATTTATGGCGCTGGTGGGTATGGGAGCTGAGCGTCTTAACCGCGATCAAATGCTCGCGCTCGGCCGACTATCAGGACAGTTTTTAGACCGGGTGCGCGGTATGACCACACTGCGGTTATTGGGTCGTACAACGGAGGCGACCCAAGGCATCACCGCTGGCTCTGAAGAATACCGTCAACGCAGTATGCGCGTGCTACGAGTGGCGTTTTTGTCCTCGGCGGTGCTTGAGTTTTTCTCCTCGGTCGCCATTGCCGTTGTGGCCATTTATATTGGCTTTGGTTTGCTCGGCTATATTGAATACGGCCCATCCCCGGCATTAACCCTGTTTAGTGGGTTATTTGTTCTGCTGCTTGCACCGGAATTCTTCCAACCGCTACGCACGCTTGCACAGCATTACCATGACCGTGCAACCGCTCTAGGCGCCGCCGAACTACTGGCTGACTTTGAATCACGCCACCCTGGCGATGACCCAGCCATTCAAGGGGCGACAATGCCACCGGCTGCCGGGCTGCAGGATGGTTTAACCGTGAGTGATTTGCGCTTGCAGCGCCCAGGCCGCGGGGAAGTGTTACACATCCCAACGCTACAAGCGCAGCCGGGCGATATCGTTTGGTTAGAGGGCCCGTCAGGCAGTGGTAAAACGACCTTTTTGCTAGCCCTTGCTGGGCTGCTTAGCCGGACATCAGGACAGATTGATCGGAATTTTTCGGATCAACGCATCGGGTGGCTAGGGGCGCCAGCCTTTATCGCGAGCGCGACCCTGCGCGAGAACATCCGTTTGGGGAACCCGCAAGCAAGCACTGACCAAATTCAAACAGCCAGCGAGCGCGCTGGTGTCATGGCGTTCTCGCATGCATTGCCGCAGGGCCTTGATACCGCTGTGGGCGAACGCGGCGTCGGCCTTTCCGGCGGGCAAGCACAGCGCGTGGCGCTTGCCAGAGCGTTTGTCTCGCCTGCACCGTGCATTATCTTGGACGAACCCACCGCGGCATTGGATATCGATACCGAAACCTATGTGCTCAATAGCTTGCGCGCACTTGCTGATGAAAGCCGACTGGTCATAGTAGCCAGCCATGACCCAGCGCTCGCCACTGTTGCCACCCAGCGCTACCGCATTCAGGCCGGCGTGCTCGCGCCCGTCACCGCGGGAGTATAAAGATGCGTGAGCTCGTTCCTTACTTACGCTTAATTACCGCTTATCGCGGCCGTTTGGTTCTTGGTGCGGTTCTAATGTTTGCCACAGCCGCTTCGGGCATTGGGCTACTGGCATTATCCGGCTGGTTTATTACCGCTACCGCTGTAACCGGCGCTTTAATGGCCGCGGGTATCGCCGCGAGTTTAGAAATTTATGTGCCCGGCGGCGGTATCCGTGCCTTTGCCGTGACGCGAACGCTCGCGCGGTATTTTGAGCGGATTTTCAATCACGACAGTGTTTTACGCTTATTGCGCGATCTACGCAGCCAAGTGTTTGCCGAGTTGGCCGCGCTCCCCCCAGCCGCAATGGGAGCGCTGCGCAGTGGCGAGTTGCTCAATCGTCTGACCACCGACATTGATCGCCTTGATGGCCTCTACCTACGCGCCTTAGCGCCGCCAGTTGTTGCCCTTCTGGCCGTGCTGTTGGTGATGGCGTTATTAGCGATTGGCAGTCCACTCGTTGCTTTAATTGCTGGCGCTGCGCTACTTATCTTGGCGCTAATAACGCTTGGACTGGCCTGGCTTGCCGGCGAACAATTAACCGAACACCTAGCCCAATCCAGCGCGCAATTACGCGCCAGCACGGTTGACCACCTGAATGGACTGGCCGAACTAACTGCCTTTGCCAGCCTGGGCTATCACCGCGATCAGCTGCTTGCCTTTGATCGCCAAGCCCGTGATCAAGATGTTCGCCTAGCCAAACGGCTAGCCGCGGGTGAGGCGGTTATACACGGTGGTGTTCAAATCACCGCCGTGGGGGTATTGCTCAGCGCACTCGCACTCTTTCAAACCGGTGCCATTGGTGGCGCCGTAGCGGTAATGATGCCGCTTGCCGTTCTAGCGCTACTGGAACCCCTGGGCGTACTCCCCGGGGCAGGACTGCATCTGGCCCGAGCCCGCGCCTCAGCGCGGCGCCTGAAGCAAACCGTTGAGCCGGGTCCAGAGCCGGTCTCCAACGCCACCCCGGCGCTTACGCAAGCCCCCCATGTTGCGCTTAGCAAAGTGACCATTGAGCGTGGCGCTGGCGCGCGGGTAGTTAGCGAGCTGTCGTTAAACCTAGCCCCCGGCGAGTGTGTTGGCATTATTGGACCCTCTGGGTGCGGCAAATCGACCCTGGCCGGACTGCTTGCCCGGCAAATTGACGCCAAAGCCGGCCAAGTGCGCATCGATCAATACCGCCTGGACACCATCCCGCTCGACTCGCTGTATGCCAGCCTTGGCTATT
>CAJXMZ010000124.1 GCA_913056315.1 uncultured Ectothiorhodospiraceae bacterium
TGGTTAGCCGCAGGTCTTGCGGTAGGTAAGCCACCAAATCACGCAGACGCGGTGTTTGGATTTTGGCGACATCTAATCCGCCCAAAAAGATTTGGCCGTCTTTCGGCCGATAGAGCCCCGAGGCCACTTTCAGCAGGGTGGATTTACCCGAGCCAATGGGGCCAACAATGGCGATTCGCTCACCCGGCTTAATATCGAGCAATGGGATGTCCAGCGCTAAATGGCTGTTATCGCCATAGGCAAACTCCACCCGCTCCATGCGCAGGCCGCTTTCCACTACTTCAGGATTGAGGGTGCGGTCGGTCTCATCGAGCTCATTGGGCAGGGCGAGCATTTGGTCGAGCACCTTAAGCGCGGTGCGTGCATGCGACCACTGCACCAGCGCACCGGGCAGCCGCGCGATGGGCCCAAGTGCACGCTGGCTGATAATGGCACAGGCAATCAGCCCCCCCATGGTGAGCTGGGCGTTAACCACCAAGAAGGCCCCGGTGGCGACCATAGTGACGTAGCTTAGCTGCTGAAGGGTGGCGGCAATATTGGTCGACATGGCGGACGATTGCTTTATGCGATCATCATCCTCTCCGGCTTGGTGTAGCAGGTTTTGCCAAGCCGCCTGCATGCGCCCTTCGCTACCGGTGGCCTTGACCGACTCAATCCCGTCAATGGCTTCAACCAGCAGGCCCGCTTTTAGGTTGCTATGACCCTGGCTTGCCTCAGTGGCGTTATTCACCCGGCGCTGAAAGGCTAAGCCCACCACCAACGTGATAGGGATCAGCAATATAGGCACAAGCGCCAGCACCCCACCAATCCAAGCAATCACGCCAATAAAAAGTAGCGCAAACGGAATGTCCGCAAACAAAAAGATCGTATTACCGCTGAGCACCCCGCGTAGGTACTCAAGGCCTTTAATTTGGGCTGCCAGCGTGCCCAAGGCCGGTGGCCGGGCTTCCATGCGAATGCCTTGAGCGCGGCGGAAAAACCAGTCCGAAAGTTCGGTGTCGATCTGTGTCGACTCCCGATCCATTAAGTGGCTGCGCAGCTGTTTGAGCAGCAGCTCAAACCCTAACGCGGCCATGACACCCACAAACAGCACCATTAGCGTGTTGTAACCGGTGTGCGGAATCACCCGATCATAGACCTGCATGGTGTACAACGCCGTGGCCAGCGCCAGGCTGTTGACCACCAAGGTGGCGATAAGCGCATCCCGAAATATGCCCTTACGGCGTTTTAGCGCGCGCCATAAAATCTCAATCGCCCGCGACGGACGCTCATCACCGAGTGGATTGCTCAGCGGGGCATTCGCCTGAATGGGGGTGTCAGGGTCCATTGCAGTCTGGGTGCTCATGCATCATCCCCTGTGGAATCGCTAGGTGGGTTGGGCTGGGGGCTGGCGGTGGCAAGCATCCCCAGCCGACCGGTGAGTAGGGCTAAACGCAGCATGGGCTCACGCATTTCCGCGCGGGCGTCTTCGACTGATAGCGCGGCACCGGTGGCTTCTTGCACCGCGTTGAGCACATCAAGCCAGCTTTTCTGACCAATGACGTATTGCCGGGTATACGACTCAAACACGGTACGAGTGCCCTGTCGCTGACGCTCGGCGTTATCCAGCCGCACTTGCGCGGCCAGCCATTGTTGCCAGGCTACCGAGACCTCGGTGCGCAGCTCACGCTCGGCGGTTTGGCGCTCTTGGCGCAGCGCATCCCGCCGCGACGACGCCGCGGAGGTATTGGCAACAGTCGATAAGCCGGCATCAAACTCTGACTCCAGCACAATCAGAGCGCGCGACTCTTCGTCTAGTCCGCGTTCATGCTCTAGGCGCACGGCAATAATCGGGAAGAGCTTGGCACGCTCGGCGCGAATATCGGCTGATGCGGCGCGCTGTTCTTGCTCGAGGGTGGTGAGCACCGGCGACTGAAATACCGCTTCGCGCTCGGCACGTTGGCGTGTCTCGGGCAGTTGACCCGCCCAGCCTAAGCTTTCTTCAATCGTTTCAACCGGCTGGCCAGCCAGCTCGCTCAAACGGTTAAGCGCAATGCGCAATTGCTGGTTGATTGAGGAGAGCTCGCTTTGGGCTTGGGCTAACCGCGAATTGGCTAACGAAAGATCGACATCGGGGCTAATTTGTTGATTCACACGGCGGCGAATAAGATTACGCAGCTCTTCATGTTGGCGAACGTTTTCAACGCTCACCCGCTGCTGGGCTTGCCGGCGCGCGGCTTCAACATAGGACTGAATGAGTCGGGTTAAGACTTCTTGCTCAGCCTCACCGATGCCGCTACCGGCGGCGTCAACTCGGGCTTTGGCGGCATCCACTGATAAACCCACCGGCGGTGGCGCGCCACGCAGGTACCGGGTTCAGGGCGCTTCGTCACCGGACTCCGGGAGTTCGGACTGATCGACGCGGTAGATAGTCAGCTCCCC
>CAJXMZ010000125.1 GCA_913056315.1 uncultured Ectothiorhodospiraceae bacterium
CGCGCGCCGATTTGCTAACTGAAATGGTCGGCGAATTCCCTGATCTGCAAGGAGTTATGGGGCGCTATTACGCCGTCGAAGATGGCGAGCCTCAAGCATTGGCGAATGCACTCGATGAGATTTACCAGCCCCGATTCGGCGGTGATCAAATTGCCGCGTCACCGCTTGGCCAATTGCTGGCCGTCGTGGAGCGCGCCGATACCCTAGTGGGCATTTTCGCCATTGGCAAAGCCCCCAGCGGTGCCAAAGACCCGTTTGCATTGCGGCGCGCAGCGGTTGGCTTGTTACGCACACTCATCGAAGGCCAGCACGCCATTAACCTGACCGAGTTATTGGCTCACGCCGCCAACACCCAACCGCCTGAGTTAAAAGCAGACACCCAGGTCGAACCCCTCGTCGAGTTTTGTATCGAGCGCCTGCGTGGCTTGTATCAAGACGCCGGGTTCGGGGCAGAACTGTTCGAAGCGGTGCGCTCGGTACTGGGTACCGAGGCATTCGAGCCACTCGACTTTGACCGCCGTCTGCATGCCTGCCGTGATTTCGCTAACCTGCCCGCCGCCGGTCGGCTTGCCAGCGCCAATAAACGTATTCGCAATATTTTGCGTAAAGCCGATTACCGCGCCGGGATGGACGTTGACGCTAGCCGCTTAGATGAAAACGCCGAGCGCAAATTACATGAAGCCATGGAAAGCCGGGCCGGGCCAGTGCAAAAACTCATCGAACAAGGCGCCTACAGCGAGGCGCTCAGTCAGCTTGCCGAATTACGTGAGCCCGTGGACGCCTTTTTCGACCAAGTGATGGTGATGAGCGATGAACCGGCGCTACAAAATAACCGCTTAGCACTACTAAACCGCCTACAGCGGCTGTTTTTGGCCATTGCCGATGTCTCCGCACTGCCTGAGTCCACATAAGGCCATGTGGCCGCGGTTAGTGTTGCTGGATCGCGATGGGGTGATTAACGCCGACTCGCCCAATTACATTTTGAGCATTGAAGATTTTCAGCCGCTGCCCGGCAGTATCGAGGCCATTGCAAGACTGTCCACAAACGCAATTGACGTTGCCGTTTGCACGAACCAATCAGCGGTTGGACGCGGTTTTTTAAGCCCTGACACGCTCAATGCCATTCACACCGAATTCACTAACCAAATCAATCGCGCCGGCGGCCAGCTCGTTGGTATCTATGCCTGTCCACATTCTCCCGATGCCCAATGCAATTGCCGCAAACCTGCCCCGGGCCTGTGCCGACAAGCGCTATTGGACAGGCACGTTTTACCCAGTGACGCGTTATTCATTGGCGATAGCCAACGCGATTTAGCCGCCGCTGCTGCAGCAGGCATACCCGCTTGGCTGGTGCGCACAGGCAACGGCGCTAGCATCGAAGCCACGCAACCAGCCCACCAACCTGTGTTTGATGATCTGGCCAGCGCGGTTGATGCCTTGTTAGCCATCGAACTGGCGAGTGAAATTGTGACAGGCAAGTTTGGGACAGGCACAAATAATGGCTAGGGCAGCTGTCACACCGCCCAAAGGCAGCCTGGTGCGCGGGCTTTGCTTTCACGCCGCCCTAGTCGTCACCGTCATCTTATGGGCGCTTATTAGCTTGCCAAGTTTTCCCTTAGCATTTCGCTATCGCTATTGGTGGATCACACGGTGGTGTTGGATTGTGCAACAGCTCGCGCGCATCATCGGCGGCATTCGCGTTGACGTGCAGGGTTTAGAGAACCGCCCCACAACCCCGGGCGTCATTTTGGCCAAACACCAAAGTGCTTGGGAGACCCTTAACTTATTGCCCATGTTTTACCCGCAAACTTGGGTTTTAAAGCGCGAGTTATTAAAAATTCCCGTCTTCGGCTGGGGCCTCGGCCGCCTAGAGCCGATTGCCATTAATCGTCAGTCAGCGCGTGAAGCCCTGCGCGATGTCATTGATCAGGGCCAACAAAAACTGCGCCAAGGCCGTTGGGTTATGGTCTTTCCAGAAGGCACGCGTGTGGCTGTTGGTGAGCAAGGCCGCTATCAGCAGGGCGGCGCGCTATTGGCCTGTCGGGCAGGGGCAACCGTAACGCCGGTTGCCCATAATGCGGGATGGTTTTGGCCGCGCCGCGGCTTGCGCATTCGACCCGGAACGATTCAGGTGCGAATTGGCCCGATCATTACCACGCACGACAAGACGCCCGCACAGGTGATTGAGGCCACTGAAGCTTGGATTGAATCAACGATGCAAGAGCTCAATAATTGCTAGACTAAACGTCTAAGTTACTGACTTGTAGAGCATTTTTCTCAATAAACTCTCGCCGGGGTTCGACATGGTCACCCATGAGCGTGGTGAAGATGTCATCCGCACCCACCACATCCTCGATACGCACTTGCAGCAAGCGGCGGGTTTCCGGGTCCA
>CAJXMZ010000126.1 GCA_913056315.1 uncultured Ectothiorhodospiraceae bacterium
CGGCGAAAAAGCTCCGGCGCAAAATTGGGAATGCCAGCAAATTTCAAGGCCTCGCCTTGGCTAAACGTATCGCCAATTTGAATCGTGCCGTGGTTGTGCAAACCAATAATATCGCCTGGGTAGGCGGTTTCCACATGATCGCGATCTGAGGCTAGAAAGGTGATCGCATTAGCAATTTTGACGTCCTTACCCAAGCGTACGTGCTTGAGCTTCATGCCGCGCTCGAAAGCCCCGGAGCACACCCGCATAAAGGCAATGCGATCGCGGTGATTAGGATCCATATTGGCCTGAATTTTAAACACAAACCCGGTGAGTTTCTCTTCGGCAGCGGCTACTTCGCGGGTTTCTGTCTCACGCGGCTGTGGTGATGGTGCGTACTGCACAAACTGATCGAGTAGCTCCTGCAAACCAAAATTATTGATCGCCGAGCCAAAAAATACCGGCGTGAGCTCACCCGCCAAATAGGCATCCACATCAAACGCGTTGCCTGCTGCTTGGACCAACTCAACCTCGGCGCGCAGCTCATCGGCTTGGCTGCCCAATAGCGCATCGAGCCGTGGATTATCTAAGCCCTCAATCGTCTCACCGGTTTGCATACTGCCGCCGTGCTGGGCGGCATACAGATGAACGCGGTTATCGAGCAGATGAAATACGCCACGAAACTGCTTACCCATACCAATCGGCCAGGTCACCGGTGCGCAACGAATTTTTAGGATGCGCTCAACCTCATCCATGAGATCCATTGGGTCGCGGCCTTCGCGGTCGAGCTTATTCATAAAGGTCATGATGGGTGTTTTGCGCAAACGGCAAACTTCCATGAGCTTAATGGTGCGCTCCTCAACCCCCTTGGCCGCATCAATCACCATTAGGGCTGAATCCACCGCTGTCAGCGTGCGATAGGTGTCTTCAGAAAAGTCCTCATGGCCCGGGGTATCGAGCAAATTCACGACACGATCTTGGTAGGGAAACTGCATGACCGATGAAGTCACCGAAATACCGCGCTCTTGCTCGAGCGCCATCCAGTCTGAGGTGGCATGGCGATCGGACTTTCGGCCCTTCACCGTGCCCGCTAACTGTATCGCGCCACCAAATAACAGCAGCTTTTCGGTCACCGTTGTTTTACCCGCATCGGGGTGAGAAATAATGGCAAAGGTCCGGCGGCGATCGGACTCCGCCGCGATCTGCAAATTAGACATTAGGAACGTCTTCTAACCTATTGATATAAAACAAAATAAAAAAGGCGCCAGTCGCCCTTCAGCGCTGGCGCCTTCAATTAAGCCGATATTATATCAGTCGACGGATAAGATCCGAACGGTTCCTGTTGGCGCTGAATTGACGCTTTCCACTGGGCCAACATTGCCTGAGATGACCGTGCCCTCATTGCCATAGCGATCGACGACCACCGCTCGGACGCGGATCTGTGCATCAATAACCCCATTGGTCAGTGTCAGTTCACCAACCGATGATTCGGCAGCACGCTGCCAGCTTCTGCCATCACGAGACGCCTCCCAGATTAGCGTGATATTGGCGATACCATCACGGTCATTTAACCCACTGATATCCGCTCTCACCGTATCACCGACTAACGTCTCACCACGCACCACAATATCGCCACGAACCGGATCGTTAACATTTTTGATCGGATCGCTCGCCGCACTCCTAATTCGCTCGCTCGCACCGAACCCGTCCGTGTAGCTAATGACAACGCGCACGTAGCGGCCTACCTCAGCTTGGGAAAGCACTACTGTGTCACCGGACCAATCATCGCTGCGATAAGGCTGCCAGGTTCTACCATCGTTGGATATCTGCCACTGGTAGTTCAACGTACTCACGCCGTCCTCATCACGAACTGAGCTGGTATCTGCACGCAATGTTTCATATTGCAGCTGCTGGCCAACTAGACGCAGCTCACCACTGGGTAGATCATTCACATTTCGCACAGGCGGTGTTGGCGCAGTCGCAAATGACTCCAGGTTACCGCGGCCGTCAATGTACTCAACGCTTACTCTCAATTGATTGCCGACATGAACCTGACGCGGGGTGAAGCCCTGCGACGTAGCGCCATCAATCTTAGTCCACACACCCCGTGTTTGATCAAGTTCTTGCCACTGCAACGAGAGATTGCCAACGCCATCAGCATCACGAAGATCGGACAGATCAATGACCAGTGGGACGTCCTCTAATGGCCCATCACCACTTGAGGCGCGATTATCTGCTGGATCGACGTTGCGCGCATCGCCGGTCTGCGGCACTCCGTTACTTTGAAATT
>CAJXMZ010000127.1 GCA_913056315.1 uncultured Ectothiorhodospiraceae bacterium
GCTCGGTGGCCATAGCAATACGGTCGTATGCCCAATGGCCAACGGCGATGTGCCGGTGGATACTGGCTTTATTGTCTATAACGAACGCAATTACCCGCAGCTCTCAGCATTGTTTCGCCACTTAAACCTTCCCACCCAAGATTCTGAAATGTCATTTGCGTTTGCCGCTAGCGACATCAATTTGGAATACGCGGGCAGCAGCATTAAGACCTTGTTTGCGCAGCGGCGTAATATTCTGCGGCCGCGGTTTTTGGGCATGGTTCGCGATATTTTACGCTTTAATCGCGAGGCCAATCGACGCCTGGAAAACGGTGAAGGTCATCAGCAAAGTCTAGGTGAATTGCTCGATGAAATCGGTGTAGGCGAGGCGTTTCGTCGCTACTATCTATTGCCCATGAGTGCAGCGATTTGGTCATGCCCGCAAGACGTGATGCTGCGCTTTCCCGCGCGCTCGTTTTTGCGCTTTTTTGCCAACCACGGGCTTATTCAGCTGGCCAATCGCCCGCAATGGCGGACCGTTATTGGGGGCAGTCGCGAATACATCCAACGCATGCAAAAGGCCATTCAGCATATTCACACCGCGACCCCAGTCACGCAGGTCGAGCGCAAGGCGAACGGCGTAAGCCTAGCCAATCCCTCCGGGCCATTGGGTGAGTTTGATGAGGTCGTCATGGCCGCGCACGCTGACCAAACACTGGCCGCGCTAAAAGCACCGAGTGCAGCTGAGGAGCAAATCTTAGGCGCCTTTGGCTATCAGGCTAATGATGCTTACTTGCATACCGACGCAAGCTTAATGCCCAAGCGCCGAGCGGTATGGTCAGCTTGGAACCACCTAACCACCAAAAGCATAGACGGCAGTGATCCGGTTTCGGTGACGTATTGGATGAATCGACTGCAGCCATTGGCCACTGATCGCGATATTTTTGTCACGCTCAATCCACTCAGCGCGCCTGATCCTGCGCAGGTGATTCACCGGCAGTCTTACGACCACCCGGTGTTTGATCGCGCGGCCATGAGCGCTCAAACCGCACTGACCGACATTCAAGGACATGAGCGCATTTGGTATTGCGGCAGCTACCACGGTTATGGCTTTCATGAAGATGCGTTTGCTAGCGCCGTGCGCGTCGCGGAGCGTTTGGGCGCACCGCCGCCTTGGACCACTAATCACATACCCGCCAGCGAACCTGATACACTCATTACGCCGGCACCCCTAGGAGCCAACGCGACGCCATGAGCAGCGTTGCACCGGCGCTCAGCATCTATCAGGGCGAGGTTTTCCACGAGCGTCGCATCGCGCCGCGCTATACCTTTCGCTATCGCGTCTTTAGTGTGCTCGTGGATATTGATCAACTGGATCAAGCCGATCGCGCGCACCGATTGTTTGCGCACAACCGCTTTAACCTCATCGCGCTGCATGATCACGACCATGGCCCCAAAGATGGCAGCGCGTTGCGCTCGTGGATTGATCAAAAGCTAGCCGATGTTGGAATTGATCTTGCCGGCGGGCGCATCCAACTATTGTGTTACCCGCGGGTACTTGGCTATGTCTTTAACCCGCTTTCCGTTTGGTATTGCCGCCATGCCGACGGCAGCTTGCGCGCCGTGCTGTGCGAGGTGCGCAACACCTTTGGCGAATGGCATGGTTATTTGCTCCATGATAACGGCAACCCGTTGGCTGAACGCCTGCGCGATCAAGCCATCAAACAATTCCATGTGTCGCCATTTTTGCCGCGTGAGGGACATTACCGCTTTCGGCTACAGACACCCGATGAGCGCTATGGCATAACCGTTAATTGGCATGATACCCAAACCCCAGAAAGCCCAGCATTAGTTGCTGTGCAATCGGGCAAACGGCGGCGCGGGGGCGATTTAGGCTTGCTGCGCGTCGCCGTCACGGTACCCTTGCTGACTTTAAAGGTTATTGCCGCTATTCACTGGCAGGCGCTTAAAATTTGGCTGCGGGGCGGACGCTATCACCGCAAACCAACGCCACCTGACACGGAGATCAGTTAATGAGCAGCACTTGGGAGGCACGCATCGAGCTGCCGTCCGCTTTGCCGATCAGCGCTAAGGTTTTGTTGGGCTGGTTTACTCGGCTGCGTCGCGGCCGCTTAGACGGCAGCCTGCCAAGCGGTCGTGCCTTTGTTATTCAAGGGGCTGAGCCCGGCATCAACGGCACCATGCATTTACATAAACCCCTACGCATGATTAGCCGCATTATCGCCCGCGGCTCGGTAGGCTTTGCCGAGAGTTATA
>CAJXMZ010000128.1 GCA_913056315.1 uncultured Ectothiorhodospiraceae bacterium
CACCTTATCGGCTCGCACGGCTGGCCGATGGCAGTATGAAATTCGATGATCAGGACATTACCGCTTCGGCGCTGGCGGCGCGTTTTGCACAGATCGCAGCAGAGGAGGATGCGAGGCTGCTGCTGGAGGCGGATAAGTCGGTGACCTATGAGCGCATTGCCACGCTGATGGTGGATGCTCAGGTAGCGGGTATCGATCAGCTCGGATTTATGACCGAGGCCGAATCCGGGCAGTAGTGTTGTAAATTCGCAGACAGACCCCATATCCAACGGTAAGCGAATTCACCGATTACCGTAGGAGTCTGTCCCATGCGAATGGACAAGCTGACCACCAAATTCCAGATGGCAATTGCCGAGGCGCAGTCGCTGGCGGTGGGTCGCGACCATCAAATGATCGAGGCTGAGCACCTAACGCTTGCCATGCTTGATCAAGAGGGGGGCGGCGTGCGCCATTTGCTCCAGCAAGCCGGCGTTAACGTCAATTTACTGCGCTCGCAGCTTGGTGAGGCGGTTGATCGCCTGGCGACGGTGTCTGGCACCGGCGGCGAGGTACATGTCAGCAATAACCTCAACCGGTTGCTTAACCTGACCGATAAGCTCGCGCAAAAACGCGGGGATAGCTACATCTCAAGCGAGCTTTTTCTGCTGGCCGCCGTGCAGGATGCCAAGACGAAGGCAGGTGAAGCACTCAAACACGCGGGTGCAACCGATGAGGCGCTCAGCAAAGCTATCGAGGCCACGCGCGGCGGTGAGAGTGTTGACGACCCCAATGCCGAGGATCAGCGCCAGGCGCTTGAGAAGTTCACGATTGATCTGACCGAGCGCGCCGAGCAGGGCAAGCTCGATCCAGTGATTGGTCGTGACGAGGAAATTCGGCGCACGATTCAGGTGCTCCAACGGCGAACCAAGAATAACCCGGTCCTCATTGGAGAGCCGGGTGTGGGCAAAACCGCCATTGTCGAGGGTTTGGCTCTGCGCATTATCAATCAAGAGGTGCCTGAGGCGCTCAAGAGTAAGCGCGTGCTATCGCTGGATATGGGCGCCATGGTGGCCGGTGCGAAGTATCGCGGTGAATTTGAAGAGCGCATGAAAGGCGTACTTAAGGATCTGGCCAAACAAGAAGGCGAGATCATTCTATTTATCGATGAAATTCACACCATTGTCGGTGCCGGCAAGGCCGAAGGCTCAATGGATGCCGGCAATATGCTAAAGCCTGCCTTGGCGCGCGGTGAGCTGCACTGCATCGGCGCGACGACGCTGGATGAATACCGCACCAATATCGAAAAAGATGCCGCCCTTGAGCGGCGCTTTCAAAAAGTACTGGTTGATGAGCCCAGCGTTGAAGATACGGTAGCAATCTTGCGCGGGCTCAAAGAGCGCTATGAGGTGCATCACGGCGTGGAGATTACCGACCCGGCGATTGTCTCGGCGGCGACGCTGTCGCATCGCTACATTACCGACCGGAAACTACCGGATAAGGCCATTGATTTAATTGATGAGGCGGCCAGTCGAATTCGGATTGAAATTGACTCTAAGCCCGAGTCAATGGATCGGCTCGAGCGGCGTTTAATCCAGCTTAAGATTGAGCGCGAGGCGTTAAATAAAGAAACTGATGAGGCATCGAAAAAACGCTTGGCCACGCTTGAAGATGAAATTGCCGATATCGAGCGTGAATACAACGAGATGGAAGCGATTTGGAATGCCGAAAAAGCCGCGGTTGAAGGCACAACGGGGTTAAAAGAATCGCTTGAGCAAGCGCGCCAAGAGCTGGAGACCGCGCGTCGTGCCGGGGATTTGACCCGCATGTCGGAGCTTCAGTACGGCCGCATCCCCGAGCTTGAGCAGCAAATCGAGTCGGCCAGTCAAACCGAAGACAAGCCGCAGATGCAGCTGCTACGCAACGCGGTGACTGACGAAGAAGTGGCCGAAGTAGTCTCAAAGTGGACCGGTATTCCGGTATCCAAAATGCTTGAAGGCGAGCGCGATAAGCTGTTGCGAATGGAAGCCGGCCTTGGTGAGCGTGTCATCGGTCAGGCCGAGGCGGTTAAAGCGGTATCCGATGCCATTCGACGCTCGCGCGCGGGGCTGAGTGACCCCAATCGGCCCAACGGCTCGTTCCTATTTTTAGGCCCCACTGGCGTGGGTAAAACCGAGCTTTGCAAAGCCCTGGCCACCTTTTTGTTTGATACCGAAGAGGCCATGGTGCGCATCGATATGTCAGAGTTTATGGAAAAGCATGCCGTGGCTC
>CAJXMZ010000129.1 GCA_913056315.1 uncultured Ectothiorhodospiraceae bacterium
GAGCCGCGCGTGACGCCGGCCAGGGCGGTGAAGTCCTCTGCGTAGTGTTCTAACGACAGGACGAACGCGACATGTCCAGAGTAGCGAACAGTCCGGTTGCGATTCCCAGCGGCGTCGAGATTAAACTCGATGACAGCCGAGGGATCACAGTCAAGGGCAGCAAAGGCGAGCTTCAGCACACCATTCATGATTGGGTGGATGTCGCTCAGGCCGAGCAAACGTTAACGTTTGCCGCCAACCAAGAGCGCCAGGAGGCCATTGCGCTGGCGGGCACGACCCGAGCGTTGGTCAACAATATGGTGACTGGGGTGAGCGAGGGCTTTGAGCGCCGCTTGCAACTGGTTGGTGTGGGTTATCGCGCGCAGGCCCAGGGCCGTAAGGTCAACCTGACGCTCGGTTTTTCCCATCCGGTTGAGCATGCAGTGCCTGAGGGCATTGAAGTTGAGACCCCGTCGAACACAGAAATTGTGATTCGCGGTATTGATAAACAGCAGGTCGGTGAAGTGGCGGCAAAGATTCGCGCTTATCGGCCCCCCGAGCCTTACAAAGGCAAGGGCGTTCGCTATGCCGGCGAGCGGGTCATTATGAAAGAAGCCAAGAAGAAGTAGTGGCGATGGAAAAGCGAACAGCAAGACAACGTCGGGCCCGCAAGGCTCGTTCGAAAATGCGCGAGCTTGGCAACGTGCGGTTAACCATTCACCGCACGCCACGCCATACCTACGCGCAAGTCATTTCAGCCGATGCGGCCAAGACTTTAGTGGCGGCATCGACGTTGGAAAAAGACGTGCGTGTCGAAGTGCCCAATGGGGGCAACATCGATGCGGCAAAAGCGGTCGGCCGGTTAATCGCCGAGCGCGCAGCAGCGGCAGGAATCACGGAGGTCGCCTTCGACCGTTCCGGATTCAAATATCACGGGCGGGTGCAGGCAATTGCCGATGCGGCCCGCGAAGCCGGACTCAAATTCTGAATAGAGGCACATAGGCTATGGCGAGCAGCGATGTCAGCGGTGAGGGCCTTCGCGAGAAGCTCATCACCATTAACCGCGTAGCCAAGGTGGTGAAAGGCGGTCGTCAATTTGGCTTTACCGCACTCACCGTCGTGGGTGATGGCGAAGGTTCTGTGGGTTTTGGTTATGGCAAGGCGCGTGAAGTGCCGTTGGCCATTCAAAAGGCCATGGAAAAAGCGCGCCAAAACATGCGCACCGTTAATCTTAACGGGCCTACGTTGCAGTACGCACTCACGGCCTACCATGGCTCGAGCAAGGTGTTTATGCAGCCAGCCTCGGAAGGTACCGGCATCATCGCCGGTGGTGCGATGCGCGCGGTATTTGAAGTGGTTGGGGTGCAGGATGTGCTGGCCAAGGCCATCGGCTCACGCAACCCAGTTAACGTCGTACGCGCCACCATTAACGCGCTGAGCGCTTACAGCTCTCCGGAGTTTGTGGCGGCTAAGCGGGGCAAAACTGTTGAAGAGATTCAGGGCTGAACATGGCTAAAGCAAAACAGCTTCGCGTGACACTCGTTCGCAGCCTTTGTGGCCGCGTTGCACGCCATAAGGCCTGCGTCGCGGGACTTGGGCTGCGCCGGATGCACCACACGGTGACAGTGATCGATACCCCGGAGAACCGTGGGATGATCAACAAGGTCTCCTACATGCTCTCGGTTGAGGAGGTCTAATCATGCGATTAAACACATTACGCCCAGCCGCCGGTTCGCGCCCAGACGCCGATCGGGTAGGACGTGGCGCAGGATCCGGTTCGGGTAAAACCGCCGGCCGCGGTCACAAAGGCCAGAAATCGCGTAGCGGTGGCTTTCACAAGGTCGGCTTTGAGGGTGGTCAGATGCCACTCCAGCGTCGTGTGCCCAAAGTGGGCTTTCGCTCGCGCAAGAGCCTGTACGCGGCTGAGATTCGGTTATCCGAGCTCGCTCAGGTCGAAGGCGACGTGGTCTCTTTAGACAGCCTGCGTGCTGCCGGTTTGATTGCGCGTAACGCGCGTTCGGCCAAAGTCATTTTGTCCGGCGCAGTTGATCGGGCAGTTACACTGCAGGGCGTTGGGGCAACCAAAGGCGCGGCGGCGGCCATTAAAAAGGCCGGCGGCAAGGTCGAGGCATAAGTGGCTGGGCCCTCCGCGAATGCAGCCGCTCTCGGCGGGATGGGGCGGCTTACTGAAGTT
>CAJXMZ010000130.1 GCA_913056315.1 uncultured Ectothiorhodospiraceae bacterium
GGTCCAATTCACCGTTGGCGTATTGGTCCATCATGACTTTAACGGTGCCGATTAGGTCCTGCAGCGAGGGGGTATCGCCCAATTGCGAGACTTCGGCGACAACCGGAGCCGATAAACGGCTGAAAAACTGAATGGCTTTGGAGCCAATCGTGCACAGGCTTACTTCTTGGCCAGCATGCTCATGATCGCGCAATGACTTAATCACCGAGCGAAATAGGTTGTTATTTAAGCCGCCACACAAGCCACGATCGCTGGAGACAATAATGTAGCCAACGCGCTCGACATGATCGCGACGCTCCAAAAACGGGTGCTGATACTCCGGGTTAGCCTCTGCCAAATGGCCAATAACTTGGCGCATTTTATCGGCATACGGCAACGCCGCCTGCATCCGCTGCTGGGCACCGCGCATTTTTGACGCCGCCACCATTTCCATGGCGGTGGTGATCTTTTGGGTGTTATTCACACTCTTAATTTGGGTGCGAATTTCTTTTGCGCCGGACATGCCTAGACTATCCCTATGCCGCTACCAAGTACCGGTGGCTTTGAAGTCATCAAGGGCTTTCGTGAGCTGATCCTTGATGTCGTCGTTGTAGTCACCGTCGGTGTTAATTTGGTCGATCAGCTTGGCGTAGTTATTGGCCATGTACTGATGCATCGCGTTCTCGAAGTCACTGACCTGCTTGAGCTCAAGCGCATCGAGGTAGCCTTCGTTGAGCGCAAATAGCGACACGGCCATGTATGCGACTGACAACGGCGCGTATTGGCCCTGCTTGAGCACTTCCATAGCCCGTTGACCGCGCTCGAGCTGTTTACGTGTCGACTCATCCAAATCCGACGCAAACTGCGAGAACGCCGCAAGCTCGCGATACTGAGCCAAGGCAAGACGAATACCACCGCCCAGCTTTTTAATGATCTTGGTCTGTGCCGCACCACCCACACGCGAGACGGACAAACCGGCGTTAATCGCTGGGCGAATACCCGCGTTAAACAAATCGGTTTCCAGATAAATCTGACCGTCAGTGATCGAGATGACGTTGGTCGGCACAAATGCTGAAACGTCGCCGGCTTGGGTTTCAATAATGGGCAGCGCGGTTAATGAACCAGTTTTGCCTTTGACCTTGCCGTTTGTCAGACGCTCGACCTCGGCTTCGTTAATGCGCGCTGCGCGCTCCAACAAACGCGAGTGAAGGTAGAACACGTCACCTGGGAAGGCCTCACGGCCCGGCGGGCGACGCAGCAAGAGAGAGACTTGGCGATAGGCAACGGCCTGCTTCGACAAATCATCATAAATAATCAGCGCATCCTCGCCGCGGTCGCGGAAGAATTCGCCCATCGTGCAGCCGGCATACGGCGCAATAAACTGCAGCGCTGCCGATTCGGCCGCCGCCGCCGCCACCACAATGGTGTGATCCAGCGCACCGTGCTCTTCGAGCTTACGAACCACGTTGGCAATCGAGGAGGCCTTTTGGCCCACCGCCACGTAGATACACTTAATGCCAGTGCCTTTTTGGTTAATGATGGCATCCAACGCCACGGCGGTTTTACCGGTTTGGCGGTCGCCAATGATCAGCTCACGCTGCCCGCGGCCAACCGGCACCATGGAGTCGATCGCCTTCAGGCCGGACTGCACCGGCTGGTCAACTGACTGACGGGCAATCACACCCGGGGCGACCTTTTCGACCGGCGCTGAGCCATCGGCCTTAATTTCGCCCTTACCGTCGATGGGCTCGCCCAGGGCGTTAACCACGCGGCCTAGCAGGCCTTCACCAATCGGCACTTCCAAGATGCGGCCAGTTGTTTTGACCCGGTCGCCTTCGGTGAGATGGGAGTAGTCACCCAAAATCACCGCGCCGACGGAATCGCGCTCAAGGTTAAGCGCCATCCCATACGTGTCGCCGGGGAATTCAAGCATTTCGCCCTGCATCGCGTCGCTAAGCCCGTGCACGCGAACGATACCGTCGGTCACACTGACCACGGTGCCTTCGTTACGCGCCTCGGCAACCGACTCGAAGCTCTCGATACGCTGCTTAATTAGGTCACTGATTTCGGTGGGGTTGAGTTGCATCTAATCTGTCCTCTTAGCGGCTAAGGGCGCCGGTCAGGTTGGCCCACCGGCCGCGCACCGAACCATCGATAACCA
>CAJXMZ010000131.1 GCA_913056315.1 uncultured Ectothiorhodospiraceae bacterium
CGTTGCTGTGGCCGCCCTATCGGTGGCTGTCGCGGCCGTGATTGGCGTGGCCGTTATGATTGAGAGCTTTCGTGGCAGCGTGATTGACTGGCTGGAAGGGTCATTGTCGGCGGATTTTTATGTCACGGCAGCCGCCAAGCTCAATGATCAGCATGCCGAACAAATCGCTCAACTTCCTAGTATTGATTTTGTCTCGCGCTCGCAGTGGTATTCGCTGCCAACCGCGGATGGACCGGTTGAGATTTGGGCGTTGGGCCTGCCGGCAGACCAACCGCCCGAGGTCAATATTCAAAGCGGTCATCGTGATCAGGCGCTGCAGGCTTGGCGCAATACCCCGGCGGTGCTTATTAGTGAGCCCTTTGCGGTGCGCCGGGATTTAGCCGTGGGGGATCAGTTAACACTGCCGGCCGGTGGTGATCGACCTGCGTTTACGATTGCGGGTATTTATCGTGATTACGCCAGTCCCACCGGCGTGGTGTTAATGCGCCGGTCACTTTATGAGCGTCTCTATGACGACACGGCCATCGCCGGTATCGGGGTGCATAGGCAGGCTGGCGGCTCGCGCGAGGCAATGCGCGATCAGCTTGAGACGGCCGTTGCTGGGGTCGCGGGCGCGCGGGTAACCGACAACGCTGCGGTCTTTGAGCAATCGCTCATTATTTTTGATCGCACCTTCGCCATCACCGAAGTTTTGCGCTGGTTGGCTGGACTGGTTGCGTTTGTGGGCGTTGTCAGTGCGCTTATGGCTTTGCACTTAGACCGCTTGCGGGAGTTTGCTGTGCTGCGCGCCATGGGGCTGAGTCGCCAAGGGCTGGCTGGGGTAGTCGGCGGGCAAAGCGGATTGCTTGGTCTAGTGGCCGGGCTTTGGTCGATTCCACTGGGTATCGCGTTGGCTGGCTTATTAGTGTTCGTGATTAACCGCCGTGCCTATGGTTGGAGTATGGGGTTTGAGCTGCACGCAAGCCCACTGATTGAAGGCGTGGTGCTGGCGGTGGTTGCTGCCTTATTGGCGGCGATTATTCCAGCTTGGCGGGCGGCGCGTTTATCACCGGCGCAAGGATTAAAGGGCGAGTAATGCAACGAGCAAACTTATTGATCGTGCTGGCGGCGGTTGCCGTCATCGCTGCTGGGATGGGGGGTTGGTGGTTTTTAGATCAGCCCGGCAAGCCCGTGGCGCAGCCGCAAAATTTAGCCGAAGTCATGGGCCCGAGCGCTGATGCCAACCAATTTGCCCGGGTCACAGGGCCCAAACCGCTCGACTTCCCTACCGATCATGGTGCTCATCCCGACTATCGCACTGAGTGGTGGTATTTCACGGGCAATTTGCGCAGCGAGCAGGGTGATGACTATGGTTTTCAGCTGACTTTGTTTCGCTCAGCACTCGCGCCTAAGCCATCTGAGCGCGCCTCGGATTGGGCGGCTCGGCAAGTGTGGATGGGGCATTTTGCGATCACCGATATTAATGGCCAAAGCCATCGGGCAAGCGAGCGTTATCAGCGTGGCGCGTTAGGGCTGGCGGGTGCGACGACTCACCCTGTTCGGGTGTGGCTGGATGACTGGCGTATTGAAAGCGAGCGCGAGCAAACGTTATTTCCGTTAACCCTTCAGGCCAATGACCCGAGCAATGATATGGCCTTGTCGCTGCGTTTGAGCGCTGACAAAGCGCATGTCTTACAAGGCGATCGTGGATATAGCCGCAAGGGCGCGAACCCCGCCAATGCCTCGCGTTACTATTCCTATACCCGATTATCGGCCGCGGGCGATATCGCGTGGGATGAGCGCGAGTTAAAAGTTACCGGCAGCGCTTGGCTGGATCGTGAATGGAGCACCAGCGCGCTTGATGCCAACCAACAAGGGTGGGACTGGTTTGCGCTGCAGCTCGATGATGGTCGGGACATTATGGTGTATCGCCTACGCCGCAATAACGGGGCCACCGACCCGAATTCAGCCGGCATCATTGTTAGCCGCGCGGGCGAGTCACAGGTGTTAAGCGCCGAAGACTTTAGCCTTGAGCCCACGCGGTTTTGGCAAAGCCCGCAAACCGGCTCGCGCTACCCGGTGGCCTGGATGATTACGTTGGCCAACACCGCCACCACGGTGCAGGTGG
>CAJXMZ010000132.1 GCA_913056315.1 uncultured Ectothiorhodospiraceae bacterium
GTGACCATGGAGCGCCTGGAGGGCTGGCTCGATGCTGGCAATCTGTGACGACACAACGCGCTCAGGTTCGCGCAGGCAGGCGATAATGCGGGCATCCGGGAATGTCTCGGCGAGTGAGTTGCTAAACACCGCAAAGCTGGCGTTTTTGGCCAAATAGGTGTGGTGTTGCCCGTGATAGTAGAGATGGCGCTGAATGCTGGCACGATATTGGCGCATTAGTCGCTCGCGCGCTGCCGGTGGCAAGGCGGTATCGCCGCGACCAAGGCGCCATAAACGCGCTGAGTGTGGAAAGACCACCACTAAGATAAATGCTGATAAATAGGGCAAAAGCGCAAGATAGTCCTCTTCAGGGGCAGTCGCGCTTAACGGGTGTGCCTGAGTGAGCGAAGTCAGCCAACGCTGATTAATCCAACCTGCGCTGCGGCGCAGCGGGGCGCCGCACCACCGGTCGACTTGCGCAAGCTTATGCCAGCACCAGCGGTGGGTGATGGATGGAGCTAGGAGGCATTCCCATGTGCGTTGCGTGGTGAACTGCTGATCTTGGGCAAGGGCTTCATGCAACGCGGTGGTGCCGCTGCGTGGCACGCCTAAAATAAACACCGGTTGTTTAACGCTTACGCGTCGATAGCCGCGAAAGATAATTTCATCTAGGCCTAAGCCAAGCCAGTAGTAGGCCAGTGCAAAAGGCAGTGCCAAGGCGGCGCCCACTGACACCAGCCCATGTCGCAGGCGGCGTTGGGTGAGCGGCTGAGCGGTGGGGGTGAATCCCGAGGCAATCAGACCTAGTGCGTCAACAAGCAGTCTGAGCATACGCGCAGGATGCCTTGGTTCAATGACAGTTTAGTGACGCCAGCTCACGAAGTACGCGCCCCCGGCGCATTAGTTGACCGAGGCTTGTACATCGCTGAGTGCGGCCGAGAAGCCCAGCAGCGATAGGGGCAGTTGTATTTCGCGGCCTTGCGGGTCGGCGACGGTGAGTTGGGCTTGGTTACCCGCTTGCAATTGGTTGGTCAGATCTTCGCTGAGTGCGATATTGGCTCGACAGCCACTGCGCAAACAAATTTGGATAGGAAAATTCAGGGCGTCGTTGCTATCAACGCTGAGCGCAACGCCGGGTGGTAAGCGTATGCCAAGTGGTAAGTTGAATAACGCAATCGGTTGGTCTGCGCCCTGCGGATAACCAATAACGACCTCGAGGACCGTTTGCTGGCTATTTTGCTCGCTGACTTGCTGATACATCTCGCATAACTCACCCGCGCCAAATGCTTCATCCGAAGCCGGCTGGCAGCGCACAACCCAGTCTTCATACTCGGCGCTGATGTCGGCCTGCGGCTGTTGTAGTGCGGCTTCGCCGTCAGTGGTTTGCGCCCAGCTGGTTGTGCTAGTGATCGCTAGGACGAGGGCGGCAATGAAAGCCATTAATCGGTGGTTTTGCGGTGTCATCAGTGGCAAATCCTTTGTGTTCTTACTTGCCGCGCGAGTGTGCCCGAGGTAATCGCGCTATGCCAACTAGCGCTCTTCGGGCTCATAACCCAAGTTGGGTGAAAGCCAGCGCTCAATGTCGCGAATGGGCAGGCCTTTGCGCTTGGCATAGTCCTCTACCTGATCACGGTAAATGCGCCCTAAGCCAAAGTACCGACTGTCTGGGTGACCGAAATACCATCCGGACACAGCCGCCGTTGGGTACATCGCCCGGCTTTCGGTCAATTTAAGCCCAGTGGCTGCCTCGACGTCGAGCAATGCCCAAAGGCTGTCTTTCTCGGTGTGATCGGGACAGGCCGGATAGCCAGGGGCTGGTCGAATGCCTTCGTAGCGCTCAGCAATAAGTGCCGCGTTATCGAGGGTTTCATCGGCCCGGTAACCCCAGTATTCGCGTCGGACTTTTTGGTGGAGCATTTCCGCAAACGCCTCGGCTAGGCGATCCGCGAGGGCTTTGACCATAATCGCGCTGTAGTCATCGTTATCGGCTTCGAAGCGGGCCACGGGTTCATCAATGCCAATGCCAGTGGTCACCGCAAAAGCGCCCATCCAGTCAGGTTGTGCGGTATTGGCTGGCGCCAGAA
>CAJXMZ010000133.1 GCA_913056315.1 uncultured Ectothiorhodospiraceae bacterium
ATATGCGTCGCCGCTCGCCAAACCGCCTACATCGGACAACTCATTGGGGCGTGTGATGATGAAGGGCCATGCACCGCAATCGGGCACGCACGGGGTTTTAACGCCGCCAGTGCAGCCTTAATTAACGGCACGGCCACGCATGGCGAGGATTTTGACGACACCTTAGAAGGCGCCCCCATTCGAGTAGGTGCCATGGTGCTGCCCGCGGTCCTGGCCGCTGGGCAGCGTTATCAATTAAGCGGTGAGCGGGTTGTTACCGGCATCATCGCTGGCATGGAAGCGGTCTGTCGCCTCAACCATGTGGCTGCGGGCTATATGCACAAGGCCTGCTTTCACCCGGTGGGAGTGATCGGCGCGCTTGGCTCAGCCATGGGCGTTGGCACCGCGCTGTCTCTCGACGCACAGCGTTTATCAATGGCGATGGGCGTCGCCGGTAGTTTTTCCTCAGGCATTATCGAATTTCTAACCGATGGCGCATGGACCAAACGCATCCATCCGGGGTGGGCTGCGCAGTCAGGACTGCAAGCGGCGTTAATCGCCCGACAAGGTTTTTTTGCACCGCGGACCATTCTTGAAGGCGGGCATAGCTTTTTTAAAGCCTTCGCGCCCACGGCTACCCCCGACTACAGTCACTTGATTGACGGCCTTGGCGAGGACTTCTACATGAGTCGAATTGCCTTTAAGCCCTATGCCTGCGGAACCATGATTCATCCCTACATCGACTGCATGATCGAACTCGCTGAGCGCGGTGTATCAGCCGAAGACATAGAACGCATTCTGTGCCCAACCGGCGAGGGCTTAGTGCATCGCTTGTGGGAGCCGCTCGGCAACAAACAACAGCCACCATCTGGCTATGCTGCAAAGTTCAGCATGCCCTATTGCATGGCCGTGGGATTTTATGACGGTGATGCTGGGTTAAGTCAATTTACCGATGAGCGGGCCACGGATCCAAAATTAATCGATTTAGCAAGCAAAATTAATTACGAAATTGATCCGAATAACGAGTATCCACGCAATTATAGTGGGCACATTCGTGTGCAACTTAAAAATGGCGAAAGTATCGCTATTGATCGGCCGTGGATGCGAGGCGGAAAAAACGAACCATTGAGCAGTACAGAATTACGCCAAAAATATAATGCCAATATTCAATATGGTGGATGGGATGCGCCTTTAGGCGATGCACTTTTTGATTATCTCCAAGTCCTACCCAATCATTCTGATCTGTCTAAACTCAGTCAGTTTAATCGCTAATTAAATCGTTAAATTAATAATAAAGGCGGACCAATGCACGGCAAATCACACAACGGAGTGAGTGAAATAACCCAGTCAGTTCAACTGGCCACTTGGGCAAGTCAGCTAACGCCCGACGCTGTCCCCGAGGCGGTCAAGGTGGCTGTCAGCGAAACCGTTATCGATACGGTCGCTTTGTCGATTGCTTCAACCGACACCGACTACGGGCGGGCCATCCGTGAGGCTTCAGACACCCCGGGGCAGTGCGCGGTCTTCGGCGCCAGCGAAACCCGCAGCGGTTATGATGCAGCACTCATTAATGGCACCACCGCCCATGGAGAGGACTTCGACAACACCTACGAGGGCTGCCCAGTACACTCAGGCGTGGTCATTGTGCCGGCCTTGTTTGCCGCTGGCGAAATGTACAACCTGCCGGCCAAGCGGGTTGCACTCGGATTAGCCGCCGGCATTGAGGTCATGTGCCGATTGGGCGCAACGGCCAAAAAGGCCGTCCATACCCAAGGCTTCCACCCCACCTCGGTGTTGGGCACCGTCGCTAGCGCGGTCGGCGTGGGTGTTGCCCGTGGTTATGACCAAAAGCAGCTAACCGATACCATTGGTGATGCGGCCAGCATGGCCTCGGGCATTATTGAGTACCTAGGTGATGGTTCATGGACCAAACGCTTGCATGCCGGTTGGGCTGCGCAATGCGGTTTGCGCGCCGCGGCCATTGGTGGTGCGGGCTTTTTTGGTCCACGCGCGGCCATTGAGGGTATTCACGGCTTATACAAAGCTTTTGCCCCAAGCATTACCCCCGACTACAACG
>CAJXMZ010000134.1 GCA_913056315.1 uncultured Ectothiorhodospiraceae bacterium
CCAATGGTTGTTTTGATTTGTTGCACGCCGGCCATGTTCACTATTTGGCGCAAGCGCGAGCATTGGGTGATCGGCTTATTGTCGCGGTGAATGATGATGCGTCGGTTAAGCGACTCAAAGGCGATAGCCGTCCGGTTATGCCTCTAGAGCAACGCATGCAAGTGTTGGCGGCGTTGGCCGACGTCGATTGGGTGGTTGCGTTTAGTGAGGATACGCCAGCCGATTTAATCGCTGCGGTATGCCCGGATGTTTTGGTAAAGGGCGGGGATTATCAGCCTGAAAGTATTGCGGGTTATGCCGCGGTAAAGGCTGCAGGCGGCGAGGTTCGAGTGCTAGATTTTGTTGATGGCGAGTCAACCAGTGCGATGATCGATCGCATTCAAAAGGCCTGATAAGCCCGTTCGAGTGCACGCCAACCTTTTTGGGCGGCGGCATCGAGTGCTGGTTCGCGGGCAAGCGAGCGGCGCAAGCGCTTAAGGCTTGTCTTTTGTTGCTGGCGACCTGCGCCCATATGGCCGCGATCCCAATCGATTAACCAAATTTTGGCTTGCTCGTCGATAAGGATGTTGCGCACGTTAAGGTCAGCATGCCCAGCACCTACGGCGTGAAAATCACGTAATCGTTGACCAAGGGCCGCCCAGTCGTTCCAACCTTGCGTGATTCGCTCGGCCAACGTGGCGCTGGCTGGAATCTGCTCGGTGACAATATCGGCGGTGTAGAAAAACTGGGTTCGCTCCACTCGCCCGCCAAGGGGCAAGGGAACCGGTAAGTTGAGTGCCCGCAGGCGATTGAGTACGTTGAGTTCGCGCCAAGGTCGGCTGCGGGTGAGTCCAAGCCAAAGGTAGCGATCAGCGCTAAAGTGCGCGGGTAGACCGCCGCGCTGGTAATGCCGAAGTACCATGGCGGTGTCGTTAAGACTAAAAAACCAGGCCTGCGCGCGACCACTGGCTTGGCCTTGGATATGCCCAGCCCTCGCTAATTCAGCGGGGTCGAAGGCGATTTTTTCAAGCCAATCCGGCGCCTGCGCGTCGGGGCTGATAAAGTATGCCGACCCGGATTGCTGGACTTTAAGATGCCGCGTCACCCCACATTCACTCCTGATCGCCCGCCGGGCTCAATTTGCTGCTTTCGTCTGTCAGCCATTGGTGATTGCTGCAATCTTGTGCCCGTCCTGCGAACGCTCCAAGCGCATTACCCTGAGACGCCAATCACTTGGGTGACTGGACGTGCAGAGTCAGCCCTGTTTGCTGATCTAGATGGTATAGAAGTTATCGCCCACGACAAGCGCAGTGGCCGGCGGGGCCTACAAAGGCAACTGACGGGGCGTTCGTTTGACGCACTTTTGCTCATGCAAGTGGCCTTGAGGGCCGGACTGGCGGCGCGAGCCGTTAAAGCACCGCTGCGTATCGGCTTTGATCACCAGCGCTCGCGTGATGGTCATGGCCTTTTCATTAATCGCCGTATTCCGGGTGCTGTGCCAGGGCATGTGATTGATGGATTTTTTGATTTTCTCAAACCGCTTGGCATTACTGATCGTGTTTGGCGGTGGGATATTCCTATACCGCCTGAGGCCATAAATCGGGTTGATCAGATTATTGACCCACAGCGCCCTACGTTGGTGATTAGTCCGTGTAGTAGCCAGCGGTTTCGCAACTACCGCAATTGGCCCATCGCTAATGCCATTGCTGTTGCTCAGCACGCGCTGCAAGTGCAAGGAATGCAGGTGCTCATTACCGGGGGTGATAGCGAGCAAGAGCAGGCCTACGCGAGCGCGCTTGAGCAAGCCTGTCAGTCGCAGGTGGGCTCAGCGGATGGGGCGGCATCAATTATCAATTTAACCGGTCAAACTGACTTAAAAACCTTATTCGCACTGATACAACGCTCGAGCGCGGTGCTTGCCCCAGATTCGGGGCCAGTGCATATGGCGATCGCAGCAGGCACACCCGCGATTGGTTTGTATGCCAGTTCCAATCCTGCGCGTACCGGACCAGTATTAGGTCAGCAGTGGGTGGTC